>CAYOLL010000337.1:0-1679 GCA_964404765.1 uncultured Gemmatimonadota bacterium | reverse complement strand
TCCCGTCTTTGTCGGTATCACGCTCGGCATTTTATTGGGTATTTATCCGATTGAAGTATTTGGAGTGCCGGCTCCAGTTCGGCTCGGTTTGGCCGGCGGCCCATTGCTGGTTGCCATCGCACTGAGTCGGATTGGACGGATTGGGCCGTTAGTGTGGTATATGCCGGCAAATGCCAACATTCTGCTGCGGGAATTTGGCATTGTGCTATTTTTAAGCTGCGTCGGACTCAAAGCCGGCGAAAAATTCTTTGAAATCCTGCTAAGCGGTAATGGACTGCTGTGGCTAAGCTGCGGCGCACTGATTACACTGCTTCCGATCCTCATGGCGTCGCTATTTGGCCGCATGTATATGAAACTTAGCTTTGCCGATTTATGCGGTCTGTTGGCCGGCAGTATGACCGATCCGCCGGCGTTGGCTTTTGCCGAGGCATTTAACAATTCCGAAGCGCCGGCAATCGCTTACGCGGCGGTCTACCCTTTTACCATGCTGCTGCGCATTATTGTCGCTCAACTTTTGGTCCTGTTATTTTGCCATGCCTGATCCGGTCAAACCTGGAAATCAAGTAGAATTGGCGGCAACCGCACCGGCCAAACCGCCCCCGCCCGAATTGCGTGGTTATTTTCAGCTAACCCGCAGCGGCACCTACAGTTTTTTGGCCGTCATGCCATTATTCGTTTTGTATGAACTTTTGATTACGCTCGTCAATCTTGACCGTGAGTTGGAAATCCGTATCAGCGCCGATATTTGGCTCAAACAAATGCTGGCCGGGATTGGGCTGTCGGACCACGCGGCCGTGGCTGGCGTGGTCGGTCTGGTTGGGTTGATCGTATTTTTGTCGGAACGTCGTTACAAAATTGCGATCCACCGCCATTATTTTGTTTATATGCTGATCGAGAGTTTGTTTTACGCCATTTTTACAGCCTGGCTGGTGTCCGACTTTATCCGCCATATTTTTGGCCTGCACACGCTGCCCGTGCTGGGCTTGCAAAGTGTGGGGTTATTGACCCAGGTAACATTATCACTCGGCGCCGGTTTGTACGAAGAGCTTTTCTTCCGGGTGATCTTGGTCAGCGGCCTGTTTTGGGGTTTTAGTTTTTTTGCCGATAACAAACCGTTGACCTACGTGATGGCGGCATTTGTCGGCGCGGCAATCTTTAGTGGCATTCATCATTTAGGCGAGTTCGGTGATCCATTCAGCCTGTCGGTTTTTACCTTCCGGTTGGCTTTTGGGCTTTGCCTGAATGCGCTCTATCTGGCGCGCGGCTTTGGCATCGCCGCCTGGACGCACGCTTTGTATGACATAATGGTAGTGTTGTTGAGTGATTAGGCTGTTTTTTTAGCTTGACAAGCCTGACCTTCTACGCAAAAATAGTAGGCAGCATAAAAAACGATAACGTCTCTTTTGCTAAGAACAAACCGAGGGGAATATTCATGCCGACCGATTTGATCGAACTGTTATTAGAAAACCAGATGCTCATTTACACCGTGGCCATGCCGCTGGTACTCGTAGCCGTCCTGATGCTTATCTGGAACGAACTGCACAAGCGCGGCAATTTGGTCGAAGTCAAACTCAGCGAAAAATATCGCTGGAACCGCTGCTATGTCATGGAAAAACAATCCATTATGTACTAGTCAACGACCTTTAGAACACTTTTTTGAACTTCATAACTAGTGTGGT
>CAYOLL010000336.1:0-1704 GCA_964404765.1 uncultured Gemmatimonadota bacterium | reverse complement strand
AAGAGCAAAACCCTTAGGGTGAACTTACCCAAAGTTATTAAATTGACGTTCCTTAATTGACTGGCAAACTGAAGTTTGCTACTCCAATGCGGTGACAAATTTCGTCGGCTAATGCATCAACGGGGGCAGTCGCATCCAGCCATTGAATGCGCGCGTCATTGCGGAACCAGGTCAATTGCCGCTTGGCGTAATGCCGGGTATTTTTTTGAATCAGTTGCATGATTTCATAGAGTCCAAGCCGGCCTTGTAAATAGGGAAAAACTTCTTGATAACCAACGGTTTGCAAGGCATTACATTCCGGGTCGTAGTCGTCGGAAATTAAGTGCTCGACTTCCTCAATCAAGCCGGTTAAAATCATGCGCTCAACGCGCTTGTTGATGCGCTCATAAAGCAGATCACGCGGCATATCCAGGCCGAAAAAAACCGGCTTGAAAGAGAGTTGATCGGCAGCCGTCATTTGATCCTGCAGATCGGACAGACGCCGGCCGGTCAGGGTAAAAACCTCTAAAGCGCGGGTCGTGCGCTGACGGTCATTGCCCGGAATACGCTCGGCCGAAACCGGGTCGGCTTCTTTGAGCTGACGACGCAGGGTAGACAGCCGCATTTTATCCAATTCTTCCCGCAGTTTGAGCGCTTCGCGCTTATCATGGGGCGGCTCTTCAAAAAAGCCGTCTACCAGCGCCCGGATATAAAAACCGCTGCCGCCGACAACAAGCGGCTGCCTGCCGGCGGTGATGCGTTCGTCAATGATTTTTCGGGCGGCCTCGCCCCAGCGTCCGGCGCTATAAGCCTCCGGAATTTCCAGAAAGTCTATCAGATGATGGGGAATTTCCGTCAGCGTTTGCCGATCCGGTTTAGCCGTGCCAATATCCATGCGCTTGTAGACCTGACGCGAGTCCGCGGAGATAATTGCCGCGTCTAAGCGGCGGGCCAGCGCGACCGCTACTGCTGTCTTGCCGACGGCTGTTGGTCCGACCAGTATCGGCACCAGAATTTGGTTAGCATCCATAAGTTTAGAATAACCAGTAGAAATCCAAAATAAATCCGGTCGCGACGCAGCTTTTAGCCCCATTGGGGCAGTCCGTTTGTAGAAAAGCGAACCCAACAGAACCCGGCGAATAGCCCCATCGGGGCGGCCCGCTTAGCCGCGACGGTACCAGTCATGCTTTACGGGTCGCCCCGATGGGGCTTATCACCGCTACGTTTTCGTATATTTTTCTACAAACGGCTTGCCCCTACGGGGCAAAAAAAGCACAGATGACTTTCAAATTTAAATTGGCGCCATGTCAAATATAATAAGTTAAAAGATAGCGCGCCAATTTAGCCCCAAAGCGTAGAATTGTCAACGTTCTTTTGTGAAGATTTGCAGTCCGTGTTGTTGTCTGACGTTCGCTGATATTTTGAAAGCGGCTCTTAAAAATGTGCTATTCCCCGCTTCAGCGCGGGGGTACGGCGCTTTCTTTCATGTCTGCCGGCATACTCGGCTAATCGGTTTGGGCTTGACATTCTTCGGTCACTTCCTGTATTATTGCCGCTCGTTACTTGCAGACTTGCGGTAGCGGAATAGCGAACTTCGGTTTGCAAGTGATTGAAGTTAAGGAACGTCGATAAAATAAGTTTGGGTTTTGGAATAAATGCGCCGGGTTTTGTGGTAATTGCTCAAAAAGCGTGGGTAACCTTGCGAAGGCTTTACTGCAAAACTTG
>CAYOLL010000335.1:0-1729 GCA_964404765.1 uncultured Gemmatimonadota bacterium | reverse complement strand
AACTTGTTTTGTAATAACAAATTATAGAACGGACACTAATGCTTCGCAAGGTTAATGCGTCAGCAGATAGTTATAAACTTGCAGGTACATTTGTCCTTGCACATCCCACGAATAGTTTTGCTGCATTCCGCGAAGTCGTAAACCGGCCCAGGCGTCTTTCTGCTCCTTAAAAACGTATAGCGCATAATTAATCGCCCAGCTTAACCCCACGGACGAATAATGGTCGAAAACAAATCCTGTTCCGGTCTGCGCCTGTGGATCATATTGCTGTACCGTGTCGGCCAGACCGCCTGTTTTGCGTACAATCGGCACAGTCCCGTATTTCATGGCGTAGATTTGGGTTAGCCCGCACGGTTCATAGCGCGACGGCACAATCAGCATATCGCCGGCGGCCTGAATCAGATGGGATAAAGGCTCGCTGTATTTGGCGGCAAAGCGCATTTTATTGGGAAATTGACTTTGGACCCGGCTAAAAAACTGCTCGTAACGTGAATCGCCGCTGCCCAATACAACCATTCGCACATTGTTATTGTGCAAAATCTCTGCTAAACAACCTTCAAACAAATCAAATCCTTTTTGCTCGGTCAGGCGGCTGACGATACCTATCAACGGCACAAGCGGGTCATAATTCAGACCGGCATTTTCCAACAGATCTTTCTTATTTTCTTCTTTGGGGCCAATGTTTTGGATAGAATAGTGATGCGAGATATGCGGGTCAATTTCCGGATTCCATTCCTGATAGTCAGCCCCGTTAACAATACCAACGACACGCTCACCACGATGGCGCAAAATCCCGGCCATGTTATCGCTTAATTCATCCGTACGGATTTCATTGGCATAAGTGCGGCTGACCGGTGTGATGGCGTCTGCATAAAGCGCGCCGGCTCGAAGATAATTTGCCAAATCCGCCTGGCGGTCTTCCAGTGGAAACCAACTGTGGTATTCGCCCAACCCAATCCGGCCAATGACATGGCCCGGAAAAATACCCTGATAACCATAGCCGTGGTTGTGAATGCTCATCACGGTCTTCGTGCGATGAAAAAGACCGTCCCAACCATAAATTGTCTTCATGTAGAGCGGTATTAACGCGGTATGCCAGTCGTTAAAGTGGATAATATCCGGCCCCCAGCCCATGTGCTGACAGGCTGCCAATACGGCCTGGCTAAAGAAAGCAAATCGAAGATAATCGTCGCCATCATTGGTGTAGATTTTGCCGCGCCAAAACAAATCACCGCAGTCAATCAAATAGATATGAACATGCGAGTTGGGGAAGCTAGCCGTCCGCAGCGAAAAGTAATAAACCCGGTCGCCCATCTTAATCGGCACATGCTGGATAAAGTCAACCGTGTGGAAAAAACTGATATCGGTTTTGACAATGTCATAAAATGGCATAAAGACGCGTACATCGTGCCCGACATTACCCAGAAACCTGCCCAGGCCACCGGCCACATCACCCAAGCCACCGGTTTTGGCAAACGGTGCAACTTCCGCCGCAGCTAAACAAATTTTCATACGCTGAATTCTCCTTGAGAGATGAAGTAAAATTACGATGGGATAACGCCGGGTGATCCACTCATGGAAGATTGGACGCAAAGAGTTTAAAGCATTTTGTCAAAACACGCAATCAAAAAATTACGCCGGTTTGTGAAATGCTAAAATAAGGCGCCACGCCGCGGCAAGTTTCATAAAATACCATTTTGTACCTAACACTTCCAAGTGTGTCATTCCC
>CAYOLL010000334.1:0-1778 GCA_964404765.1 uncultured Gemmatimonadota bacterium | reverse complement strand
GCGAAGGCTTTACTGCAAAACTTGTGAAATCGTGCACTGAAGCCTTCGCAAGGTTAGGTTTACCACCACTTTTTGAGCAATTAGGCTCTTGGTACAAGTTTGTGGAAAGCGACCGGGGCCGTGAGATGTCATTCAGTAGGAATCTTTTTTCAAACTTGCTAACAGCTTGATTTGAAAGCAGTTACTATCGCCTCATAAAGATTCTTTCAGAATGACAAGGTGCTCTTCCACAAACTTGTTCCATGAGCCGGCAATTACGAATAGACATCTTTCCAAAATAAATCCGGCGGCGACGCGACTTTTAGCCCCATCGGGGCGGTCCGTTTGTAGAAAAGCGAACCCAGCCGAACCCGGCTTTTAGCCCCATCGGGGCGGCCTGTTTAACCGCGACGACACCGATCATGTTTCACAGGCCGCCCCGATGGGGCTATCACAGCTATATTTTTGCGTATCTCGCTACAAACAGCTTTGCCCCTACGGGGCAAAACATAGACGAACTTGATCGACTTCCAAAATTTAATTGGAAAGATGTCTAATCTCAAACCAAAAGGAAAGCAGAACCATGACTACAACTGCAGATGACAAAGCCCGCGCCGTTGAACTGCGCCGCCGGGCCGAAGAAAAGTTTCAGGGAAATCCGTCGAATGTGGATCACCTCAGTCCAAACGATATTCAGGAATTGATGCATGAACTGCAAGTGCATCAGATCGAGTTGGAAATGCAGAATGACGAGTTGTTCAGGGCGCGGACGCTGCTGGAAGCGTCTCAGCATGAATATATGGATTTGTATGATTTTGCGCCGGTGGGCTACTGCACACTGGATAAAAACGGGCGGATTTTAAAAGCCAATTTGAGTATGACCACTATGCTGGGAATCGCGCGGGAAAATTTGCTGGGTACATTACTTTATACGCACATAGTTATGGATGATCGCGACATTTTTTATTCCCACTTGCGCCGGGTTTTTTCCACCGGGCGACAGCAGGCGCGCCTGGAACGGCAAACGTGTGAATTGCAAATGATCTTGCCCGATGACCGGCCGTGCCGGGTGCAGCTTTGCAGCCGTGATATAGACGATTCAGACGAATGTATGACTACCATTACCGATATCACCGTCCAAAGGCAGGCGGAAGACACGCTGCGCGAAAGCGAGACCCATTTCCGGCAGATTATCGAAACGGCTATTGATGGCTTTTGGCTGGTGGATACATCCGGACGTTTGCTGGAGGTCAACGAAGCCTATGCCCGCATGAGCGGCTATAACCAGCCAGAACTGTTGGCGATGACTATCCCGGACCTGGAAGCCAACGAAACACCGGCTGACACCAAACAGCGTATTGCTCAAATCATGGCTGCCGGCGCGGATCGTTTTGAAACGCGCCACCGCCGCAAAGACGGCCATGTCTATGACGTGGCGGTTTCCGTGCAATACCTGCCGGAAAAAGGCGGGCGCTTCTTCTGCTTCCTGCAGGATATTACCGACCGGAAACAAGCGGAAGATGCCCTGCGCCAGGCCAAAGAAGCGGCCGACAAAGCCAATCAGGCCAAGAGCGTCTTTCTGTCCCACATGAGTCATGAACTGCGCACCCCGCTGAACGGCATTCTGGGCTATGTCCAGATTCTTAAGCGCGACCCAAAATTTCCCGAATGCTACCTGCCGGCCATTGACGTCATCGAGAGCAGCGGCGTACATCTGCTCAAACTGATTACCGATATTCTGGATTTAGGAACGGCGTTTAAATAACTTCCCGATTTTGATTACAAGTTTTGAGTTTTAT
>CAYOLL010000333.1:0-1782 GCA_964404765.1 uncultured Gemmatimonadota bacterium | reverse complement strand
AGGTCGCTGTCCGGCGTCGGTTCGCCCCAGGCATACGAGCCAAAGAGAATAATCTGTTCAGGTTTAAACTCCGCCACTAAACGGCGAGTGATTTCGTTTAGGGTTTCGATAGAAATCATTTGAGCGCCTCCCAATCTGCACCGGCGACAGATTCCGTTGGGTCAGTGTCGTTAAGAGTCATGTTGTGTAGATGATATTCTTGGGTTGTCGGAGCAAACAATTTTTCGGCGCTACCATGTTTGAAAGATACCTTCCAGCAGTTTCATTTCAAAAACCAGATTGTATTCTCGTTAAGGGTTAGAAGTTGCAATTGTACAAAGTGTCATTCCGGCACGTTTTTAGCCGGAATCTTCTTACAGGTAAGCAAGATGCCGGATAGAAGCATTCCGGCATGACATCGAATTGAAATGCAATTTCTAACCCTTAATCAGTATAAAGTCATAGCCTATGGCAACGGGATACGCGCCGACGCTCTCGTCTGGAAATGCCGCGCATCCTGCATATAAATACCCACAGCGTCCATAAACGTATCGGTTTCCGCCAAATGTGGCAAATATAAATTGCGACTAACCAAAACAGGCAGGTCAAAAAACCAGTAGAGGGGCATCAGCGGGGAAATCCATAGCCGGCTGCCACGGGTTTTTGAGGTCAAATGATAATTGCCATAATGTCCGCGTACGGCTGAAATAATGGACGAATTGATGACACTGGCGTCTTGATATGGCTTGTTTTGCACATACAACACGGCTTCTTCATAGGCCAGATAGGATTCCATTTGTGGGGTTAGCGAGCATGCGCCTAAAAAACCGCCGGCTTCAGTCAGTCCCGCTATATTTTCAAATACATGGGCATAGGTAATGTCTTGCTCAGCTCCAAAACCCAGACAGCCTACAATCCGTGTTGAAATGTGCGTTAACGCATTGATGGCGAATAAGGAGCAAGCGTCCTCAACAAGCGTTCCTGTGCCCA
Source organism: uncultured Gemmatimonadota bacterium (assembly GCA_964404765.1). Lineage (GTDB taxonomy): Bacteria > 4572-55 > 4572-55 > 4572-55 > 4572-55 > CAYOLL01. The sequence continues at coordinate 813 of CAYOLL010000333.1, read as the reverse complement.
ATTCGTCCCCGCGCATCAGGCTGTCCACGCCGCCATCAATGAGTAAAATGCCGTCAATGTTCAGGTTGTCCACAAGGGTCTGATAGTTCTTGAGCAATGGACGAGCCCCGGTTTTCTGGAAAGACCAGATTGTGATGGCTTCGTTACGTTTTTCGGCAAACCATTGCGACAAGTACAACTCCGGAAAATAGACGGACGGACCCGTGTAATCAGCCGTCACTCCCACAAGCGTTTCAGTCAAGCGCACACCTCCGCTGAACTGTTGGATAGGGGAAAAGCTGAAATTGGCCAGATGAACATAATGCCCGCGCCGTCGCAATTCAAAATAAATCGGCAGGCCACAAAAAATATCAAATCCGCCACCCATACCGGCGATAAGCAGATTTTTGCAGTCAGTTACCTGATCTAAAATCGGGAGATTGAGTTCCATAGTTAATTCCATAAGATAAATAATTAAAGTGTGCCTTTAATGCACATCAGGCACAGGAACCGCCGCAAGATAAACCACCACATAAATGACTCAAGCGATTTCCCGGTTAAAACGGGCATAGATAACGCCTCTCAAAGATACGTTGTGGCAGGTTAAAGCGGTTTGGCGGCAAAGGCAGCCATCAAGTCGTGCAATATAATTTAAAGCGGGCGGATCGACCATAAAATCTATCCGGAGCGTGCCGCCGGACGGCATCGGATATTATCCTGAATAATTCATAAACGCAAGAGACGCAAACGGCGCAAACGACGCAAACGCTTGATTTGTTTGGCTCTTGGAATAGTTTTACGGAAGTGGAGATTGTCATGCCGGAATGCTTTTAT
>CAYOLL010000332.1:0-1882 GCA_964404765.1 uncultured Gemmatimonadota bacterium | reverse complement strand
TGCGTCTTTAGCGTCAATTGCGACGTTTGCGTTAAGATTCGTGAATAATTCAGGAATTAAACTTTATATTAATCAGAATAAGGAATCATAACATGACCCGCGAAGAAGGCAAGCTCAAAATCGAACAACTCGTGGAAGATTTTAGCCGCAACGAAGCTCAATATCTCAACAAAATATTTCAGGAAACCGAAACCCGCAACCGTTTTATTGATCCGCTATTTGCCGCGTTGGGCTGGCGCATGGATGAGACGGGCTTACGCAAATTTTGGGATGTCCACCGCGAATTTTCCCAGCGGGATAACTCTAAAACCAAAAAGCCTGACTATGCTTTTCGTCTGGACGGCAAGCTTAAGTTTTTTGTCGAGGCCAAAGCCCCGCATGTGTCTTTAATGGACAGAAGTCCGATTTTTCAGGCCAAACGCTATGCCTATTCCACCAAAGGACAGGCGCCCATTATTATTTTAACCGATTTTGAAGAGTTGCGCATTTTCAATGCCTTGCAAAAACCCGAATTTGACAATCCGGAGCAAGGTCTGCTCAAGCAGTTTGACCTGCATTATAGCAAATATTTGGATAAATGGGATCATCTCTATACTCATTTTAGCAAAGACGCGGTGCAAAGCGGCAGTTTGGAGGAATTGACCAAAAAGATCGGCAAAAATACCCGGCCGATGGATGAAGAATTTTTGCTGCAATTGACCGAATGGCGCGAGCAACTGGCCCGTAATATCGCTGTGCGCAATACAAGCCTTAGTGTAGACGATCTGAATGAGGCGGTGCAGCGTATTATTGACCGGCTGGTCTTTATTCGTTGTCTGGAAGATCGCGGTATTGAGCCGGAAGACCTGCTGCTTAATGCAGCGAAGGCTAAAGAGGATACGTATAGCCTTCTGGTGCCTGTTTTTCGCCGTTTGAACAGTGAGTATAACGGTCTGATTTTTAAAGAACATTTTAGCGAAAAGCAGACGATTGATGATAAGACGTTAAAGAAAATTATTGGCGAGATGTGCTGGCCCAAATCGCCCTTTCAGTTTGATGTGATTGAGCCGGAAATCCTCGGCCAGATATATGAACGCTTCCTCGGCAGCAAGATTCGCCTGACCGATGGTCATCGGGCCAAAGTAGAGGAAAAGCCGGAAGTGCGCAAGGCCGGCGGCGTCTATTATACCCCGCAATACATCGTGGATTACATTGTCAAAAACACTGTCGGGCGGCTTATTGTGGCGGATTCAGCGGCGAACAATGTTGAACTGACGGATAAATCCATCACTACAAACGGACTCACCCCGGATGAAATCAAGAATATCAAAATTCTTGATCCGGCCTGCGGTTCCGGCGGGTTTTTGCTTGGCGCGTTTAAGTATTTGGTGGAATATCATCAGGCGTGGTATGCCTCCCATTTGCAGGACAAGCGGTATCACAAGGATTATGTCATTTTGCCCAATGGGGAAATTCAACTGACCATGCAGAAAAAGGGCAACATCCTGAAGAATAACCTGTTTGGCGTGGATATTGACCGCGAAGCCACGGAAGTGACTATTATGAGTCTATACTTAAAGGCATTGGAACAGGGTTTGGAGCAACAGAAGGAGTTGTTCCCGCGCGGCTCCATCCTGCCGGATATGACGAAGAATATAAAATGCGGCAATTCGCTCATCGGCAACGATTTTTACGACGGGCAATTGGGCTTAGATTTAAACCTTGAGGAAAAGAAGCGTATTAATGCCTTTGATTGGAAAGATGAGTTTGCGGAAATTTTCAAAAATGGTGGTTTTGATTGTGTGATTGGGAATCCGCCTTGGATATCTTTAACCGGAAAGTTTGGAAATGACATTTGTACTGATGCTGAATTAAGATATTTAATAAAAAAATTTTCTGCTAA
>CAYOLL010000331.1:0-1905 GCA_964404765.1 uncultured Gemmatimonadota bacterium | reverse complement strand
TTCGTAATGCTATGTAAATATTATCTTTATACGATAATGGTTGACGTCAACTTAAACTGCTTTGTGGTCCGATCAAAATGGTTCAGACCCGCCCCTGTGGCGATCCACATCTCGCCTTGCCGGTCTTCCGTTACGCAATAGACTTTGGCGCCGCTGATACTGCCCGGCTGCTGCGGGTTCGGCAAGTAAACGGTAAAGCTTTGCTGATCTTCATTCAACATATTCAGGCCGCTTTCCGTGGCAATCCACAACGCGCCGAAGCGATCTTCGTACAAATCCCAAATACGGTTGTCGCTGATGGCGGCTGAATTTTTTGCATCCGGATAAAAGGTCGTGCGCAAGCCGGTTGCGCGGTCAAACAAGTCCAGACCGTTCTGACTGCCGGCCCAGAAGCGGCCACGGCTGTCTTCCAGCATGTCGTTTACCCGGCTGCTGCTGGCTCGGCGCGAATCGCCTTCCGGGTAAAGATAAAGCTGCGTCCGGCCACGGTCTGGGTCTACGCGGGCAATGCCATCCTCCAGACCAATCCACAAATCTTTTTGGCGGTCTTGATAAACCGAATAAATACGATTGTCGGTCAGTGGATTTTTTTCCGGTGACTGATCAAAGTAGTGGTAGAAATTTTCTGTGGCGGGATCGAACCGGTTGAGCCCGCCGCCTTCGGTGGCCAGCCAGATTTGGCCCGAGTCGTCTTCACAAATCGCCTTGATCGAATTGGCGCTCAGGGAGTTATGATCATAAAATTTATGCTCATACAGCAGGAACTTGGGCGGCTTTAAATCCAGCGTACACAAGCCGCGACTTTGCGCCGCAATCCACAAAACATTATTGCGATCAAGCCAGAGCCGGCGCAGAAAATTACCGCTCAGACTACGCGGATCAAATTCCTGATATTTATAGTTGATTACAAAACGGTTGGTTTTTGGATCAAACAGGAATAAACCGCCGCCTAACGTGGCCACCCAAAAATTGCCCTTGTCATCTTCCACAATGTCATAGATAGCGTTGACATCTGTGTCGATCAGTGTAGAATCGGGATAAATTCGGGTCAGTTGGCCGGTAGCGGAGTCAAGACGATTCAGGCCGCGCGAGGTGCCGGCCCAAACGGTTTGGTTTCGATCAATAAAAACTTTGGAAACAACCGGATTGCTTAGCGTGTGGGGATGGCCGGCCTCGGACATGTAGCGAACACAGAGGCCGGTTTGTGGGTCAAAGTCATTTAAACCGTCGGTGGTGCCGATCCATAGATGTCCGCGCTGGTCTTCGACCACATCCCAAATGCGGTTGTTGCTTAAGCTGCGCGGGTCTTGCGGGTTATTTTGGTAATGCGTAAAAATGGCTCTTGACGGACCATTCCCGTCGATTATCGAACTGAGCTTGTTTAAACCGCCGCCGGCCGTTCCTATCCAAAGCTGGCCGCTGCGAGTGATCTGGCCGGATTGAATGCGATTATGGCTCAGACTGGCGCTGTCCGCCGGATCATGCTTAAAAACCGCGCATTTTTCAGTCATCGGATCAAACTTTACCAGACCGCCGCCCCAGGTGCCAAGCCAAATAAAGCCGCTTGAATCCTGAAGCATAAAGCCGCTGATATTATTCGACGGCAGAGAAGTGGAATCCGAAGCATCGTGGCGGAAAATTTTAAAGCTGTGGCCGTCATAGCGGTTCAAGCCGCCATCCTGGGTGCCGAACCACATGTAGCCCTGCTGGTCCTGCAAGATTGAATAAACGGTGCTATGCGACAGCCCTTCTTCGACCGAAATATGCCGAAAATGAGCGTTTATAAATGCCTGGCTAATCCCGGCATTCAGTATAAAGATTACGACGACCAGGGTTCGGATCATAGATTTTTATGCAATGGACAATGGACAATGGGCAATGGGCAATGGGCAATGGGCAATGGGC
>CAYOLL010000330.1:0-2054 GCA_964404765.1 uncultured Gemmatimonadota bacterium | reverse complement strand
TGTTATGACAAAAAATGCTTGCTTTTTTTGTCACTTCATGAATAATTCAGGTTAACGGGGTTTGTACAAGCTTGCAAAAAGATTCCTTCGGAATGACAGTGTTCGACAGGTCGTTGACTAGTACAAGATTTCAAATTAAGCCATCTTAATCCCATGAACCTGATGGGTTCTTGTTTCAGAAAGACGACTTGGTATACTTTTACTTCCTGGCACGGTCATTCCGTAGGAATCTGCCCACAGAATATTGCCAAAACAATATAACTTTAAAACGAGAGATTTTTGAATGTCCCAGTTATTTATTTTATTAAGCATTATCTTTATCTACTTCCTTTATAAAATGGCTAAGCGGTCACATGTTTCGCTGCTCAACTTTAGTACCGCCGGCGATCAAAAGACCCCCGAAGACCACCTGCCCCTGCTTTATCTGGAAACACAAAACCTGACCTTTGTTAAAAATCAGGCCGTGTTTGTACTAGACCCAAGCATCGTTCAGGAGCCAAATGCCGAGAAATACGGCGCTCGCATTGTCGAAGCAATCCTGGACTATTTGCAAGTGCCGAATAGTGGTGTGAAAGTGAGCTATACAGCCAAAAACGAACCGCCTCGTGTTCAGCTAAACGATTTTCATGGGTTTGATTTTTATATTCCGGCTGATTTAAAACAAAGCAAAGGCGCAATACAGTCACTTCTTGCTTACGAATGTACCCGCATTTTTATGGCTTTTCAACGCCGCGAATTTGCCGAGAAAGTTAAAAGTCGGCATCTGTACGACTATACATCCATTTTTATCGGACTTGGCCTTGTCTTTCTGAACGACCTGGAAGATTTAGTAGATTTGTTGCGTCATATTGAGCCCGAATTCAGCTACTATATCAATACCAATAATCTGCTTTTTGTTTCAGCTGTTTATTATCGTCAGCAGGGCGTCTCGCTGGAATTCCTGGCCAGCCATCTGAAACCGGAACAAATTCATACGATACAACGAATTCAAAGTGATCTTGAAAAAGCCCCGTACAAATTATTGCAAAAAGATGCTTTTGACGCCACCATCTGTTGCCAGAACTGCTTCCAAGTCTTGCGGGTGCCGGCGGAAAAAAAGCTAAAAATAACCTGTTCTACATGTGGCTCCCAATTTGAGGCAAAAACCTGATGAAGAAATGCAACCTTTACCTAATCCTGTCTTTCATACTTTTTGGGCTAATGAGCTGCACCACGCCGCCCCCACAAATCAGCCAATCCGACTCTATCCGACGCGAAATCCATGACGATGCCGAAATCCTTTCCTTTCAGATTGCCAACAGCGTCCTGCCGGATCCGGCTGTGATTGCCAACATCAAAAAAATGCTGGTATCTGCCCGACAATACAATCCGGACATTCGGGAAATTCATGTGCGTCTGCCCTGGAATCCCAAAATGCTGCAAGTTGGCATCCGCCGCGATACCCTTGCATTTGACTCCAAAGACCCGTTAAATACCGGCAACGATGCGCTTAATCTGCTAAACCGGCGCTACCCTCCGCGGCTTATCGAATCTGCCGGCGGCGATGACTATCGCTTTCATTACGAGCGCGCGTTGAATGTGCCGGCGCTGGCCGGACAACTCCACGCATTGCCCGGCATAGCCTACGCCAAAGCCGATTCCACTGCCGGTGACGGCGACAACATCTGGATTGAGTGGCAGCCGGAACAATGGAAAATTGTTTTTGTGCGCGGCTGGGGCGACTGCGTTACGCAATGCAGTCAGCGACATTTTTGGGAATTCAAATTCAATGAAGCTTTAAATATCATTGGTATGCGTGAAACCGGTGACCCGCTGCCGGAGCCAAAGAAATAAAAATTCTTTTACATGGATGAACAGGATGGACAGGATAAATAAAAAAATAAAAATTCTGTCTATCCTGTTCATCCATGTTGGAAATAAAAATTGTTTTACATGGCATAGACAGGATGGACAGAATAAATAAAAAAAATAAAAATTCTGTCTATCCTGTTCATCCATGTTTAAATTGACGTCAACCATTATCGTATAAAGATAATATTTACATAGCATTACGA
>CAYOLL010000329.1:0-2165 GCA_964404765.1 uncultured Gemmatimonadota bacterium | reverse complement strand
AACTGGTTTATGAAATGGTATCATTCCAGTTTCACGCGGATCAGGTGGTCTGAAGTTACAGGAGTAGATGAGAAAAAAGAGGAAGTGATGAAATCTGTAACATCCGATTACAAATTTGCTATCGCAGATACAGACAAGGGGATGTAACTGAAATCAATATAATAAGTTGCGGGAGTATGTAACAGAATGATACAAGATGCGGGCTGTTACACTATTCAACGGGCGGAGTCAATTCGTAGCGTTTGATGAGGCGGTCCAGTTGCATGCGGCTGATCTTTAGTTCGGCGGCGGCTTTGGTTTTATTCCAATTATGGCGTTGCAAGGCTTCGTTCACAAAATGCCGTTCTGTTTCCTGAAGAATGTTGTTGAGATTTTTACCGCTCAAGCCACGCAACTGTTCGGCGGAAAGACGCAGCTTTTGGTCGGGGAAAAGCTCGGCGGCGGTGATGGAGCCGCAGCCTTCATGCAGAACCACAACTTGCTCGATCAAATGCTGCAGTTGGCGCACGTTGCCCGGCCAAGCCTGGTTTTGCATCAAGTCCAGCGCGTCGGATGCAAAGCTGTCAACCGTCTTGTTGTGTCTGGCGTTAAGTTTTTGGAGAAAATGTGTGGCCAAAAGCGGAATGTCTTCACGCCGGTCGCGCAGGGCCGGCGTGGTCAATGAAATCACGTTGAGCCGGAAAAACAAATCTTCGCGGAAGGTTTTGGCCTTGATCTTTTCGGCTAAATCGGCGTTGGTGGCGGCAATAACCCGCACATCCACTTCCTCTGTCTTTGTGCCGCCCACCGGGGTGAACTCGCCCTCCTGCAACACCCGTAACAGCTTGACTTGCGTGGCCAAAGCGGCGTCGCCGATTTCGTCCAGAAAGATTGTGCCGCCATCGGCTTCTTTGAATAAGCCTTTCTTATCTTTATGTGCGCCGGTAAACGCGCCCTTGACATGGCCAAAGAGTTCGCTTTCCAGCAGCGTTTCGCTCAACGCGCCCATGTTGATCGTTACATAGCTTCGGGTGGCGCGGCGGCTTTGGTGGTGAATCTCGCGGGCGATCAATTCTTTGCCCGTGCCCGATTCCCCGCGAATCAGCACAGACGCCTCGGTCGGGGCGATTTTGGCGATGGTTACTTTCAATTCCCGCATAGCCGGGCTTTGGCCAATTAAGCCGACTTCCATTTGGCGCAGCAACTCTTCGTGTTGTTGCAAAATCGGCGTGAGCACTTTAGCCATACGCGCCAAAAATTTTTGATCGTCAAGAGTAAACTGGCCTTTCTGCATTTGTCGTCGATCCAAATACAAAGCGCCGACAACTTCTCCTGTAGGCAACAACATCGGCGCAGCCAGAATGGAGACGAAGTGCAAACCGCTCAAGCTTTCGTTGCCGCTATATTTGGAGGCGGGGGCCGAGGCATTTTCTTCGCGAATGACATACCGGTTTGCAATTGCTTCAGCACAGATGGCGCGGCTAAACTGCACGTCTTTCGCCGGCATTTTAGGCGAACGCGCCCGCACGACAATCTCGCCGGATTCGCGGTTTTGTATGACGATGAGACAACGGTCGGCGTAATAATCGGCCTGAAGTTGCTCAAGTAACGTGGAAAAGACCGGATTTGGATTCATGATTTTCGTCTATTTTTAATGCAAGTTTTATCCGGCAACACAAAATGCTTCAACCGACTCGGCCTGTTGTAAACTATGTGCGCCTACCGCTTCGGTGACAGGTTCGCTTTTATCGTATAAAAATTGCGGGTCCAGATCCAATCCGTTAACCCATTCAATGCTGTCAAAACTGACTTTGACGGAATTGAACAACGAAACATCGCGCAATTCGGCAAACTTCCCTACAGCCAGATACGGTGTAAGGTCGAATAACCGTTCTTCGTTATTCTCGAACTTCAGCAGCAGTTTATGATCTTTGAGCGGTTTAACACCGATGATGGCTAAGTACATGGGCAGCTCCAGCTTATTTTAGAGGATCAATTTTAAATGGCAGTTCACCTTTCGACGCCAATGCCCAATCCGCCAGCAATTCATCTTGATGAATCTCGGCCCAGGCCAGAACGAGTTTGGCCTGCTTTTTAGGCAGTTTCCCTTCCGTTATCTCACAACTTTTAATGTTGTAAATCGGCACATTAAACTGTACCAAAAATCGGCAAATAAAAATGTACCA
>CAYOLL010000328.1:0-2177 GCA_964404765.1 uncultured Gemmatimonadota bacterium | reverse complement strand
CAAGGCTGCCATTGCCACCGGCGCCTGCGACGCCATTTTTATCGAAACGCATCCCGACCCGGAAAAGGCCCTCTCCGACGCCAAAACCCAACTGCCCTTAGCCGACATAGAAAAAATACTGAAGCAACTCGTTGCCCTGCATCAATTTATCCACGCATAGAATACATAGAACACGGACTTTTACGGGAAAAAGCGGATTTTACGGATAAATAAAGCAAGACGTAACTATTTAAAAAGTCACGAATTACACAAATTTTCACGAATAAAAACAAAGGCAGTTTGGTTCTGGGCGATTTTTTAAAAGATGCCTTAAATTTCCAATGCTTTTTCTGTTCGTGTCTGTTCGTGCTCATTAGTGGCTGAATGGTTACAGCAAGACAAAGAAGCGCCTTCTCAACTCAAAAAAATCCGTGAACATCCGTTTAATCCGCGCGAATCCGCGTTCTATTTTTTGTTTCAAACCTGCCAACATCCGAGCCAAGCCATGCCCAACGAAAACTTTGCCCGAATCGAATGCCTCAAATGTCAACAGCCCATGTTGACCGAAGAAACCAAAGAGAATCTGGTGATTGATGTCTGTACAACCTGCAACGGCATCTGGTTAGACGGTGGCGAACTCGGTCTGGCCGGCTGGCAAAACGGCCTGCCTAAAGCCGACAGCGTCCAAAGCAGCCGGCTGACTTGCCCGCGTTGCGAAATCGAACTAAAGGCGTTGACCTATAATGTCAACAACGCGGCTGTTCAGATTGAACAATGCCCGGAGTGCGCAGGAATTTGGGTAGATGGCCGGACGGAACTAAATGCCTTGCAGCAGATGCCCAAAAAAGTGGAGGCCGTGACCGCCGCCAAAGGCAATTCGACCAAAATGGCCTGCGCCGGTTGCAGCGCTGACATTAAATTTGCGCCGGGCACGACGAATCTCAAATGCCCCTATTGCGGCGTGGAAAATCAAATCGCCCTGTCCGAAAAATTGATCTACGAGACGGATTTATTTCAATATCTGGCCACGCAACAAAAAGAACAGCCGCAATATAAAGTGATGGTGGTGAAATGCAAGGAATGTGCCGCAGAAACGACGCTGGAACCCAATGTCACTGCGGCGGCCTGTGCCTATTGCGGCGCCAGCTTAGTGTTGACCGCCGAGGCCACGCAACTCATCAAGCCGATTGCCGTTTTGCCCTTTAAAGTTGAAAAACGCACCGCGCAGGATTCCTTCCAAAAATGGCTCAGCGGCCTGTGGTTTGCCCCCAACGACTTAAAAGAATACGCCCGTGCCGACAGCCGGTTGGTCGGCACCTACATGCCCTATTGGACATTTGACGCCCGGACATTGACCGCCTACACCGGTCAGCGCGGTGAACATTATTATGTCACCGTCACCGGTCATGACGGGAAAAAGCGCACCGAACGCCGCACCCGCTGGTATCCGGCTTCCGGCCGCGTGGCGGTTAATTTTGACGACCTACCGGTGCCGGCCAGCAAGTCGTTGCCGATGGATAAAGTGGACGCGCTGGAGCCGTGGGATATGAAACAGCTCAAGCCTTATCAGGACGAGTTTTTGCGCGGATTCCGGGCAGAAAGCTACGCCATTGGATTAAAGGAAGGCTTTGAAATCGGCAAGAATAAAATGGCCGTGATTATTGACCAGGCCATTCGGCGCGATATCGGCGGGGACGAGCAGCAAATTCATTCGAAAAACAGCAGCTATGCCGATGTCCTGTTTAAACATATCCTGCTGCCCATCTGGATCAGCGCCTACAAATATCGCAGCAAAGTCTATCGCTTCATCGTCAACGGTTGCACCGGTGAAGTGCAGGGCGAGCGGCCGTGGAGCTGGATCAAGATTACGCTGGCTGTGATCGCCGGATTGATTTTGCTGTATATTTTCTTGAGTTTGAGTGGGGAGAACTAAGATTGAAGTAACAAAACAAGCCACCGGCATTAGGTAAATATCAACCAGCAATAGAAAATCTGCACGAAAAAAATGGAGCGTACAACAAAGACCCGTTGGACAAGCAAAATCCAAAGGGTCTTTTTTTGTTAGGCATTGAACGTCTGCAATGCAAGATTTAAGATTTAGGGACGTTCCGTAAAATAAAAAATAAAACACCCCGCGGCCATCTAAAGTGGACTGCTTTGTCAAGACAAAAAAAGGCTTGATATAAGTTACACTATTT
>CAYOLL010000327.1:0-2191 GCA_964404765.1 uncultured Gemmatimonadota bacterium | reverse complement strand
TTATGCCAAATTTCGTAGCCAATTTCGGACAATTTGGTACGCGAGAGTGAGGTTATGACCAGCATCGGCACCATGACCACCAGGCCGCCGATAAACAAGTTTATTTTCTGCCACCAACTAATACTGATGACGATCGACATGTACACAATGATGAACAACAGCGCAAAACCGTAGTTCGCCACGCTGAGACGCAAGTAGCGGGCGGGAAAGCGCAGTGCTTCCAGATAGGCGGGTGTGGCATTTTCGCCGGTTAGATCGTAATGCTTGACCTGACGGGTGATGATGTCGAACATCAGATAATCGACCACCAGCGATACCGAAAAGAAAAACGCAATATCGCCACTGAGATGGAGGATATGCTCAGGCGGAAAGCGCAGACTAAGCACGATGTAATACGCGCCAAAGCAGGCAAAAATGATGTTGATTATGACGCGCGTAAGCAGGATTCGTTTTTTGATTTCGTGATGAATCCCAGTGTGCCGTGGCATGAGTACTCCGCCAATTGAATCACAAATTCCCAATAAATCCCGGTCAAAAGAAAAGAGTGACAGAGAGACTCCAAGCGGCTATTGTCTTGTTCAATGCGCGCCGAAGGTTTTGGTGGGGCAAGCTTCAGTTTGCCGGCATTTGCGCTATTTTTAACAATCGTTTTATAAACAGAGTCCGCATTGTTCTTGCCGTTTTCAGATGAGCATTGTATTTTTTCCTGGAAATATGGTTAAGGAACGTCAATTTAATAATTTGGGTAAGTATGCTGTAAATTAAGTTTTTTCCGGTCTCACGCAAAGTCGCGAAGGCGCAAGTTAAAGAAAGATAGGCTTTTCGTATTTCTTAGCGTCTTTGCGCCTTCGCGTGAGATATAAAAACTTATTTTCCAATGTAGTAAGTTCACCCTAAGGGATTTGCTCTTCAACCCTAAGGGTGTGTTTCGAGGAGACCAGACCCTAAGGGTTTAAAAAAGCAAATCCCTTAGGGTCACCCAATCCGGCCACAAAGTTATTTGGTTGACGTTCTTAATCCGCGAACTGACGATGCTGTAGAGATTTTCCAGGCCTTGAAAATTTGGAAGATCAAATTTTGTGAACGACTCAACCCGAGGTGAAAACATGGCTTTTAATTTGAAGGGGCGTCATCTGTTAACCCTGGCGGATTTTACGCCGGACGAAATCAAGTACTTGCTGGATTTGGCCGACAAGCTTAAGGCCAACAAGCGGGCCGGCGTTTCCGGCAAACAACTGCAGGACAAAAACATCGCGTTGATTTTCGAAAAACCGTCCACCCGGACGCGCTGCGCCTTTGTCGTGGCCTGTGTGGACGAAGGCGCGCATCCGGAATATCTGGGCAAGGGCGATATTCAGTTTGGCAAAAAGGAAAGTGTGGCCGATACGGCGCGTGTTCTTGGCCGCATGTTTGACGGCATCCAATTCCGCGGCTTTGCCCACGAAACCGTGGAGACGCTGGCCCGTTATGCCGGCGTGCCGGTCTGGAACGGCCTGACCGACCGCTTTCATCCGACCCAGGCCCTGGCCGATTTTCAAACAATCCGCGAGGAGTTTGGACATCTGCGCGGCATCAAGCTGGCGTATGTGGGTGACGGGCGCAACAATGTGGCCAATTCGCTAATGGTGGCCTCGTCCAAGATGGGGCTGGATTTTCGGATTGTGGCTCCGGTCTCGCTCCATCCGGAACAGGCGTTGGTGGCCCGCTGCCGCAAATTCGCCGAGTTAAGCGGCGCATCCATCACAATTACCGATGTCATCAGCGAAGGTGTCAGGAATGCCGATGCGCTCTATACCGATGTTTGGGCGTCTATGGGCGAGGAGGATAAGATTCCGGAGCGAATTGCGGCCCTGAAACACTACCAAATCAATCAACGGATGATCGAGCAGACCGGTAATGAGCGGGTGATTTTTCTGCATTGCCTGCCGGCCTTCCATAACGATTTGACCGACATGGCCCAGAAATTCCCTGATATTTGCGAAGTCAGCGACGAAGTTTTTGAGGGGAAGCATTCCAGAGTTTTTGATGAAGCCGAGAACCGCGTCCATACCATAAAAGCGGTCATGGTGGCTTCACTGGGAATTTAAGCCCGGTTTCGGGCATTTTTCATAACGCGGGAAACCGCAATTTTTAACTGCAGAGTTATTCCGGTGAAAGTCAAGCTAAAAGTTGATGGATAAAAGCCATTGTT
>CAYOLL010000326.1:0-2270 GCA_964404765.1 uncultured Gemmatimonadota bacterium | reverse complement strand
TGCAATGTAACATTTGCAGTAGTGTAGACGAAATTTTAACCTGAATTATTCATGAAATAACCACAGAATACTCGAAACACGAAAATAGCGGATTGCAGAGCGTGACGCCAAAATTTTTGATTTTTGCCTGCCCGAGCTACGCAACGCTTTATATAGTTCATAAACCTTTCGCGCATTTTGTGTATTTCATGGTGAGTAATTCAGGCTAAAATATAAACACTCTCTCGACATCCATAATCATATACTGCTCTTCACCTGCCGGCACTTTTATGTTAACCACGTCGCCGCGTTCTTTGGTCATCATTTGCTGGGCAATTACCGTTTTGTAGGAAATAATACCTTTTTCGATATTACCGTCGCCTTCGCCCAAAACGGTGTAGGCGGTTTGTTCCGCGGTACGCAGGTTAAGCAGTTTAACCTCAGTACCAACGCTGACGGATTTGCCGGAAATTTGTAATTCTTCGATCAGGCTGGATACGCCAAGCATTGCGCCAAGCTCTTCGATTCGCGCAGCATACTTACGCTGCTTGTCTTTGGCGGCCTCATATTCGGCATTTTCGCGCAAATCGCCATGCGCCCTGGCGACACTTATTTCCTGAGCGACGGTAGTGCGCAGTTGAAGTTGCAAGTCTTCCAGCTCGTTTTTCAGCTTGTCATAGCTGGCTTTGGTCATGTAAACAGCTTCGGCCATTGGATTCTCCTCAATTATTAAGATTAAAGATCACGGGTGAACGATCGGCTTGTTTGCGCCGACACAATAAGCATTTTGAATTCTTTCAACGGGGCAATTTTTACGGCTTGTTTATGCAGTTCTCTTAACCAGGCAACATCCTCAATTTTTTTTATCTGCCGGGTCAGGGTTTGGGGAATAGTTTCAAAGCGAGTTTCAAGAATATCGCAATGGAGTAGCAAACTTTAGTTTGCCTGCGAATGTAACTGCTCAAAAAGTAGCGGCGGATCAAACCTTGCGAAGGCTTTGGTCCACAATCCCACAAGCTTTGCGGTGAAGCCTTCGCAAGGTTGCCCACAGTTTTTGAGCAATTACCTGTGAATCACGTAACCAACTAACACGCAGTTACTTGCAAACTGAAGTTTGCTACTCCGGTTTTGATCTCCAACTCCAATACCGAATCCAAGGTAATCATTTCGGCAACCTATTCTAAGCGGATTTGGCAGGCTTGTCAATCAAAAAAGCGGGGTCATGCTTCCTTTAGCTTGACAGTAAGAGCGTTGCGCCGTATCATAAGCAACCGATTTTACACTCATTTTTAAACTTTCATACTTAACGAAAGGAAGACCCATGCGTGAACAAGCCATTGCCTTGCTCAAACAACTCACAGAAGCCGATGGCGCCGCCGGTTTTGAAGGCGAATTGCGTCAAATATTCCGCGCCCAACTTACCGCTGTTGGCGAAGTCCGCCAGGATCGAATGGGCAATATTTTTTGCAAACATACCGGGACCACGGCCGAACCGGTGATCATGCTGGATGGTCACATGGATGAAGTCGGTTTTATGGTTCAAGTCATTACAGCAAGTGGGTTTATTAAGTTTGTGCCGATGGGCGGTTGGTGGGGCCATGTGCTGCTCAGCCAACGCATGACAATCACCACGCCAAAAGGCAAGATTATGGGTGTCGTGGCGGCGCCGCCGCCACATTTACTAAGCAAAAGCGCAAAAGATACCGTACTGGACGTAGCCGATATGTTTATTGACGTAGGCGCGGCTAACCGTGAGCAGGCTATGGAAGAGTTCGGCATTCGACCCGGTCAGCCGATTACCCCGTATACAACATTTATGCCGATGGCCAATAGCGACCTTTTTTCGGCCAAAGCCTTTGACAATCGCTGCGGCTGCGGTCTGGTGATTCAGGCCCTGCAGCGGATTGCCGGTCAGGCGCATCCCAACACCGTCGTCGGCGTGGGCAGCGTGCAGGAAGAAGTGGGCGTACGCGGCGTAGAAGCGGCAGCCTATGCTATCAACCCGGACATTGCCATCGTCATGGAAGGCGCGCCGGCGGACGATTTACCCGGCGCAAATCTGGACATAGCGCAGGGCGTATCCGGGCGCGGCGTTCAAATTCGGCTGTTTGATCCGACGGCAATTGTCAATCCGAAATTGGCCGAGTTTGTGGTTGATCTGGCCCGCCAGAAAAACATTGTCCATCAGGTGGCGGTACGTCATTCCGGCGGCACCAATGCCCGCGCCATCCACAACGATGGCCGCGGCGTGGCCACCATCGTGCTGAGCGTGCCGGCCCGCTACATCCACA
>CAYOLL010000325.1:0-2589 GCA_964404765.1 uncultured Gemmatimonadota bacterium | reverse complement strand
ATAATAAGTTATGACCAAATATCCAAGACATTTTACCTTTTTAGAGTGAACTCAATGTTAACCTCGCACCACCCAAATCAGCTTTACTTAAATCAACATTCGATTAATCTAATGATTTTAAATTAATCAAGAATAAAATGAGTGCGCAAAGTTTTTGCAGGTCACTTATATCAGGACGGGACAATGCGTGGCATTTGTGAAATTTCCACATAGGCCCACCAGTTGTTTTCACAGGCGGGCTTTTTTACTCGGTGTGCAAAAGAGGGTTGACAAGCAGAAGTTTTGAGGGTAATTTACGGCGCTGGATTTTAGCGAGGTACTGGATTTTAGCGGGGCAACTGTTGTGGCGGATTGTATATTTTTGCCATTTTTTTGGTTTCGGTCGTTATGCGCAGGTAGAATTTTAATGCTTGCAATGTAATATTTGCAGGCGTGTAAACGGAATTTTAACCTGAGTTATTCATGAATTCATGAATTCATGAATTAACCACGAAAATAAAGGATTGCAGAGCGTGACGCCAAAATTTTGCCTGCCCGAGCGTAATTGCTCAAAAAGTGATGGTAGACCGAACCTTGCGAAGGCTTCAGTGCACGCTTTCACAAGTTTTGCAGTAAAGCCTTCGCAAGGTTGCCCACGCTTTTTGAGCAATTACGTCCGAGCTACGCAACTCTTTAACTCATAAACCTTTCGTGGTGAATAATTCAGGTTAAATTTCAGCCGAGTCCAATCGAAAGGAGCCTCTTGATGAAATGTCCGCGTTGCGCGACCGAAATCAAAAGCAGTCATGCCTATTGCACCGGCTGCGGCAATGCTTTTTCCAAAGAAGCCTTGCGTCAAATTTCCATCTACTTTCGGCTAAAAGGCGAAATCGGTGACATCGAAAGCGCCGCCGCCAATCTGAATCTGCGCGTAAAAAATTTGGCCGACACCGCTCGATTAATCGAAAAAGAAGCCGAGTTGCAGTTGCGAGCCACCGCTCCGGAAGTAATTTCCGAAGCCGTGCCGGTCCAGTCGGACATCGCCCCGCAAATACCGGAAGCCGCGCCGGTTGTCGCGCCTGAAATCAGTGCGCAGCCGTCTAAAACCCCGGAACCACCTCCTGTACAAGCCAAAATTCCTAAACCGCCCACCGAGCCCAAAGTCAGCAAGCCCGCTCCAATGTTACCAAAAATTGATCTGGAAGTCTGGCTCGGCCAGCGCAGCTTGCTGATTCTGGGTGTGATCATCATGGTCTTCGGCATCGGCTATTTTCTCAAATATTCGTTTGAGCAAGGTTGGGTCAATCCAGCCGGTCGTGTCGCCATCGCTTATCTGACCGGTGTGGCGTTGTTGGTTGGCGGCAATCGTTTCCGGGAGCGCGGTTTGAGCATGTTTGGCCTGTCGCTGTCCGGTGGCGGCATTGCCACGTTGTATTTTGCCAGCTTTGCCGCATTTGCAATCTACGGCTTGTTAAATCAGCTTTTTGCTTTCTTTCTGATGATATTGATCACGATGCTGGCCGGAATGCTGGCGGTGGCTTATAACGAAAAATGGCTGGCTATACTTGGCATTATTGGCGGTTTTATGACGCCTATTCTGCTTAGCACCGGCCACCCGAATCAGATCGGGCTGATGACCTACATGATCTTCCTGAACGCCGGTATTGTCTTTATTTCCTTCTTCAAAGACTGGAAAATCCTCAACAATCTGGGCTTTATTTTCACTTATATCCTGTTTATCGGCTGGTTTATGGATGATTATGAAAAAGAAAAGTTCTGGATTACCTTCTTTTATCTTAATGTCTTCTTTTTGACCTATTGTTTTGTGCCGCTGGTTTACCATCTGCGGCGGCGCGACGCCGGCCAAAATTTAGACTTGTTCATCCTGACCCCGAACACCTTCATTTCCTTTTTAATCAACTACGGGA
Organism: uncultured Gemmatimonadota bacterium; assembly: GCA_964404765.1. Lineage (GTDB taxonomy): Bacteria > 4572-55 > 4572-55 > 4572-55 > 4572-55 > CAYOLL01. The sequence continues at coordinate 682 of CAYOLL010000325.1, read as the reverse complement.
TGATGAAAGAGTTGTTTGATCTGCCCTGGATTAGTTTAGTCAGCCTTAGCTACGCCGGGCTTTTTGCCTGGATGGCTTCTTACATCTTTAAAAAGCAGGGCGCAAGCACACCCGGATTGGCGATACTGCTGGCCAAGGCGATTCTCTTTCTAACGATCACCATTCCAATCATCTTTTCCGAGCACTGGATCACTATTTTTTGGGCGATTCAGGCCGGGACATTTTACTGGCTGGCGCTGCGGCTCAAGCATTCGGGCTTGCGGGCCGGGGCCATGGTTTTGCTGTTTCTCACCGTTGGCAAATTTGTCTTTTATGATTATCATGTGGTCTTTCACATGGACGATATTGGCTGGTATTTTAGCGGTGGTTTTACGGAGCGCCTGGTTCAGCGTTTTTTAACCATTGGCGCTGTTTTAGGGGCTGTTTTTACCTTTGCCCGCCTGAATCAAACTGTTGGAGAAAAGGCCGGCTTTTTCTATGGCGTATTTGGAGTGCTGTTATTTTTTGTGCTGAATATCGAAACTTCAGCATTCTTTTACGAATATGTCCCACGGGCGCGTTTCGCCGCTATTTCTGTTTTGTGGGCGCTGTTTGCGACGACCCTGATGCTGTTGGGCTTTGCCAAAAACATGTCGGCTCTGCGTAAAGTTTCGCTCTGGCTGTTTGGGTTTACAATTTTAAA
>CAYOLL010000324.1:0-2589 GCA_964404765.1 uncultured Gemmatimonadota bacterium | reverse complement strand
CTTTTTTGAGCAATTTAAAGATTTAATGGAAGAATTGGTTCGGGCCAATCCGCAGAATGTGGAGTTATACAATGGCCTGGCGATTTCGTATTTTAAATTAGCCGGTGTGCATGAACAAACCGATCCCGCTCAAGCCAAGAACTACTACCAACAAGCCGAAAAAATCTGGGTGGAATTAACGGCCAAAGTCCCGCAACATGCGGATTTTAAGCGCTTCCTGGGCATCGTGCGGGCTGTGCTGGCAAAAATGTAGCGCGAATCGCCTTATTCGCGCTCGCGCCGGGCGATTTAGGCAAATCGCCCTACTACATCGTGGCGGAAGTCCCTACCAACTTATTTCGACAGGAATTTGGCATAAAAAAGAATCTATAACTGCTTATTTTCATTGATGATACCCTTTATTCTTTATTATAAATAATTCCTGTTTATAACTCCGTAAGGACTTCTGCCACGCTGTACTACGTTTGCCCGAAACGCTGCCAAGCAACCGCACCGGACAAGATACTCTGGCATGTTGCCAGCACATCGGCAATGGAAATATCCGTCATCAGGCCGCTTTTGGATTGAACCAGCGCGGTTTGCAATCCGAAGGGCCGCCAAATACCGGCATCCGACGGACCAAATAACGCGACGGTCGGGCAACCGACCATGGCTGCTAAATGGGTGATGCCAGAATCGTTACCCACATACAACGCGCCCCGGCTTAGCGCAGCCGCCAGATTTTCCAGCGGCGCCTCCCGCCAAATGGGATCGCTAAACGGTAAGCGGACTTCTGCCTCCGCCGGACCCAGCAACCAGACCGTTTGTCGGCCTGACGCGGCCAATTCATGACCCAGGCTGATGAAGTTGGCTAAGGGCCAATTTTTGCGGGGACTGCCGCTGCCCGGCTGGAAAAAAACCGTTTGGATAGACGTTGAAAGCGGTTCATGCTTTGGGAACGCCACCAGTTGTAAACCCGGCCAGCGTGAGCGATAGGCTAACCCGTCTGCGCCGAAAAGCCGCAGGTGATAATCAACAATCGGTTCCGGCGTGATCGGAAATGGCGGCTGAAGATAAAGTTGGGCGATGCCGCACGCCTTGAAATGACGGATAAGCGGCGATTTTTCGTTGACAAAGGCAATCGCCGCATCAAATCCGGTCAGCAGGTTTTTTAAAAAAGGAGAAAGCGCTTCGGCAAAAAGCAGCGCAAAATCGGCCCGATCCAGGTCTAACCGGACGTCAAAAAGGCCGCAAGCCCGGCCAAAATCGCCAAAAGACTTGCGGCCCAAAAATGTAATGTGACTTTCCGGATGTCGTTCCCGCCAAAAGGCAATCGCAGGCAGGGTGGTCAAAAAATCGCCTAATGCGCCGTCGTGATAAACCAGAGTTCTCACAGGATCAACCCGCAGACATACCCAGCATCGCCATGATAACCCCGATCACAACCGTCGGAATAATAATCAGTATCGTCGAAATAACCCAGCCGATCACGCAGACGACAACCGCCCGCCATGTTTCATCATAATCCAGCGCCTGACGCACAGCGACGACCGTCGTCACCAAAGCCCACACGCTGGCAACCAGCGCAATGAGCGGACCGACGATCGGGACAATGCCGGCGATCTGCAAAATTCGCGGCGCCTGGGCAAAGCCAACCGTGCGCAACAACTCGCCGTGATTCGATTGGGTGTTGGGTCCGGCCATCACTTTTGTCCCCAGAATATAAATGACAAACGTGTTGACATACCAGGCGATGAACGACATAATCGTTGTAAACACCAACAGCAACAGCATCCCGACCAGACCACTGCCACCGCCCGCGCTGCCGATACCCGCCGCCAGACTGGAAATGGCGACAATGGTCATGGCCGATTGCATGGTGCTCGGGTCGCGTTCGACTTCTTCATACAGGCTGACATCAAGCTTGATCGCGCGAATGATTCCTTGTACTAAATCCATAAAAGCCCTCCGTTACATTAAAGGTTTAGACGTTATTAATTCAAAAGCACAAAACAACTTTAGCGTATTTTTGGCAAAACTTCAAGTAATTTCTAACTTGAATGATTCATTAGCTACAGAAACAAATGGGTAACTTCTCAATAACCGTTGGCTAACCTTGCGAAGGTTCCCGCTTGTAAGTTTGTGAAAGCCTTGAAAATATTAGCATCCGCCGCAAGTTTAACCTTCGCAAGGTTTGATTTTACCAATATGCCATCAGCTATTCGTTTTTGGCAGATAGCTTTCGATTTCTTCCAAAGCGCGTTTCACCTCGGCGATCATTTCCAGACCGTAGGGATTGTAGGAGATCATGTCGTGAAAAAGCTGCATGCGGTCGTTTACCACGTATTTCTGAATTTTTAGCAATTGCTGAAAGCCCGTACTGTCTACGCCGGTCGGCTTCAAATCCAATTTTTCGCCGATGCGGCCAATCAAATGGGTGAATGCCTGGGAATGCATCATGGCCCGGTCGTGCGCTTCCGGCGTCATTTCAATAACACGCAGGTTGAGCCGGCGGAAAAAGTCGGCAAACTCCTCAAAAACGACCGGATCGACGCGCAGCGGATGCATGACCATCGTCAAACCGGCCAGGCCGTCGGAGGCGCTGTCCGG
>CAYOLL010000323.1:0-2711 GCA_964404765.1 uncultured Gemmatimonadota bacterium | reverse complement strand
GATCCGCCAAATTTCCGTCCAAAGCTTGCCATACAACCCAAAATGGCCCAAAATGTTTGCCCAAAATCGTAAAATCGCTCAATTTAGGTTTAAATGGCACATCATCAACTTCCAACAGATAGACCGGCGTGATAAAGCTCATATTCTTCGGATACTGGCAAATTGAATTGACTAAAGCGCCTTTTTCAACTATCAGGTAATCTAACCCCTTTTTCTTTGCTTCTACCGCACAAAACAAGCCCGCCGGACCCGCACCGACAATAAGCAGATCATAAACAGGCCGATTTTCCCCCTGCTCTTGGGCAATCGCGGCTCGGATAGACGTGATAGGGCGCGGGACTTTATTTTCCATTGCCCGAAAAATTTCAACTTTCTCTTTTATGTCCTGATCCTGCAATACGTTTTCTGTCGGAATCGCTGTGGCCACAATGCCGGCCCATTTTTCCTCAAATTCCTCTTTTGAAAGCGTGTATTTTTTCCTTTTTAGCGGATCGGCTATCCATACGGTATCAGCCGTTGCTTTGTAGACAACGATAAAATAATTGCCCGCATCTAAGATAGATAAAACCGGCTCCTTGTAGACGGCGATGCAGGGTAAATTTGTTTTTAAAAGCCATTCATACGTCGTTTCATACGTATCGGAGACAAAGCCAAGCGCCTGGAATATTTCATTGATTCGCTCCCAATTAATCTCCGGATTGCAATTAAGATGCGCCAAATCTCTCACCACATTGAGCAGATGCTTGTGTCCGTAATGAGCCAGCGTCATGGCAATACAGGCTACGCCGATTTCTGCATTCTCGCGCGCAGAAATCAAGGGAAAGTTATCGCTATTCTCCATAAATGCCTCATCAGTTGTCGGTGTTTTACAAAGGCTTGCCTCGAAAACTGCTCACGCAAAATTAGGCAAAGCTGAATTTTCATCGTCTTATCTCATTTTCTCATTTCACGAGCCATTATAAATAATATTCCGCCGCTTTGTCAACCGGAATATTTCATCGTGTCAGCGCACGGCTTTTGATTTCTGCACTTTAAATTCTCTATGTAGAATTTTATATTCTATATAGAGAATTTAATTCGTTATAAAGAATCTAATTTATCTCAGCTCTGAACCACGTCATCGCGCCTAAATTATTAAAAAATAAACATAACTCATTGATAAACAAACGATTAACTACTAACTACTCACTATTAAATATTTCTGGCACGTCCTTTGCTTAATATTAATCCTGAGAGCGCAATAAAAAGTCGGCTCTCCGGTAAACCTGAAAGGAATGCCAAAACAAGTTAAATCACTGTTGTTTGATAATGTTTGACTAACGTCCAAACGGACAAGGAGAAGCAAAATGAAGAAGTTAACCAAAAAAGAAATGCGGAATGTGGTAGGCGGAGTACCCGCAAGAGAATTCTGTGTCGGTGGCATTAGCTCTGCGGGCGCTGACAATTCGATCACAAACCCCTAAGTAAACCAGAGCGAGTGATAAAGCAAAAGCCGTTCTCCAGTGTGAGAACGGCTTTTTTGCGTTAGTTCAACCGGGTGGCGTTAGTCCGTTTCTTTGCCAAAAGATTTTTGTATTTCCCGCCAGGTCTACTTTCTTCTTGCCAAATATGTCCGCCGACGCTATCATAATACGATGATTATCACTGTGGATTCCAACATCATTTTCTCGGCGCTGTATAGCGGCGTTGGCGCGTCCCACCGCATTTTAAGGCAAATTCTGGACGAAAAGATCAAACTGGCAATCACTCCACCGGTTTTTTTTGAGTATGCGGACGTTTTAACTCGTCCGGAGAGTCTGACCCGGCTTGAGTTGGGTCGGAAAGACGTGGAGGATATGCTGGATGTACTAGCGCTTCTGGCGCAAAAGCAAGGCGTCTACTACTTGCTTCGACCCAATCTGCCCGATGAAGCCGACAATATGTTTGTGGAATGCGCTTTTGTCAGCGGCAGCGACTACCTGATTACCGGCAATAGCAAAGATTATCGACGCGGCGAGTTGCGCGGATTTGGTTTCAAAGTCATCACGCCGCGTGAGTTTTTGCAACAATGGAGTCACTTATGATGCAAACCCAGACCCTGACCTTACGAGTCCCACGCGATTTGAAACGCCGGTTGGAAAATGAATCTCGACGCCAGGGCGTTTCGCTGAACCAACTGGCCGGTTATCTGTTGGCCAGTCAGATTACCCAATTGGAAATGGCCGACCGCTTAGAAGCGCGGCTGCAAAGGCGGTCGTTGTCCGATTTACGCGGTCAAGCCAAAGCCTTGCTGGCTAAAATTCCCGCCCGTCCGGTTCCGGATTGGGATACGATCCCGGATTAAGCGCTCGATTCCTTCCATTTATTCCGGCTTGATCCCATTCCGATTCAAAAACGCGATCAGCTTCAGATAATCCGCATCTGCAAATTAAAATCCACCGGCATCTTTTTGTATTTCCCGCCATGCCTTTCCAATCCCAAAATGGAAAAATTTTCTTCAGCGAATCTAAATATTCTCTCGGAAGAATATATTCGCCGGGACAAATCTTCACAACCTGTGTGTCAATGCCCCGATAACCCAGCCAAAATCGCCAAAAATATCCTAACCCATTGCTAATCAAACTCTTAACCCCTAATTTTTAATTCTTAATTTTTTTGGCGCGCTCTTTGCTTATATAATATCAGACCACCTGATCCGCGTGAAACTGGAATGATACCATTTCATAAACCAG
>CAYOLL010000322.1:0-2826 GCA_964404765.1 uncultured Gemmatimonadota bacterium | reverse complement strand
CTCTGCGTTTAAATTTAAACTTCTCAAACGAATACTAACGGCAATTAGGCGCGGAATTTCTGGTAATATTCGCCGATCTTTTCGTAGGCCTCGCGCAGAACCTCTTCCGGCGGCAAAAAAACGACGCGGAAATGCTGCGTCCCCGGCAACTGGCCAAAGCCGCTGCCATGCACAACCACCACGCCGGTCTCCTTGATCAAGCCTTTGACGAAATCCAAATCCGACTTATCCGTATGCAGTCGGGCAAAGGCATAAAAAGCGCCACGCGGGGCTACGCAAGACATGCCCGGAATCGCATTCAGCATTTCGACGGTCAAATCGCGGCGGCGGCGCAGCTTTTCCTTAGCCGCGTCCAGATAGCTGAAGTCGCCTTCCAACGCCGGTTTGATGGCATATTGCAACGGGTGATTGGACGACAGACGGGCGCGCAGCAGCTTGTTGATCGCCTCAATGTAGTCTTTTAGCACGGCTTTATCGCCGCTGACAATGCCCCAGCCCATCCGCAAGCCCGGCCCCAGATAGCACTTGGCCAAGCCGTTAAAAGTGATGACCGACGCGTTGGGATTCAGCGCGGCAATGCACAGCCGCTCGTCGCCGTCCAACAGCAGTTTATCGTAGATTTCATCGGCAAAAACCACCAAGTTGTGCTTGATGGCCAGGTCGATTATTTTGCTCAACGTCTCGCGCGAACAGACCGATCCGGTCGGGTTATTCGGGTTGATAATCACGATGCAACGCGTTTTGTCGTTGATCTTGCTCGCAATATCGTCCACATCGGGCTGCCAGCCGTTGGCCTCGTCTAAATAATAGGGATTTTCGACGGCATCCAGCTTGCTCAAAACCGCGGTGTAGAGGGGATAGCCCGGCGATGGCGTTAGTACGTTTTCGCCCGGATTGACCAACGCCGTCAGGCAAATATCAATGGCTTCGGACGAGCCGGACGAGGTAAAGATGTCCTGAATATTGCGGATGCCGCAACGCTCGGCCTCGTTCTCGATGGCCTTGAGGGCTTCCGGAATGCCGTTGGACGGAGCATAGCCGGTTTTGTTGGCCTTCATGGCTTTGTAAGCCGCTTCGATAATGTGGGACGGCGTTTCAAAGTCATAAATATTGGGATCGCCGATGTTGAGATAGAGCATTTTCTTGCCGGTTTTGGCCGTTTCGTTGGCCATGACCACAACTTCGCGGATGGCATAGCGAATGCCGGCTGTACGGGCGGCAGGCTGAATCGGTTGGAGATTTGACACGGTGTCCTCCTTTGACTAAGTGGATTAGAGATGCCATCTTTATCGATCAGATGGTGTACAATCGTGATGGCTTGCGCATCGCGGCGTCAGTAAAGATGGCATCTTTATAATGGAATTAATGGAATTACATACGAATGATAAAACCGATTCAGTATAGCAAAAGTTAGCGTTTTTGTCAACAGCGCAAATTCAGGTATTTGGGCGGCTGAATAAACGGATACGGCATCCCCTTCCGGCAAGGACGAGCGATACGCGGCCACGCGGTAGCAATAACGCGTGGCCGGCTCCAACCCTTCGTCGACATGGCCGGTTTCGTTGGCGGCCACGGAGTCGATCACGACAAAAGCACCGACGCCGTGGTGCGTTTTGACGACGGTAGCACGATTGTCGATTTGACCATTGTCGATCCTTATCAAATCCCGCTGCTGCGCAGCATGAAGGACACTTATGTCGATGTAAAAGCTGTTTTGTCCGGCGGGCAGCGGGTGATTATCGAAATGCAAGTGCTGAATTTGGACGGTTTCGAAAAGCGAGTGTTGTACAACGCGGCTAAAGCGTATGTGGAACAATTGACCGCCGGACAGCCGTATGATTCATTGGAACCGATCATTGCCCTGACCGTCACCGATTTTACCATGTTCGCCAAATTGGACAAAACGGTCAGCTACTTTCGCCTGCTGGAGAAAGAAACATTGATCGAATATAGCGGTGACATTGAAATGATTTTTATTGAATTGCCCAAATTTTTAAAGGCGGAAGAGGAACTGACAAACATCATCGACAAATGGATTTTCTTCCTCAAAAACGCCGGCAGTCTGGAATATGTCCCGGAATCGCTGGCAGCGGTGCCGTCCATCCAACACGCCTTTGAAATCGCCAACACAGCCGGGCGGCGATCGCTAATATTACAGGACTGACAATACTGGAAGCGGCAACAAACGCCGCCCGTCAGCCGGATCAAGCCGCCTGAACCGAAAATATGGCGCGGAAGATTTGCAACTCCTGACTATGCCCAAACTATACCCGCCGAATTACCACCATTGTCAAATCATCATGCTGCGGCGCGCCGTCGCCAAAAGCTTCCAGATCGCGGGTTAGACCGGCGATGATTTCGGTGGGTGCGCAACGACCGTTTTCTTGCAAAAATGCCGCCAACCGCTCGGAACCGAACAACTCTTGCTTGCGATTATGATATTCGGTCACGCCATCGGTATAGAGCAGAATCGTGTCACCCTTGCTTAGTTCCAGGATGTTGAGTTTCAACGCCGGCGTCAGATCATCGGTCACGCCCAGCCAGATGCCGCCGGTATGGGTATAGGTGCACGTCGCCTCATCATGCCGGTACAGCAATAATGGATCATGGCCCGCGCCGGCGCAGGAAAATTGCTGCGTTGACCGATCCCAGACCATCAGCAACAATGTGACCATCATGGGTTGCGTCATGCCCAGCACATCGCGGTAAATCTGCTCATTCATGCGGGTCAGGATTTCGGTAGGCGGCATATTTTGGTGGGCTAAGGCTTGTAAGATGGAGCGGACAGCGACCATCAGCAAGGCCGCCGGCAGACCCTTGCCCGAT
>CAYOLL010000321.1:0-2873 GCA_964404765.1 uncultured Gemmatimonadota bacterium | reverse complement strand
TTGCAGAAATAAGTTTCACGACTGTTAGCCGCGCACGGGATCAGGAGGTCTGAACTTAATGACATTGGGTAGCACCGTGAATATGGGGTCAAGCCTTAGGTTTTTTCAATGAATATTTTTCTTACCTTAGCCATCATTAGTGCCATAGCGCTTGCTTCCGGCGTGCTGATCTTTATTTACATAGCCACAAATCCGCTGTTTTTTGGCAAGTCACGCCACGAAATAATTATCCCCGCCCAATCCGCGCGACTTCAGGCCGATGTCCAATTTTTGACTTCAACGTCGCGGCCCCGCACTTATGATAATCTCGATATTCTGGAATCGTGCATCGAATACATCCGCGCCGAGTTTGCTAAAAGCGGCGGGAAGGTGGAATTGCAGTCCTATCGCGTGGATGTGGCGGTTTATCGCAATGTGATTTGCAGTTTTGGCCCGCCGGAAGCCCCGCGTTTGATCATCGGCGCGCACTACGATGTCTGTGGCGCCCAGCCCGGCGCGGACGACAACGCCAGCGGCATTGCCGGATTGCTGGAGTTAGCCCGCTTGCTGGGCGAATGTCAGCCGGAATTGGCGTACCGCGTGGATTTGGTGGCCTATCCTTTGGAAGAGCCGCCGTTTTTTCGTACGGATTATATGGGTAGCGCCATCCATGCCCGGTCGCTTTATAATGATTCTGTTGCGGTAAAAGGTATGATTTGTTTGGAGATGATCGGTTATTTTTCCGACGCGCCCGGTTCGCAGGAATTTCCGATGTCATTCCTCAAGCTGCTTTATCCGGATCGGGGCAATTTCATTGCGTTGGTGGGCAATTTGAGCAATCATGGCTTTGTGCGGGACTGCAAAAAATATATGACCGAAGCCGCGCGCCTCGATGTGCGTTCCATCAACGCGCCCGCCGCCGTGCCGGGCATTGACCTGTCCGACCATTTAAACTATTGGCGCTACGATTACCCGGCGTTGATGGTCACCGATACGGCTTTTTATCGCAATCAAAACTACCATTATCCTGACGATACCATTGATACGCTTGATTTTGACAAAATGGCGGAAGTGATCCGCGGGGTGTATTGGGTTATTGTCAAAAGCCGACGCGATTAATTTTCAACGCAGAGTTCGCCGAGAACGCAGAGAAAAGCAAAAAAAAATTTGTAACATCAAAATGAGGCGACAGCAAAAGCCGGCGTGATTAATTTTCAACGCAGAGTTCGCCGAGAACGCAGAGAAAAGTTAAAAAAAATTTGGACAACTTTCATTTTTCTCGGCGTCCTCTGCGCCTCTGCGTTAAGTCAAACTTTACGCACATGGAATAAGTTTATTGAATGATAATTTGTCATTCTGAAAGAATCTTTTTGAGGCGATTGTAAGCGATTTAAAATCAAACTATTAGCAAGTTTCAAAAAAGATTTCTTCTGAATGACACCCCACGACTTCGGCCGTTTTCCACAAACATGTATGAAGAGCCAAACTTTATCAAACACTTTCAAAGAGGAGAATAACATGCAACTCAAAAATGCCAAGATTTTACTCACCGGCGGCAGCCTGGGCCTGGGCAAAGACGCCGCTAAATTGCTGACGGAGTGTGGCGCGCAAGTCGCCATCACCGGACGCAACGCCGAACGATTACAGCAGGCCGCCGACGAAACCGGCGCATTCCCGATCACTGCCGACGTGGCCAATCCGGACGATGTTGACCGCACCTATGCTGTTTTCATGGAAAAATTCGGACGCTTAGACGCTTTGATAAACAATGCCGGCATTGGCGAATTTCCGCATCTGGAAAATGCCACGCTGGAGCAGTTCGAAGCCGTTTTTCGGGTCAACGTGTTCGGCGCGGCGATGATGGCCAAAAAGGCGATTCCAATCTTCAGGAGTCAGAATTACGGCAACATCATCAATATCGGCTCGACGGCTTCGCTGAAGGGTTTTGAGCGGGGCAGCGTCTATGCCGCCAGCAAGTTTGCCCTGCGCGGGATGACCGAATGCTGGCAGGCTGAACTCCGCAAGCAAAACATCCGCGTCATCTTAGTCAATCCGAGCGAAGTGCCGACGGCGTTTGCCAATCCCGAACGCAAGGAACGGGCGCTGCTGCCCAAAAAACTGACCCCGCGTGAAATCTCGCATGTGATCAAAGCCGTTTTGGAGATGGACGACCGCGGCATGGTGCCGGAAGTGGCCGTATGGGCCGCGAATCCGTTTTAAGAAGCAGCCTAATAGGTGCTGGGGGTTCTTTATGTCAACCATCGGCTGTATCTCGCTGTTGGTCAAGGATTATGATGAGGCCATTGCGTTTTTTGTCGACAAGCTGCAGTTTGAATTGAGAGAAGACACGGATTTGGGCGGCGGCAAGCGCTGGGTTTTGGTAGCCCCGCCCGGATCGACAGGGACGTGTTTACTATTGGCCAGGGCCGCCACAAAAGAGCAGGCCGCCTGTGTCGGCAATCAGACCGGCGGGCGCGTCTTTTTGTTTTTGCACACAGATGATTTTCAGCGCAGCTATGCCGCCATGAAGCAACAGGGTGTCACCTTTTTGGAGCTGCCGCGGGAAGAAGTCTACGGCACGGTGGTTGTTTTCCAGGATTTGTACGGTAATAAATGGGACCTGGTTCAGCACAAAATACCGTAGCGATGCTCCCGATTGGAATACGAAGTTGCCGAAAGCATTATAGGAAACAATTGCGCAGTGTTCTGCGGCATAAGTTCGTATGAATATTTTTCAAGGTCAAAACCTGACGGGTTTCCGAAACCCGTCAGGTTGAAGTTCACACGAACTTGCGCCGTGTAGCAGTAGGCTCGTCATGAGCCATAAAATGAGAAAATCTGTCCATACATTTCCAACAAGGAGCAATTGGTATGAATGAACTCATCGGTTTAAT
>CAYOLL010000320.1:0-2957 GCA_964404765.1 uncultured Gemmatimonadota bacterium | reverse complement strand
ATGGCGCATGACCTGAATAATTCATGCCACAAAGTCACGAAGTCACAAAGCTAAATTTGATACAAGTCGGCTGCTTGAGATCAAAAAAATATCGTCAAGATACTTCAATCGCCTATCTTGTTTCAGTTTTGTGTGTTAGTGGCCTGGTGGCGAAAATACGAATAATCCAGGTGACGACTGTTCATGGTTCTATTTGGGTTTTATATTCAGCAGAAATTCGACAACTCGGGTATTGCCGGCATGGGTAGCCAACATGACGGCAGTCTCGCCGCGTTGATTGCGTGTGTCTGCGCAAGCGCCGTTTTCCATCAGAAACGTGATGACTTTAATCCGGCTCTCTTCATTTTTCATGGATCGGAATGAAGCCGCCGCCGTTTTTATCAGCGCCGTGTTGCCATTTGCGTCTTTTGCTTCCACGCGGGCGCCGGCCTGGGTGAGTATGCGCACAATTTCGTTCTGTCCTTCAACGGCAGCAAGCATCAGGGCTGTCTCGCCGCGCCGGTTGCGCAGTTCCACCAATTGCGGCGGTTTTGCCGCCAGGCTGTCGTGCTGGATCAAGTATTTGACCATGATCGAATCCCGGGCCAGGCCGGCCGCAAAATGCAGCGCCGTATCGCCTTTCTTGTTTTGATGGCGCGCCTCCGATCCGGCTTGTAGCAGCATGGCGATCATTTGAATATTTTCCGGCGTTCGTGCCGCAATCAGCAGCGGTGTGTCGCCGGATTGATTTTGATCGACAACTTCTGCGCCATTTTCCAGCAGGCGTTTGGCAATCGACAAGTTATATGGATCGGACACAATGCTCATTAACGGAGTCTGGCCGGCTTTATTTTTTGCCATCACATCCGCGCCATGATCCAGCAAATAGGTAACAATCGCCGGGTTAGTGGCCAGTGTCAGCGGTGTATCGCCCTGCCGGTTGACGACATTGACCTTCGCGCCGTGTTTAACCAGCAGCTTGACAATTTCTTCATGACCTTCCCAGGCGGCGATATGCAGCGGCGTCTCGTCCTTACCGGAACGGACATTGATATTGGCGCCGCGCTTAATGCCATTGACTGCAGCTTTCAGATCATCCGTACGGGCGGCCTTAAGCAGTTCGTCGTCCGGCGGAATGCTGCGGGCTGCCAATAAAGCCAGCCAGATGAAGATAAGAAGAAGCTTTTTTGTACAGATCATGATCGTTTGCTTCGGGTTGTTGGGCGGTTTATTGAGGTTGAGATGTTTTTGTAGGCCAATCGTTCTCAGAAAGCTCGTGCAACAATAATTCAAATCGGCTCTTCCGTTTTTCAAAAGTCTTTATTTCGCACTGCCAAATGACAATGACCCTCCAATTCAGTTGCTCCAATTCCGTTTTCTTTTTTTGATCACGCAACACGGTTTTGGAGATTTTGTCTTCCCAAAAGACCCGATTGGATTGCGGTAGAGCAGCGGCAGTGCAGTTGGTATGTCCGTGCCAAAAACATCCGTGAATAAAAATCGCGGTTTTGAGCTTAGGCACGACAATATCCGGTTTGCCCGGGTAGCGTTTATCGTTTTTTCGGAATCGAAAACCGTTAGCATATAAAAATTTTCGGACAATAATTTCCGGTTTGGTATCTTTGCCGAAAATTTTGGACATGATGTCATGCCGCTTGGCTTTGGAGAAAATGTCGGACACGTTGTCTGAACCTACGCGAGTTACAAAATTTGAATTCGATTGTCATTCGGATTTCTGGATTTCAGTAAGTCCAAATAGTCTTTCCATTGTTTTAATGCTTGTTCTATTAATGTATTCCATGTCATTACTAAAATATTTTTTTCGGCAAGCTCCTTAATCCTTGAATGAACCAATTCAAGGTCTTTTTTGACGTCAGCAATAATGTAAGCCGTCTCAATAGTTCTGATGGCATTACCTGTTTCTTTTGCAAGCTGATTTCGTATATCCATAACGTAATAATTCGCTCGATCTAAATGTGGTAAATCAATCTCAAGTCCCGGTCTCATAAATTCTATTAGCAACATTTGAGAACCTGAAGATAAAGCTAAATCTACTCTCCCGTCAAAAGCAGGTTCATAAAGATGCTTTATGCCCATGTCTTTAATTAAATTTTCAACGCTTCTTTCTTTTTGAAATCGTTCCCATTTGGGATGGATTATCCAGGGATGATCGTATATGTAATCCCGAACTTTGTTTTCCAATTGCTTAGACTGAACTCTTTGCTTTAATTCGCCAATAGCTACAATTTTGGTTTTTACCGATTCGGCAATATTTAATGCCGTCAAGACATCGGCTTCACCCAGCATTTCCAAAAAAGCACCTTCATCAATATCGCGCGATTCGGAAATTTTTATTATCAAATCCCTGAGTCTATCTGTTTCCCATGCCGTAATGATAGCGTTAGACCAATCTTGAAATCGTGCCTTTGAAAGAGTTTCAAGAGAAGCCATTTTCTCCAAAACCGACGTGATTACTTTGCGGTCGTGACTTGATAACTTATCAAGTCTGTTTCGCAGTCCTCCGCTAAGTTTATCCTCCAACTCTTGGAGCCGTTTATCGGAGCGTCTTTTTTTCCAAATTGTGGTCAAAAATTTTATCCGTTCAATACCCCATTCTCTTATTTTTCTACCCAGTTCCGTTTGCAGATTTATTCTTTGTCTTTCGGTTGCTATCAGGTCGTTATCACCCGTATCAATAAAATCCATAATAATCTGACCTGTCATGTACTCGATGCCGTGTTGTGCAGCAATGCCGCCAGTCAGATCAAAGAAGAACGGCTTCTGAGCCATCTTTCCTTTGGCAAATATCGAAATGCCTCTTAATTCTTCCGTTTTGATCGTATCTTCAGAAAACCCTACTCGCCACCTGATCACCTCATCGGATAAAAACGCTTCCACACCCCAGCCTTTATCATCAATATCTTTAAGTTGACATCACACATAGTTTCATAATTTGTTTTCTATTTGTAAATTAAGCG
>CAYOLL010000319.1:0-3019 GCA_964404765.1 uncultured Gemmatimonadota bacterium | reverse complement strand
CCCGCATCATGGACACGGTCTATCAGGCCCAGGGCAAGGGCTGCGGGCCGGGCTTCCTGGGCGTGTGCATCGGCGGCGACCGGGCGGCCGGTTACGACTGGGCCAAGCAGCAACTCCTGCGCACGGTAGACGATGTCAATCCCCTGCCGGAGTTGCGCGAACTGGAAGAGCGTATCCTGCGTGACGCCAATGACCTGGGCATCGGGCCGATGGGCTTTAGCGGCAAGTTTACTCTTGGTTGCTGCAAGATCGGCACACGCAACCGGCTGCCGGCCTCGTTCTATGTCAGCGTGGCCTATATGTGCTGGGCCTATCGCCGGCGCGGGGTTGTGCTGAATCCCGAAGGTAGCGTGGTCGAATGGCTGTATCAGGAACCGGGCGAGTTCGAGCGCGATTACGCCGCCCCGGAAGCGGTCAAGTTCGATCCGGCCACCGTCAAAGCGCTGAACCTGCCGCTCAGCGACGACGCGGTGCGTTCGCTTAAGGTCGGCGATGTGGTTTTGTTGAGCGGCAAAGTCTTTACCGGCCGCGACGCCGTGCACAAATATCTACACGAAGGCGGCGAGTTGGACATCATCAAGGGCGGCGTGATTTATCACTGCGGGCCGGTGGTGATTCAGGAAAATGGCGTCTACAAAGTCATGGCCGCCGGGCCGACGACCTCGATCCGCGAAGAACCGTATCAGGCCGAGGTGATCAAGAAGTTCGGCCTCAAGGCGGTGGTCGGTAAGGGCGGGATGGGCGAAAAGACGCGCAAAGCCTGCCAGGAATATGGCGCGGTCTATCTGCACGCCATTGGCGGCGCGGCCCAGATCTACGCCCAATGCGTGGAGCGCGTGGACGGCGTGTCCCTGCTGGAGTTCGGCAGCCCGGAAGCGGTGTGGGAACTGGTGGTCAAGGACTTCCCGGCTGTCGTCACGATTGACGCGCACGGCAATTCCATGCACGCCGATGTGCAGCATGAATCGCATGAGAAGTTTAAGGCGATTTTATCAGCGGAGTAGCAAATTTTAATTTGTCTGACCATTCAAAATGAAAGTCCAACGTCGCGGTTTTAGGTGTTGGGCTTTCTCTCCGGCAACATGGGTCAATCTACCAGAAAAGGATTTTTCTTTATGAAATACACGTCGCTCACGATCCAAAATTTTAGAGGAATTCGCCTGCTCAAAATAGACAATTTGAAGCAAGTGAATCTGTTTGTCGGGCGCAACAATTCCGGCAAAACCTCCATATTAGAGGCGATGTTTTTGATTTCCGGCATGTCCAATCCGCAGTTGCCGGCCAGCATTCACGCCTTTCGCGATCTGGATTTGGTTGACGACGAGGATTTCAGCTATCTCTTTACGGACCGGGATTTCACGCGTATACCGGAGATTGAAGCCGCCGTTCATAGTGACAAAGAAAAGAAACGCCGGTTAAAGATTGAGCCCTTATACGCCAGGCCCACAACGGCGTTGGAAAAGAAATCCAACCGTAACAGCAATTTCCAATTGGCCCTGTCAAACGCAACCGACCCGGTCATTGCGGGTCTGCGGCTCAGCTTCCGCAACAACCTGCACAAAACATTCCGGCAAGTCGAAATTCGCCTGAAAGAATCCCAGCTAAAATTCGCCAAAAATTATAAAGAGCCGCTGGTCTGCGCCTTTTTGAATGAAAAAGCCATTTTGGCCGGTTTGGACACGCGCTTAGACACGCTTATCGCGCAAAAGAATCTTGAAAAAGTCGTGGCGGTTTTGCATGAAATTGAGCCGCGGATTACGGATGTGCGTCTGGGCGCACACAGCATGGTTTATGTGGATATCGGGGACAACTTCCGGCTGCCGATTCAGTTGATGGGCGATGGTATCAAGCATTTTCTGGCCATTTTGGCGGCAATTTCAGCCACAAAGGACGGGGTTTTGCTGATTGACGAAATCGAAAACGGTTTTCATTATTCCTGGCTGAGCACATTATGGAAAGCCATCTTTCGGGCGGCGCAGGAGTTTAACGTGCAAATCATGGCCACCACCCATTCTTATGAATGCGTGCAAGCCTTTGGCAGCAACGATTATGATGATATTTGTCTGTACCGTCTGGATCGGAAAGGCGATCAACACAAAGCCTTTGAAAGTACGGCGGATGTGCTGCGCACCGGACTGGAAATGAACTTTGAGGTGCGCTAATGGACATAAAAAGCTATTTCAAATCGAACCGACTTTTGGCGGTCGAAGGCCGTGATGAATGTAATTTTTTTGACCAATTGCTAAAGCACGAAAATATTGCCGCCGTGCAGGTTTTGGACATTGGCGGCAAGGATAAATTTCCGAATGCGTTCGCGTTTTTACACAGTCGTGATGGGTTTAATAACTTGACGGTCATCGGATTTGTGCGTGACGCCGAAGAAAAGAAGGCGGCAACAGCTTTTCAAAGCATCTGTTCCGTTCTGCGCCTGTCAATTGCCCGTGCCGCCTGCAATGAGCGCAATAAAATTCGGTCCGCCGAAAATCGGCATTTTCATCATGCCGGATAACTACGGGCTTGGAATGTTGGAAAATCTGTGTCTCAAAACCATCGAGGATCAGAAAATAAAGGTTTGCGTGGATGACTATATTTCTTGCATCGCCGACTGCCAATCGGTGGAGGAAAGAGAACATTTCAACGAAGCCAAAGCCCGCGTGCAAGCGTACCTGGCCGCCCGTGTCCCCCTCGTCAACTCGCTTGGCCTTGGCGCGATAAAAGGATATTGGGACTTTGAACATTCCTGCTTTGACGAAATCAAAAAGTTTCTGCACGACTTGTTTGGCAACGATTGACGCGCACGGCAACATGGGTTTCAATCTACCAGAAAAGGATTTTTCTTCCGGGATTTCACGCGCCTGCCGTAGTGATTACACACTGAAATAAATTCTTTCATCATTCCACATCATCACTCAGAGAAATTTTTACCAATGGCCAATCCACCTAACTCCCAACGTACTTTCGTATTAAGGAACGGCGTTTAAATAACTTCCCGATTTTGATTACAAGTTTTGAGTTTTAT
>CAYOLL010000318.1:0-3190 GCA_964404765.1 uncultured Gemmatimonadota bacterium | reverse complement strand
CATCAACCGGATGATCCCCATAGTTTAAGTCATAACAATATCCGCGCCCTGTGTCAGGATGACACCGGCCGGTTATGGATCGGTAGCGGCGGGGGCGGATTGAACCGGGTTGATCCGCAAACGGAGCGGTTTCAACAGTATGTGCCTGAACCGAACAACCCCTACAGTTTGAGTCATAATTATGTCACTTCGATTTATCAGGATTCCGCCGGACGGTTATGGGTCGGCACAGGGGGCGGCGGATTGAATCTGTTGGATCGGACAACCGGCAGATTTCAACGCTATATGCCTCGGCCGGATGATGTCACCGGCCTGAGCGATAACGATGTGCGCTGCATCTATGAAGACGCCGCCGGACGTTTGTGGATTGGCACGGACGGTGGTTTGAATCGGGTCATCTTTCACCCGACGCCCGACGCGACCCAACCGATTGAAAAATTCATCCATTATCGGCATCGCCCCGATGATGCCCATAGCCTGAGTCAAAACTCGGTTTATGCCATTTATCAAGACCGCTCCCGGCAGTTGTGGTTTGGCACCTACGGCGGCGGCTTAAACCGGCTGGACCCCGCGGCGGAGCATTTTCGACATATCCGGCACAACCCGGATGATCCGCACGGTTTGAGCGGTAATGATATCAAGGCGCTGCTGGAAGACCGGCAGGGCAATTTGTGGGTCGGCCTATGGGACGGCGGGCTGAATCGGTGGGATGCACAACAGCAACGGTTTTCACATTTTATGCATTCGCCCGATAATCCGGCCTCGCTGTCCAACAATCGGGTGCAGTGCCTCCTTGAAGATCATGCCGGCGCTTTGTGGATTGGCACCAATGGCGACGGCTTGAACCGGCTGGATCGCGCCACCGGTAAATTTACTCGCTTCCGGCATAATCCCGACGACCCGACAACGATCCGCTACAATGCAATTCTGACCCTTTTGGAAGACCGGCAGCATAAGTTGTGGCTCGGCACGGCCGGGGGTGGCCTGGACCGGTTGGATCCGGCGACCGGCGCATTTGAGCATTTTAAATCGGTAGCGGGCGATTCGACTTCGCTTGGCGGCAACTATGTCTTTACTTTGTTGGAAGACGCCGGCGGGAATATATGGGTGGGCGCCAACGGCGGCGGTTTGAACCGCTATGATCTCGCCACAAATCGCTTTACGCGTTTTACCCACAATCAGGGTCTGCCCGTTTCATTGAGCAGCAATCAGGTCACCTGCCTGCTGCAAGATCCGCCCAATGTTTTATGGATCGGCACATTTGGCGGCGGTTTAAATCGCTTTGATCCGGATGCACGCACATTTACCGCTTATCGTGAGCAAGACGGTCTGTCCAATGATAATATCGCCGGCTTGTTGCAAGATGCTCGGGGACGGCTCTGGATCAGTACGCATAATGGTTTGAACTGCTTTGATCCAATCACGGAAACCTTTACCGTCTATGACGAACAAGACGGACTCCCAAGTAATAAATTTGAAAGGGGCGCCTCGTGGCACGGTCGGGACGGCCGGCTGTATTTTGGCGGCAATAACGGTTTTACGATCTTTCATCCCGACAGCATCCGCAGCAATACCATGATTCCGCCGGTCGTGCTGACCAAACTGCTTTATTTCAATAAGGAACTGCACACCGATAACAGCCATCCGGCCAAAGGCGGCTTTAGCATCGCCAAACATTTCGTTAATGGCAAAGAGACGGCGACCTTGCCGCACAGTCTCGAAACCTTATCCGAGCTGACGCTCGATTATACCGATTACATTTTTGGCTTTGAATTTTCCGCGCTCAACTATCGCCAATCCAACAAAAATCAATTTGCCTACCTGCTGGAAGGTTTTGACAAAGATTGGAACCACGCCGATTACAAATACCGCCGGGCTACCTATACCAACGTGCCGCCCGGAACCTACATCTTCCGGGTCAAAGCGTCGAATGATGACGGGGTGTGGAACGAACAAGGCGTAGCGCTCAAAGTCAGGATTTTGCCGCCGTGGTGGAAGACGTGGTGGGCGTATACGATTTACGCGCTGATTTTCCTGACCAGCGGGCCGTCCGTTTACTTTTGGCGGGTTAGCCGGCTTAAGCGGCGGCAGGCGGCGCTTGAAGCGGAAGTCAATCTCCGCACACGCGAGTTAGCAATTCAAAAGCTGGCGCTGGAAGAATCGAATTTAACGCTGGAGCATAAAAATTATGAAATTGTTTCTATAAACGGCGAACTGGAAACGACCGTTCAACAACTGAGCATGACCTTGCAGGAGCTTAAGGAGTCGCAGCAACAACTTATCGCTTTAGACGGCTTCAAGCAAAGCCTGATGGGCATGATCGTCCACGATCTGAAGAACCCGCTCAATGCGATTATGAGCGCGCTGGAGTCGCGCGCGGTCGAGTCACAGTTGGAGATGTTGCGCCAATCCAGCCGGCAAATGCTGAACATGGTCATGAACATTCTGGATGTGCAAAAGTTTGAAGAAACTAAAATGACGCCGGATAAATCGCCGTATTCGCTTTTCACGCTTGCCGAAAGCGCCGTCAAACAAGTATCTTTCCTGAGTCACGGCAAGAATATTGCTATCGCCAACCAAATTGACCCGCGTCTGATCGCGTCAGTGGATGACGAGTTGATCGAGCGAGTGTTGGTCAATCTATTGACCAATGCGATCAAGTACACGCCGTTGAATGGGAAAATAAACCTAATAGGTCTTCAAGACCTATTAGGTTTGGCACGGATTGAAGTGACCGACACCGGCGAAGGCATTCCGGCCGACAAGCTGGATGTGGTTTTTGCCAAATTCGGGCAGGTGCAGGCCAAATCGTCCGGGCGGGTGCGTTCGACCGGATTGGGATTGACCTTCTGCAAGCTGGCGGTCGAGGCGCACGGCGGACAGGTCGGTGTTGAATCGGAAGTCGGCAAAGGCACGACGTTTTGGTTCACCCTTCGACAAGCTCAGGGCAGCGCCCTTCGGCTGGCTCAGGACGCGGCCCTGCCCGGCGCGACTTTGGGCGAAGCGGCGATAAAAATGCCACCTCTTCCGGAGATGGCATCTTTAAAACCCATCAATTTGAGTGACGCGGAGCGCGACATCCTGGCTCCGTTCATTGCAGAATTGAAAACTCTGAAAGTCTATAAAACATCGCCGTTAAATTGACGTCAACCATTATCGTATAAAGATAATATTTACATAGCATTACGAA
>CAYOLL010000317.1:0-3198 GCA_964404765.1 uncultured Gemmatimonadota bacterium | reverse complement strand
CGTCTTTAGCGTCAATTGCGACGTTTGCGTTAAGATTTGTGAATAATTCAGGTTATGGCTTTTCTACCGGATGAACAAGTCAAACCTTGCCGATTTGTTAAAAAAAGTGTAATTTGCGGTGCTTGCCGTCCCATGTATTATGTCAATAGAGTCCTTAACGTTGTCACTCGTGTGTTATTACGAAGGAGAATCTATGCTCGAATCAAGCCCTTATGCCCAACCGATACCCGGTTTACGCATCAAAGAAGGCGCGCCGCCAATCGCCCGACCGAGTAAAGAGGAAATGGAGCGCTATCCCGCTGAAGCGCAGCAATTGCTGGAGAGAACCTGGTCGGCGCAACAGCCCCTGCTGGCAGCCGGCCGCTATAATTTAAAATGGCTGGAAGGCGCACATTTTGTGCTGGCCGGCGCGACCGGACCCGGATTGGGCGGCGCACTGGCCGCGGCAATTTTAAACCAACTGGGCGATCGTGGCAGCCTGACGATTATCGCTCGCGATCTTAAAAAATCGGTGGGTTTTGAAACCGGCCTGGCCATGAAAAATAAAGCTGAGGCAATGGGATTTGGCCAGCGCTTCCAGTGGTCAAACAGCGGCCTGGCTATTGAAGGCAATGAGCTGGCCGAAATTATTGCGGCGATCAAAGCGACCGGCGCAGATCGCGTTATTTACTTTAACACCGTCGCGGCAGCCAATTCCGGGCTTTTGCCGGGTATGCCGCCGGTTTATGTCAAAGACATGGATGAAGATGGTATTTTGCAATGGCAACTGACGCCGCTGACCGATAAAAATATCGAAGCGACAAAGTTTATTATGGGCGCCATGTCCGTGCAATTTGGCGATGCGCTGGAAAAGGCCGGTTTTAAGGTTCAGGCGGCTTGTTTTGCCGATTGGCGCGGCAGTTTGGATCGCGATAGCCGCAACCCCGCTTCAAAAGATTACGGCAAATGGGGCGCCTATTCTACCAGTCTGTTCCTGCCAAAAGATATTGTCCACGACGCTACAACAGCGGCCTACGGCACGGATAAGAAATTGATTGATTTTTACTTTCCGATCATGCGGACGCGGGCGCTGGATTTTATCCCCGGCGGACGGGCGCTCTCGTACGTCTATGATAAGCTGATGGAAATGGAAAACATTCGCCGCATTGATGTGCCGGAAGTCGCGCTGATGGCCCTGGATCGATTGGGCTATATGCTGGAAAGCCGTGATTTTAACCCGTTTCCACGTCTGGACGCCCATGAGCTGCCCGTGGATTTATGGTTTTTTGAAGTGATGAGGCATTTGAATGAAAAGGAAGACAGTCCGTTTTATTTTAAAAATTGGATGAAACGATAAAACCTGAATGGAGCGTAAGATGAGCTATTATTTCAGCAAGAAAGTGAGCCTGACCTATGAGCAGGCCATCGAAAAGGTAACTGCGGAATTAAAGCAAAGCGGCTTCGGTATTTTAACTGAAATTGACGTGAAAGCTACTTTAAAAACCAAGCTGGATGTGGATTTCCCCAAATATAAAATTCTGGGGGCCTGTAATCCAAAATTTGCCCATCAAGCCCTGCTCGCAGAAAACCACATCGGCACAATGCTGCCCTGCAATGTGATTGTCCGCGAAACTGAAGACGGCCAAATCGAAGTCGCGGCGATTGATCCGGTTGCCTCGATGGCCGCGGTCAAAAACGATCAATTAGGACAAATTTCCGGACAGGTGCAAAACCTGCTCAAAGAGGTTATCGCGCGGGTATAGGGTATAAGCGGACACAATAGGCACAAGTTAAGCTGGAGTAGCAAACTTCAGTTTGCCTTCCGCAGTATAAGCGGACACAATAGGCACAAGTTTCGTGACAATAATAAATTAAACGCAGAGACGCGGAGAGGGCGGAGAAAAAACAGGGCACACATGACCCAAATTCTCTGCGACCTCCGCGACCTCTGCGTTGAAAAAAATAAAATCTTGCCGGGCTATTTACTCGCCGTTTTTTTCGGCAGCTTCAGATAATTACGGGCCGTGACATTTTCAGGATCCAGCACAATGATGTCCCAAAAAATGGCATTTGCTTTCTCAATGTTTTTCTGACCGTCTTTGACTAAGCCAAGCTCTGTTAAATACAACACGTCGGTTGGGTAAACCGCCAGCATTTTGTTTGTAATTTTCTCGGCCAGATCGTATTTGGCCTGCAAGCGCAACACATAAGCCAGTCGCAGATTAGCATAATAGTTGTAATAATCAACATTAAGAACCTGCTCAATAACAGCTTCAACCTCTTTATACTTGGCTTGATCCATTAGCGGCAGGATATAACCCAGCTTGGCCTCATTGGAATAAGGCGCAATTTTAACCGCTTTTTGATAGTGCTCAATGGCGTTGGCATAACTTTTTTTAAGATAATGCAGCCAGCCCATGCGCAAGTTGATGGTGTAAGTATCCGGATACTCTTTTAAGACCGGGGCCAGACTTTTAAGCGCATTATCATAGTCCTGTAACTTTTCATAATTGTAGGACTTATGATAGGCGTTTTGAATTTCCTCGGGCTTAAGCTCGGCAAAAACCGGAGTTTGACTTAACAGCAGGATGACTAAAAGCAAAAATTTCCGCATAACAGCTCCTTTGAAATTATTCATTACCCATGGTTGATAATCCATTGCGCATTGCTCTTAGACCCATTTATTCAGATTTGGTTTGCTGCCCATCGTAAAAATTTAAAAAAATTTGGGTAACTGCTCAGCCGGACCATAAGCTGAATAATTCATAAATTAACCACGAAATACACAAGTGGCAATTATAAATGATTAATTCCTGAATAATTCATAAACGCAAGAGACGCAAAAGGCGCAAACGACGCAACCGCTTGATTTGTTTTAAATTAGCTGAATTTAAAACGGTTCTTGGTACAAGTTTGTGGAAAGCGACCGGGGCCGTGGATGTCATTCAGTAGGAATCTTTTTTCAAACTTCAAACTTGCTAACAGCTTGATTTGAAAGCGGTTACTATCCACTCACAAAGATTCTTTCAGAATGACAAGGTGCTCTTCCACAAACTTGTTCCATGAGCCTTTAAAACGATTAGGTTGCCTCATAATCCATTTTTAAGATATAAATTCGCAACTTGCGTCTTTAGCGTCAATTGCGACGTTTGCGTTAAGATTTGTGAATAATTCAGGTTAAAATTTCGTCTACACTACTGCAAATGTTACATTGCAAGC
>CAYOLL010000316.1:0-3299 GCA_964404765.1 uncultured Gemmatimonadota bacterium | reverse complement strand
TATTGATTTTTCAATGTTTGTAGATATTTTTAACGGTTGGCTTGGGATTAAGGTTCATGAATAATCCAGGCTAAGCGCTTTCGAAAAAAAACATCGGCTTCTGGCCGAAGAGCGTCATAATGGCGCTAACAATGCCGCCAGATCATCTACCGGCGACCGATAACCACCATCATTAATCATTTGACGCAACCAAGCGTTGGCTTGCTCCAACGAGCACACTCGCCGGCGAACCGCCTGAACCAAGCATCCCAGTGTTCCTGAAACCTGGACACCATGGCATTCCGCCTCTTTTCGGGCAGCGCGATCATCCGTCAGAAACCGCCACTGTCGCTGCGCCGCCACGGCAATACAAGACGCCTCGCCGCGATGCAGACGGGGCGGCAATCGGCTCATTAAGACCACTTCGGCATCCGTTAATGCCGTTACAAGATGAATCCAACCCGTATCGGTCAACGGATATATCAAAGACTCAATTCCCCAATAAAAATCGTAACCGTCTGACAGGCCCTCACGAATTTCATCAAAGACATCAAGAGTCGTATAGACTTGCGCGAATAGTTGGCGAAGCACGTCCAACTGCCCGACACCGGCAAAGTTCGAGATGACTGTTGTATTGATAATCAGGCTCATACATCGGCTTTCATATAATCAACCAGAACCTGAACCTCGTGTCTGGCTTCAGCTACTGTTTCCGGCCCCAAACGCAGCAACACGCCTTCTTCCAGCAAAATCTCGCGCATTTCCGCCCAGCTAACACCGGCCAACGCCGCCGCCCTGGCCAATGAAACTTGCTCCGTGCGATAGCGATAGACTGCTAGCTTGATTCGGGCATCCGGCCTGGACCTAAGCAACCGGCGTAGAGCATCCTGAATAACGGCTTCCTCGTTTTCATAGACATGAGCGGCTACCAATTCTTGTGTTCGAGTCATAGACTTTCTCCTTTGGTGCGGGGTCTTTCAACTTAGCAAAAACTGCGTCAATTTGCAATGAATCTTTGGTTTGGACATCCAAATCAACGCAAAATGACCATCGTCCCTTGCGCATAATAATCGCCCGGATGATGAATGCGATACGTATAAATACCGGACGGCGCCAGCCAACCCTGGTTATCAACGCCGCGCCAGTCCAGCCGGTCTGCGGCAGGCGTCACCCTCCGCCGATAAACTAACCGCCCGGCCACATCGTATACGGTCAATTCCAGGGCTTGCTGCGTGCGCAAAAATGCCGGCGGCAATAAAATACTCGTTGACTCATGAAAGGGATTCGGATAATTCCGGCAAAAAAAAGCTGCCGGCTTGGGATCGTCTTCAATCGCATTTGACCCCGCGCGGTTTTCGTAAAAAATCAGCCCGCCACGCTGCCCGCCACAGAAAAAATCCAAATCACTATCGTTGTCTATATCGACCAGAAACGGCGCGGCATTCAGCGGCGCCGCCAGTTGCAGCGTCGCGTCCCGCCGAAAGTCGGCCGTCTGCGCATCACCGAAATTACGATAAAAGAGCAGCCCGCTTTCTTCGCCGCCGATCAACAAATCAAAGTCCAGATCGGCGTCTATATCCACCAAATGCGGCTTGCTGAGATTCCCCACATCTGCATTTAAAAACATCTCGGTTTCGCGCACAAAATCCGGCGCGGCTGCCGTGCCCGCATTGCGGTAAAAATTGAGATTTCCGGAAAACTCGCCCGCCAGCAGATCAAGGTCACCATCGCCGTCCAGATCCGCCAGAGCCGGAGCGCTGTTATTGCCGACATCGATATCGGCGACACGCTCGTCACGCAGAATAAAGCGTGGCGTGGCCGCAGTGCCGATATTCTCAAAATAATTGAGATTGCCGTTCCACTCGCCTATCAACAAATCCAGATCATGATCGCCGTCCAGATCGGCGGCGGCCGGCGCCGGACTAAAGCCGATATTTAAAGCCAGATAGTCAGGATCGGCCAAGCGCCAGGCCGGATTTTTGGACGTGCCTTCATTTAAAAAAAACAACAATTGGCCACGCAGACCGGTGGCCGCATCCATCTCGCTGCCAAGCACAGCGTCCAAATCACCATCGCTATCCGCATCAAACAAAAGCGGAACGCTCATCTGCCCCACATCTATTCCAAACAAATAGCGCGATGTTTGCCGATGAAAAACCGGCTGCGTCTTTGCGCCGTCATTCCGAAAATAATAAAGATTATCAATCATATTTCGCGTATTGCTAAATGCGCCGCCGAGCACAGCGACAAACATATCCAAATCGCCGTCAGCATCCAGGTCGACAAAACGCGGCACATTGTAACCCCCGGTTTCTAAAGGCTGATCGGGCGGATAAATTCGGTCGGTCAGCGCGATAACCGGCTCCGCACACACGCCATCATTACGCAAAAAATATAAACTGCCGGAAAAAAAATCGCCCCAAAACAAATCCAAATCATGGTCACCGTCAATATCGGCAAAAGACGGAGAATTTGCGCCGTGACGCGCATCTTCCGCGCGGCCGCCGCTGATAATCAAAATGTCCTCAAAAGCATCGGTGACAAAGTGATAGCGCGGCGCGCCGACGGCATCCAAACCCGTCTGCGTATAGAAAGTGACCGCGCCGGTTTGCCGTCCCAAAAAGAGGTCCAAATCGCCATCACAATCAATATCGGCCAATTCCGGAATGCTGATATTTTCGGCCGTAATCAGATTGCCGGCAGCATCCTGCAGCTTGTCCGCCAACAGGCTAAACTGCGGCCGGCGCACATCGCCATCGTTGCGGTAATAACGAACCCACTCCAATTGATTGGCCGTAAAAAGATCGGCATCGGCATCGCCATCGCCATCGGCATCGGCAAACTTATACCACGATCCAATGTCAAAGTCAAAAAAATTGTCGCTGCGCCAGACAAAATGGGCCGCCTGCGGCGTACCGGTATTTTCGAAAAACATCAACCGCCCAATCTGATCCTGAATAAACAAATCAAAATCATGATCGCCGTCAATATCCACCCATTGCGGGCGCGGACGATTAAATCCTCCACAAAAAGCATACGGATAAAGCTGACCATCCATATCCCGCACCGGAAAAGGATTAATTTGGCGGGTGAAATCGAAGGCAAAACCCGGACAATCAACCATTAGCAACAGGCAAAAAAGAAGACGTGGCATCATGATAACATCCGTTTTATAAAAGGCGCTTCCATCTCATCCATGTTCAGGTATTTATCGACATGGATAAACAGGATGGACAGGCAATGTCATTAAGTTAAGGAAAGCCGGCCCATGTAGTCATTCTGAAAGAATCCTTTTCGAATCAAGCACCTTACTATTTTAA
>CAYOLL010000315.1:0-3427 GCA_964404765.1 uncultured Gemmatimonadota bacterium | reverse complement strand
CAAATGATCCTAACAGCCTGAGTCACAATTTTATTCGCGGAATTGTGACGGATGACGCGGGCATGTTATGGATTGGCACTGATGATGGATTGAACCACTTGAATCCTCTCACCGGTCAATTCACACGTTATCAAAACCGGCCTGACAATCCCCACAGCCTGAGTGATAACCGCATTCGGGTCTTATGCCGGGGTGCAGACGGGTTTTTGTGGATCGGCACGGAAAACGGCGGATTGAATCGGTTTGATCCCCGCACCGGGCAATTTCAACGCTTTCAAAATCAACCGGACAGCCCGCACAGTCTGAGCCACAATAGTATTTACGCACTCGCTACAGATTCCGCCGGGCGGTTGTGGATTGGGACGCGGGGAGGCGGGCTGAATGTATTAGGCCCACTCAGCGACCGCTTTCAGCATTATCAAAACCAACCGGCCGACCCGGGCAGCTTGAGTCATAACGATGTGCGCAGTATCTATGTAGACGCCGCCGGTCGCCTTTGGATCGGCACACAGAACGGTTTAAATCGCGCCGTTTTGACCGCTGCACCGGATGGGACTCAGTTGGTCAAGAAATTTATCCGCATCAAAAATCGGCCCGAAAACTCGCATAGCTTGAGTGATAATGCAGTTCTTTCTATTTATCAGGATCGTTCCGGTCAACTTTGGTTTGGCACATACCGCGGCGGTTTAAATCGGTTGGATCCACAAACCGAACAATTTCAACATGTTTGCAACGATCCAACCGATCCAAATAGCCTGAGTGGAAATAGCATTAATGCGCTTTTTGAAGATCGACAAGGTCATGCTTGGATCGGGGTTTGGGATGGCGGGTTGAATCTGTGGAATCAACAAGAGCAACGGTTTTTGCATTTTGTTAATTCGTCGAACGACCCGACTTCGCTATCCGGCAATCGCGTACAATGTATAATTGAGAATCAGCAAGGCGATTTATGGATTGGGACCAATGGCGCAGGCCTGAATCGGCTGGATCGGGCCACTGGTAAATTTATCCACTTTCAACACAATCCTGACAATCCGAATTCTCTGAGCCATAACCTAATCATTGCGCTTTTGGCCGACCGGCAGCACAAAATTTGGGTCGGCACATCTGGGGGCGGGCTGGATCGGTTTGATCCAATCACGGCGACATTTGAACATTTTAGGCATATCGCTACAGATTCTACGTCGCTCAGTCATGATGTCGTCTTTACTCTTTTTGAGGATTCTGCCGGTCATATCTGGGCAGGCACCGGTGGCGGCGGTTTGAATCTCTATCGGCCGGATAACAATACTTTTGTTCGATTTATGCCTGATCCCTCCAACCCGCGATCGCTAAGCAATCCATTAGTTACCTGTTTGTCAGAAGATAAAAGCGGCAACTTGTGGATTGGCACCTTTGGCGGTGGCCTGAACCGGTTTGATCCTAAAACCCGCACGTTTACGGCCTATCACGTACGAGACGGTCTCTCCAATGACAATGCCACGGGCCTGTTGCAGGACAGCAGGGGTAGACTTTGGATTGGCACTCCGAATGGGTTGAATTGTTTTGATCCGACAACCCAAACCTTTACGGTCTATGATGAGCAGGATGGCTTGCAACGCAATCAATTTAATCGCGGCGCAGTCGGGCAAGGTCAGGGCGGTTTGATGTATTTTGGCGGCATTAACGGTTTTAATGTGTTTCACCCGGACAGCATCCGCAGCAATACCATCATCCCGCCGGTCGTGCTGACCAAACTGCTTTATTTTAACCGCGAGCTCAAAACCGACACTCGTTATCCGGCCAAAGGCGGCTTTACCATCGCCAAACATTTTGTCAATGACAAAGAGACGGCCACCTTGCCGCACAGTCTCGAAACCTTATCCGAGCTGACGCTCGATTATACCGATTACATTTTTGGTTTTGAATTTTCCGCGCTCAACTATCGCCAATCCGACAAGAATCAATTTGCCTACCTGCTGGAAGGCTTTGACAAAGACTGGAATGACACCGACTACAAATACCGCCGGGCCACCTATACCAACGTGCCGCACGGGACCTATACCTTTCGGGTCAAAGCATCGAATGACGACGGCGTCTGGAACGAGCAAGGCGTTTCCCTCAAAATCAGGATTCTGCCGCCGCCCTGGAAAACGTGGTGGGCCTACACGCTTTATTCATTCTTGCTAATCGCGACAATTATCGGCTTTGTCCGCTTTCAACAAAGAAAAGTTGAATATCAGAAACGTGAAGTCGAGCGCAAGCAAAAAGAGCTGGAACGCGAACAGGCCATTGCCGAACAACTCCGCCGGGTCGATAAACTCAAAGACGAGTTTCTGGCCAACACTTCCCACGAATTGCGCACCCCGCTTAACGGCATCATCGGTCTGGCCGAATCGCTGATAGACGGCGCGTCCGGTTCCTTGCCGGATAAAGCCCATGTGGATTTGAAAATGATCAGCGCCAGCGGCCGCCGCCTGTCCAACTTAGTCAACGATATTCTGGACTTTTCCAAGATGATCGACAACCGCATCGAGCTCAGCCTCAAGCCGGTTCATCTCCACGCCATTGTCGAGTTTGTGCTGACGCTGTCCAGATCGGTGCTCGGCAAAAAGAATCTCAAGCTGACCAACGCCGTCAACCCCGACTTGCCGCCGCTGATGGCCGATGAAAATCGTTTGCAGCAAATCATCCAAAATCTGGTCGGGAATGCGATTAAGTTTACGGAAAAAGGGGAGGTAATAGTTAGTAGTGAAGCGTTAATAGTTAATAGTTCCACACAACTGTTAACTACTAACTCTAAACTATTAACTATCAGCGTTGCTGATACCGGCATCGGCATTGCCGAAGACAAGCTGGAGGAAATTTTCAAGTCCTTTGTCCAGGCCGATGGCTCCGTGGCCCGCGAATACGGCGGCACGGGATTGGGTCTGGCTATCACCAAAAATCTGGTGGAACTGCACGGCGGCACGATTTCGGTCAAGTCGAAATTGGGCGAAGGCTCGCAATTTACGGTGATGCTGCCGTCAGCTTTCAGCGATCAGTCTTCAGCAAGCAGCTTTCAGCCGGCAATTGTCAGCAATCAGCCATCGGCGATCAGCGATCAACCGTCCTTTGTCAGCTTTCAACCGGAATCTGTAATCGAAAGCCCCGAACCAAAGGCTGAAAGCTGGAAGCTGCCGGCTGATGGCCTATTGACGATTCTGGTTGTTGACGACGAGCCGGTTAATCAGCATGTTTTGGGCAATTTCCTGACGCTGAAGAATTACAAAATCATCCAGGCCATGAACGGTCTGGAAGCGCTCAAGTTGGTCGAAGAAGGTTTGAAGCCGGATTTAATTCTGCTGGATGTGATGATGCCCAAAATGTCCGGCTACGAAGTCTGCCGCAAAATCCGCGAAAAATATCCGCATCATGACGTGCCGGTGATTTTGCTGACGGCCAAGAA
>CAYOLL010000314.1:0-3442 GCA_964404765.1 uncultured Gemmatimonadota bacterium | reverse complement strand
TAATCCGCAAAAAGAGTTGTTTGGCATCGAGCGGTTGGTGGCTTTTCTGGAAGAGCATCCGATCACGCAACCGGACGATACGATTGCCCGGCTGATGGCGGAATTGGAGCGTTTCGGCGAAGGCGCGCCGCAGCATGACGATATTACAGTAGTCGCGTTGAAGAAGCAATAAAGAAGGAGCAGTAAATGAAGCAAATGGCATTTATTCTATTATGGGTTCTGGCGGCAGTTGCCGGTGAAGCTGCCGGACTGCGATTTGAGCATTTGAGCATCGACGATGGGCTATCCAACAGCCGAGTAAATGCTATTGCCCAGGATAGCACCGGCTTTATGTGGATTGCCACCGGCGACGGCTTATGTCAGTATGATGGTTATACATTTACGATATACCGCCACGAACAGGCAGATACCACCAGTCTGGCCGATAGCTATATCCGGCATATTTACGTGGATCGGCGCGGACGGTTGTGGGTGGGTACCAGCAAAGGTTTAAGCTGCTTTGATTCGGCCGGCAAGCGTTTTGTCAACCGCTTTCCTGCCTGGTATATCCGTCATATAGCGGAAGACAAACTGGGACAATTATGGCTAAGTACCGATAAGGGCCTGATGGCCTTTGACCCCGTTGCAGACCGTGTCACGCTGTATGTCAATCAACCGGATAATCATCGCTCCCTTAGCGACAACCGTGTCTTGTGCAGCCTGATGGATCGAAACGGTAACTTGTGGATCGGTACGGATGGCAGCGGACTTGACCGCTTTGATCTGCGGGCACAAACATTTTTCCATTACCGACAACAACCTGACGATCCGGCCAGTCTCAGCCACGATAATGCGCTCTCCATTTTTGAAGATATTGCCGGTGACATCTGGATCGGGACGATTCAAGGACTGAACCGATACAATCCTGATACGGATAATTTTACGGTTTATACCCAGACGGCTCATGGTTTTCCGGATAACGTGATGTTTGCTTTGGCCGGCGATCAAAAGGGTCAGCTCTGGTTCAGCAGTTATGGCGGCCTGAATCAGTATAATCGATCACAAAAAAAATTCGTAAACTATCGGCATGATCCGGATGATCCGCACAGCTTGAGTTCGGATAAAATACGCTGCCTGTATACTGCGGCGGACGGCCTGTTGTGGGTCGGCACAAATGACAGCGGACTGAATGTGCATGATCCCCTGACAGAAGCCTTTGACCATATCCGGAAAGAAAAAGATAATCCCAACAGTCTCAGCCATAACAGCGTGTACGCAATACTGGAAGACCAGGCCGGCACACTGTGGGTGGGTACGAATGGCGGCGGGCTGAATCAACTGATCGCTCATCCGGACAGCGCCGGAGCGTATACATTTCGCCATTTTCAGTACGATCCACAAAATTCCGGCAGCTTACGCAACAATCAAATCCGGGCTGTAACGGGGGACTCCGCCGGGAACTTATGGATCGGCACTTATGGCGGCGGCTTAAGTCTGTTACCCAAAGATGAACAGAATCGGCAGAACCCCAAGTTTAGTCATTACCGCGCAAATCGCTCCGATCCCAACAGCTTGCAAGACGATTTTATCTTGTCCCTCATGGTTGATCGGGCAGGGACGGTATATGTGGGCACTAATAGTAACGGGCTATGCCGGCTCCGACCGGAAGATGTGCAGACAGGTTATTTTCAATGTATGGCCAATGATTTGAACGACACAACCAGTTTGAGTCAAAACGATGTCTATTGTTTACATGAAGACCGGCCGGGTGTGCTGTGGGTTGGCACTTTTAGCGGACTCAACCGGTTGACGCCGGGTTCGCAGTCTCATTTTGTCCGCTATGCCTGGCAGCCTGACCAATCCTCCGGAATAAGCCACAACCGCATCACATCCATTTACGAAGATCGACAGAATCGGCTATGGGTCAGTACCTGGGGCGGCGGGTTGAATCTGCTGGATCGGACCAGCAACCAATTTACGACCTATCGTGCGCAGGTGGGTCTGGCCAGTGATGTCATTCTCGGCATTTTGGAAGACGATCTCGGCCAACTCTGGTTGAGCACGCTTAACGGCTTAAGCCGGTTTGATCCGGAATTAAAGACATTTGTCAATTTCAGTGAGCAGGATGGCATCCAGGGCAATGAATTCAATCAGCAAGCGTGTTACAAAGGCCGGGACGGACGGCTTTACTTTGGCGGTAACAATGGCCTGACCGTCTTTCATCCCAACAATATCCATCGTAACACCATCTCGCCGCCGGTCGTTTTGACCGATTTTCAGCTTTTCAACAAATCCATCCCGATCAGCGATAGCACTGCGCTTAAACAAGCCATCCATCTGTGCCGGGAACTCGTTCTCAACTATTCCGACAAAGTTTTCAGCCTGGAGTTTGCCGCGCTTGGTTATCGACAATCGCAGAAAAATCGCTTTGCGTACAAGCTGGATGGTTTTGACGGCGATTGGACCGAAACCGACGCCAAAAACCGCCGGGTGACGTATACCAACCTGTCACCGGGCACGTACACCTTTCGGGTGAGAGCGTCCAACAATGCCGGCGTTTGGAACGAAACCGGCGCTTCACTCAAAATAATTATCCTACCTCCGTGGTGGAAAACTTGGTGGGCCAACACGCTTTATGCCGTGTTACTAATCCTCGCAATTGTTGGTTTTGTGCGATTTCAGCAGCTAAAAGTAGAGCGCAAACAACAAGAAGTGGAGCGCAAGCAGCGTGAAATCGAGCGCAAACAAAAGGAATTGGAGCGCGAGCACGCCATCGCCGAACAACTGCGCCGGGTCGATAAACTCAAAGATGAATTTCTGGCCAACACTTCGCACGAACTACGCACCCCGCTCAACGGCATCATCGGCCTGGCCGAATCGTTGCTGGACGGCGTGGCCGGGATATTACCGGACAAAGCGCATTTTGATTTGAAGATGATCAGCGCCAGCGGCCGCCGCCTGTCTAATCTGGTCAACGATATTCTGGACTTTTCCAAGATGATTGACAATCGCATCGAACTTAGCCTTAAGCCGGTTCATCTGCACGCGATTGTGGAGTTTGTGCTGGCGTTGTCAAAGCCGTTGCTCGGCAAGAAGAATCTAAAGCTGATCAACGCCGTCAATCCTGATTTGCCGCCCGTCATAGCTGATGAAAACCGTTTGCAGCAGATTATCCAAAACCTGGTCGGCAATGCGATCAAATTCACCGAATCCGGCACGGTTGTCGTATCAATCCAAGAAATGACATTTCTTGGAGAAATGTCATTTTTACCCATCACGGTCAGCGACACGGGAATTGGCATTGCCGAAGACAAATTAGAGGAAATCTTCAAGTCTTTCGTGCAGGCCGATGGTTCGGTCGCCCGCGAATACGGCGGCACCGGCCTGGGTTTGGCCATCACCAAAAATCTGGTGGAGTTGCACGGCGGCACGATTTCGGTTAAGTCGAAACCGGGCGAAGGCT
>CAYOLL010000313.1:0-3451 GCA_964404765.1 uncultured Gemmatimonadota bacterium | reverse complement strand
GCCAAAACCGCTGCAGGCATAGCGGCCTCAATTTTTCGCTCGGGATTAAGGATGAAATAACCACGAAACAAAATACGCGAAGCACACGGAAATAAAAAATAAAGGATTGCTGAGCGTGCCGCCAAATTTTTTTAAACTTTGCCTGTTCGGACTACGCAACGCTTTAACTCATAAACCTTTCGTGTATTTTGTGTATTTCGTGGTAAATAATTCAGGTTAAAATTTCGTCTACACCACTGCAAATGTTACATTGCAAGCATTTGGTTCTTTTTTCGTTTTCCACACGCCGTCGCAAAAAATATACAGATCGCTACAACTGGTGCCCCGCTAAATCCAATACCGCAAATTACCCTCAAAACTTCTGATTGTCAACCCGCTTTTGCACACTGAGTAAAAAAGCCCGCCTGTGAAAACAAATAGTGAACCTATTTGGAAATTTCACGAATGCTATGCGTACTCCCGGATCAGCGCCAATCCCTCTTTTTTGTACAACAAAAAACCCGTTGGATTTTGCTTGTCCAACGGGCGTCGTCGTGAGCTCAGCCGAACGGTCTTTTTTTGTTATGATTTGAAGGTCTGCAATCCGACGTTCAACGCCTCCGCAACAGATTGCCGCATCTAATAAAATCTACTCCCGAATCAGCACCAACCCTTCCTTCGTGCCCAGCCAGATATCGCCGTGCGGATCGGCGTAAATGGTTGTGACCGTCTGCGGCAGTTTTTGGGTGTCCCAGGCATCTGCGGCCGATTGCACCAGATTATCCCGGCCGTTACTGACCCACAGCCGCCCGGCCGCGTCAATGGCCAGGGCATAAACTTCCGCTAACGGAATCTGCCAGCCCAAATCGGTTGGTGTAGCGCAGCCGGTGTCATCAAAGCGGGTCAAACCGCCGCCGGCTAAGCTGACCCAAACCGCCGAGGCGTCGACCGGATCGGGCAGCAGGGCTCGCAGCCCGTTGCCGGGCAGGCAGGAATTGACGGCTTGATAGCACACCCAGCCGCTCCCGTCAAAATGGAACAAACCGGTGCCGGCTGTGGCTGCCCAGACATGGCCGTCCCGGGTGATGGTCAGCGCCGTGAGGATGGCCGCGGCCTGGCTTTCTTTTTCGGCGTCCGATCTGCTGCGCGGGGTTTGAAATTGCGGTGTTTTCTTGAGATAGCCGTCTTCTTGCAGATAATCGTTTTCTTGAAGAAAACCTGTGCCCGGGAGCCGGTCGATCATCTGCCAGAGCTTGCCGTCGTAGGTGACGATGTAACCATCGCCCGTCCCAATCCAGAGGGTTCCGTCCGAGTCAACGCCCAGGGCGCGGATGTCGTCAGACGGCAACTCACTGTTTTGGGTCGTAAATGCCCGCCATTTTTGACCGTCAAAGCGGGCTAAGCCGCGCGCCGTGCCGACCCACAAGTTGCCAACGCCATCGCCGGTAACCGCCGTGATATCATCAGCGGGCAGTCCGGAGTTGGCGGCAGTGTAGATGAGTTGACTGCCAATTGTCTCAGTAGCAGTTAAAATACCGGCTGAATTCGAAAACTCGGACGAGCCAATTTCATTGTAGGCTTGCGCGCGCCAGGTATAATCCGTCGGCCGGGTCGCCGCAGTCGCAGGCCCACTTATAATCGCAGCTTTCTACGGTCAGCTTGATGTTGGCGCTGACGCCTTGCAAATAAATATCGTCGAAGAAAAGATCAAATAGCGCCGTGTCGCGCCCGGCCGGCGCAATCGTCCCCAACACCACACTGTCGCGAAAACAAAGAGGCGGATACTCTTCATTACGAAAATATTCGCTCGATTGCAGACACAGCCAGCCGCCATCATTCTCGGCGATGACTTTTACCCCCTGCAGCGGATAGTCCGGCGATGGGTTGATCACTTCGTGAAGCCACACATTCCGGAGACAGGGTCGCAGGCTGACCCTCGGCTCCGCTGGCGCGCTGCGCCCGGACAGGCCTGCGGCGATGACGACCCAGCAAAAGAGAAGACGTTTGAACATGGCGGACTCCTTTTGAAAGGGGATGAAGATAGCTGATTCAAAAGCTGCTGAATTTATTGGCGCGAGGTGGAACGTGTTAGATTCCACCCGGTTACTTTTTGTTTTGGAGCAGTTGCTCCAATGTGCTTTGCATTTTTGACACCTGGCCGGTTCCGTCGCGGTTGCAAGTTACGCGCACGACCAACGGCTCGGGCAAGACCTGGTTAATGCGCACGGTCTGGCCATCGCCGGAAATCTGGCGCAGGTATAGCCGCGGCGCAAGCGTCGACGATGCGGTCTGGTAGTTGATGTCGGCTTGGGCTGCCAGCGGCGCAACCAGGCCGAGCACTCCGCTGAGGATAACCGCTATGGTGGATAAACGCATCGCAAGCTCCTTTTAACTTTAACACACTTCGACGGCACGGGACAAGATCACAAAATCAAAAGCAATGTTTATTTATTTATTTATTTGGCTTTTGAGGGTCGGGTTTTTTTAACACCCATTTAGCCCGATCCGATACAAGATCATTTGGATCGGCGGCCAATTCTTTTAAATGCCGTTTAGAGTCATTGTCATTGATGCTCTCAAACACAGTAACCGCGTTGACCTGCAATTCCACTTGACCGCTTTTTGACCACAGAACCGCCTGCTCAAAACCCGCCGTTTTATCGCCCAGCATATGCTGAGCCGCAAACTGCGCCACCTGTAAGTCCGCAATTTTGAGTTGCTGCCATTTTCGGAAATCTCCAACAGACTGGCGTGTTCGTTTGGTCTCTTTTTCTACATCAAGCTGCGATAGGTCTTTTATTTCACTCGTACATTGTCTCACAAATTCTTGGTAGTACTTTGAATAGTGACTGCTTGCTTCAACATATCTTTCGCCATTCCATTGGTAAATGTGATAGAAAAAAACGCACCCCATATGTCCTAAACTTTGAGCAATAATGTTGTAGATGACGATCTCAGTTATTCCATCACCATCAACGTCTTTAAAGCTATCAATATTACCTTGAGTCGTTGAAAATGTCTGCAAAAAGACGGCTTCTTTGTTTCGGAAAATAACGACAAACAACAAAGGATCATACGGGCTTCCATTTGCTAAATTGACGGTCATAAAAATCTCATTCAGGCCATCTTTGTTCAAATCGTCCACACGAAAGCTTTCAATCGAAAGTGGCTCAAACTCTTCACGTTGAAGTGCAACTCTAACAATTTGAGTCAGTTCTTTAAGATCAACGCCTCCCTTTTGCCAGTTAAAATTTAAGAAAGAGGTTTTTTGTAACATCGATATTTTAAACAAGTTAGACCTTAGCTCACCAAAAGAGATATTCCCGTTTTGCTGTGCAACAAGCGTTGCGTCAATGGCCAAACTGACTCTACGAAAAATAGCATAAGCCCTGCTATTACTACTATTATTGTTCGAGCATTGTAAATCGGCACATTAAATTGTACCAAAAATCGGCAAATAAAAGTGTACCAC
>CAYOLL010000312.1:0-3467 GCA_964404765.1 uncultured Gemmatimonadota bacterium | reverse complement strand
CCCCGTTGGGGCTAAAAGCTGCGTCGCGACCGGATTTATTTTGGAAAGATGTCTATTATTTGGCCACGATTTTAGTGTCAGCGGGTATTTTGCAAATTGTCCGCAGAGGTGACCGGGATATGATCGGAGTATTGACGGACGTATATAATTTCTTGCGTTCCCGGCATGTAGTCACCATTTGGGTCGTATTTGGATTTGACGTATTGGATGTCTATTTTTTGTTCTTGACCGGCAAAGACGGCGCCGATGGACATTAGAGAGGTGCCGCCGGTGATGTTTTTCCGGGTAATGGCTTTCATTGTTTTAACCTCGTTATTATTATTCGTACGTACTTTTGCCGATTTTGGCAAAACGGTTTTGCAGGCCGCGGGTGCCTTTGAGCTGGAATTTTTCGCACATTTCCAGAAAGGTGTAGCCGCTGCGGTAGTAGGCGATCATCTCGTCGGTGATGGTCGGGATGTTGCGGTCAAATTTGCCCTTACCTTTTTTGGCTCCGGCGGCTTTGACCAGCGCTTTGCGGAAGCTGTCGGTGGGCGTTTTGCGGAAGCGCTTGGCCACGTCCTTCCAGGTGGCGCCTTCTAAGTAGTGGGCGATCATTTTGTCGGTGATGTTGATTATTTCATATTCGCCCTTGGGATGCTGCGCGGACAGGCGGCGCTGATGGGTGTAGTTGTATTCCAGGCCAAAGTGGTCGCAGGTTTCGCGGGCGGTG
Organism: uncultured Gemmatimonadota bacterium; assembly: GCA_964404765.1. Taxonomy (GTDB): domain Bacteria; phylum 4572-55; class 4572-55; order 4572-55; family 4572-55; genus CAYOLL01. The sequence goes on along the minus strand of CAYOLL010000312.1, from coordinate 2,755 downwards.
TGGTCTTTGTAGTAGGCGATGACTTCGGGGGTCAGCCAGGATTTGTCGACTTTTTTGCGGGGCATGGACGTCTCCAGTTAGCGGTTAGCGGTTAGCGGTGTAGTCACGAAATTGGCGAAATTTGAAGAGGGATGTTTTTTGGCTATCGGTTTCCTGAGTGACGACGCGCTCGGTGGCGGAGGCGACGCAGCGGATATTCTTATCTTTAAGCAGCCGCACGACGGCGACGGTAAAGGTCATTTCGCCCATGATGTGGACGGCGTCTTCGGTCAGCGGCGGTCTTTTGGACGCGGCCAGTTTGTCCACGCATATTTGGGCGTATTGCTCGGCCAGCCGGGCGATGTCGGTCGGGCCGGCGTTGGGGTCGATCTGCGGAAACGGCAGGTCTTCGACTTCTCCGAATTCGGCAATAGCGGCCTGTTTTTGCGTTTCCGGCCAGCGGGCTGCGGGGTGGTTGGAGAGGTTGAGGAGCATGGTTATTGTTTGCCGTCCGGTTTAAGGCCGTATTCACGCTCAAAGTAGTCGTCCACCATGGTGTGCAGGGCTTCTTCCCAACTTTGGGCGTTTTGCAGGTATGACGTGGTTTCATTAAAAAAACGGATTCTTTCCTGCCCGGTGCGCAGACGGGTCAACTGAAAGGTCGTTAAAAAGTCCCGCGTTTGATCAAAGGGCAGGGTAAAAAAATCCGGCAGGGGGGCGTACTCGGCCAGGCGGCGGATCACAAACGCATCCGACCAGTTGTTCAGGCCGTCCCAGAAGTATTTTTTATAGTGATTTAAGTTTGGAATCATGGATAATCCGATCAATCCAGTTGTGGGCAAATTTCTTGAGTTCAGCCGTTTCCAAAGGTTTTTTCAGAATGACTTCGCCTTCCAGCCGGCGGTCGGCAAAGATCATCAGCAGGCCTTCATAGTTAATCGGGGCCATTTTGGTAGCGGCCCATTCGGTCAGTTGATCAAAACTAAACTGTTGAGACAGATAGTACAGGTCCACAAAATCCTTGACCGTCTTGCGATCCTGAACCGCCGTCATTTTATTGGTGGCCATATTTTCCAGCGCGTCAATCAGCCCAAAAGACTTTTGTTGACGTTGACCGATGGCTTTAAAATTTTCATAGATAAATTCGACTTTTAGCGGTTGATCGGCCCGGTAAACAATCATCCGCTTAAAGAATTCGGCGTCCAGCAGGATTTCTACCCGAAATATTGTTCCGATACGGTTGACAATGTCCTGAAAAGACGGGGCAAACTCCTCCTTTGGATAACGCAATCCGTCATAAAAAATATCGAGATCATCGGAATAGCGATGATCCAGATAATAGCGGGACAGGCAGGTGCCGCCGCCGAGGTAGAAGCGGTCGTTTTGCAGCAGGTTCAGGACGGCGTCCTGCATGGGATAGAGCGTCCGCTCGTAGAATTCGGTTTCAGTCGGGGTGGCGGGGCGGATCATGGTTATCGGTTTCCTTCACTATTGGGATAGTCGCGGAATTGGCAAAATTGGAAGACGGAGATTTTTTGACCGTCCGGGCCGGTTTCGGCTATGCGCCGGGTGGTGGAGGCGACGCAGCGCAGGCCCGTCTGCTGCAACAGGACGACGACGGCGCAGGTAAAGGTCATCTCGCCCATGATGTGGACAGCGTTGGTGCCCTTGTCAGGCGGGAATTGGCCGCGGCATTTTACGGCGTATTCCTGAGCCAGGCGCAGCACATCGGCGCTGGATGCGATTGGGTCAATGGCCGGGAAAGGGATGTCGGCGATTTGGCCAAACTGGGCGATGGCGCTTTGTTTTTGTTCGTCCGGCCATTTGTCGGACGGGTGGTTGGAGAGGTTGATGAGCATGTCAGGTCCTTGGTTTTGGTTTTTTTGGTTTTTTAACTTCTTGCAGGAGTTCGACATCGGCCAGGTCTTGCAGTCGGCCGACGGTTTGTTTATTGACAATCAGATCGTCAAGCCCGATAAAATTGGCGGTTTGGTCACCGTACCGCCCTTGTTGCCGCCGCTCCCAGGCGGTCGAAAAGGTGACGCCGGGGATGGTGGAAAGGAGATCGATCCGCACCGGGCTGTAGCCCAGTTGCACAACCGTATCCGTCGTGAGAAAGTCGGCGGCGCACAGACCCAGACTACCAAAACCAAAGGCCGCCAAAACCTGCATCAGGCTGGCCGCATTTTTTTCGGTTGGATGAATCCAGATGTCAATATCTTTGGTGTTGCGCGGTTTGCCGTGAAAGGCGACTGCATAACCGCCGACGATCAGGTATTCAACCGCGTGTTTGTTTAACAATTCGATAAACTCGGCGAAGTCTTTTTCGAGACGCATCGTGGGATATGCCTTTCAGCCGATGCCGGTTTTGGATGATGAATTCGTCGCGCAGCTCCTGGACGATGGACAACCGCTCGGACGGCGAAAGGGCCAGCCATTGAGCCAGGTCCGACTCGCCGGCCGGGACGATTTGGATAGTTTTTTGCAGATTTGGCATGGCAAAGAGCCCGTTCACGGTTTAAGGTTCAACAGTTCGAGTCAGGATAGCTCGTTCGCAATCGGAGATCGCGCCGTTCCGGCCGTATTTTTGCCCGCGTTGGAAGGATTGTTGGCCGACGTGGGATTGGATGGTGGAGTTTGGGAGTTGGCATGGGGTTTTACCCAGTTACAGAAGTTGTTAGACGCTCACGTTTCGGCAAATTCGGGACATTCAATTCAATCAACCTTAATCCCGAGCGAAAAATTGAGGCCGCTATGCCTGCAGCGGTTTTGGCGT
>CAYOLL010000311.1:0-3502 GCA_964404765.1 uncultured Gemmatimonadota bacterium | reverse complement strand
GGATTTCTTAGCACAAATCCTGAACAACTATGACAACATTTTGCAAGGTTAAAATAGTGTAACTTATAAATATAAAACAAATTATGAAACTATGTGTGACGTCAAGTTAAAGGTCATTTTTCGGTGGAATAAACCCTATGAATCGTCAATTTGTATGCGCTTGGATCCTATTTAGCCATTTGGAACATTGAGTACTACAAATCGGGTATTGTCGCCACGCTGAACCAGCAATAGTACGCTACTGCCCGGCTCAATGTTTTTAACCGCGGCATGATAATCCGGCATAACACTAATTTTCTTTCGGTCGATTTCTACAATAATATCTTGCGCTTTAAGGCCGGCTTCTTCAGCCGGAGAGTCCGCAACGACACGGGTTATAACAACTCCGCTGGTGGCCTCGACTCCGGATTTTGAGCCGGCGCTAGCAGCCTGTACTTCGATCCCCAGCGTCGGATTTTCATCGGCCGGATCCGGCAATTCGGAAGCTAATAAATTTGGATTATCCGGTTTTTTGGCTAAAGCAACGGTTAGGTTTTTTGTTTCCCCATTGCGCAAGACGGTAATAGCAATTTTTGAGCCAACCAGTGTTGAAGCCACCAGATTGCGGAGTTGTTGCACATCGTCTACTTTGTGCCCGTCATATTTAACAATAACATCCCCTTGTAAAGCGCCGGCTTCTGCTGCCGGATGACCGTCAAATATATTAGTAATAATCACACCTTTGCGATCCTTAAGCTTAAACTGCCGCATCATGGCGTCATTTTCTACATTTTGAATTTGTACACCCAACCAACCCCGCGTCACTTCGCCATGATCAATCAATTGCTGCATAATTTTATTGGCCATATCAATTGGAATGGCAAAGCCGACGCCTTGAAATCCACCGGTTCGCGTCTCAATGGCGGTGTTTATACCGATCAGCTCGCCGCGAATATTGACTAAAGCGCCACCGCTATTGCCGGGATTAATGGCAGCATCTGTTTGTATAAAATCTTCGTACTCGGCTAATCCTAATGCACTGCGGCCTTTAGCGCTGACAATTCCGGCTGTTACAGTTTCGGACAAGCCGAACGGATTACCAATCGCCACGACCCATTCACCGACTTCCAGCTTTTCAGAATTGCCGAGCTTAACACTTGGCAACTCTTTGCCCTCAATTTTAATAACCGCCAGATCGGTTTGCTCATCGCTGCCAATAACTTTGGCTTCAAACTCGCGATCATCGGAAAGCTTTACCAGCAGCCGGTCGCTATCGCTGATAACATGATTATTAGTCAGGATATAGCCATCTTTGCTAATCAAAACGCCGGAGCCAAGCCCGTTTGGTCGCGGCGTAGATTCCGTGTCGTCAAAAGATCGGGAATCGTCGTCAAAAAACCAGTGGAAGGGGATGCTGCTATCTCGTGTTGGTTTTGCCAGGCGCTCGGTGCTGATATTAACTACTGCCGGTGTTACAGCTTTGGCAATCCGCACAAAGGCTTGACTGGTACGCTCCAGCGAAGCATACTCATCTTTATCTAAAGGTCCGGTCTCGTTTTTGGCATTGCCGGACCTTGTCCAGTCCCAACTGGCGGTCAAAGTTATGCCGACAATGATTCCAATAAGGCCGATAGCAAGAATGCGGGTCAATTTCATGACGCCTCCATATTTATTGGCTTTTTTGCAGATCGGAAGGTTACTAACTGCGAAATTACACGATACCTTTGGTGATGTTCCTGAATGCCGATTAAGTTTATGCTGCAACGTGCGACATGCCTGGCTTGTTGCCGCGGCACTGTTGTAGGCATTAGATCAAAAAATAGCCGGACTGTCGCTGATGTTTAACGCGTTGTATCAGGATTGGGCCTTTAGGAGTTTCTTTTAATTCCATAACATTGACGCCGTTCGGATGCGGATTGTTGGACAATGTTACAATATAATAATCGCCAAAGTTTGGCAATGCCCGCTGATGAAGGGGACGCTTGAAGGCCGCTTCCACGTATGCCGCCAGTACTAACGACTGTATACGTGAGTCTATCACGATCGGCAAATCCTCCGGCGCATGAACCACAATCAGTTTTGCCGCCTGACGATAATCAAATTGGGTCAGCGACTGATAAAAAATATAACTATGCGTATAAGCCGTAAAGCCGATGACCGATAAAATAACGGTTAGACCGATGGCGCTAAAACGGAATTGTGACATCATCAGACATGCCAGGCTGATGACGGCAAAAATGATGCCCTGACTATACCAATCGGCAAAGAAACAGTAGGTCGAACCGCCGGCTAAGGCAAGCCAAAAAAGTAGCAGCAGGCCGCTGCTCATCCGGTGAGGAATCATTTTAGCAGGATCAATATGAAATGCGGCGACGATGGTAAAAAAGGGAATAGCTTCGATAGGCAAGTGGTTCGTATCCGGCAAATTGAGCATTGTCAGCAAAAGGATTATAAAAAAAATGAACCGGCTGGAGCGATAAATTTCACTTTCGACGCTGACACGCTTGAAAGCATAAAGCATCACACCCAGCCATGGTAGCAACGCAGCCAAAGTCCGTCCCAGAAGCGACATAGCGTGAAGCAGGTCGAAGTGATTACCCGGATATAGATGAAACAATCCTGCTGATGGCCAGAGCTCAACCCAGGCTTTGGCGCTCACCGGTTTAAGAAAAAACCAGATCCAGGCCGCTGCTAAAAACAATGCCGTCAAACTATGCAGGAATAAGCTGATCAGATAACGCCGCCGTCTGTTTTTGACACATAATGCCCAAAGAATCAAGCCCGGATAAAAAAACAGCGGCAGCGATGGGTCCGTTAACAATCCAGCCGCCATAAAGACCGCCGAAATCAGGCCGGTTAACCAAAAATCGGGATAGACAATATAGAAAAAATAGGTGGATAAAAGCAGGAAAGCCACGAAGATTTCCGGCCCGGCCCAATTGGCAAATTGGCTCAACAGCGCAGCGTTGGTTGCTAAGATCAGGAAGGCAAGTTGGGCGGTTTTTGGGTCAATCGGCATGAGCAGCGCAAAGATCAATACGCTTAATCCCAAAAAAGCGACGACTGAAATTGTACGAGCGCTCAGCGGCGAAATGGTTTCCAGACGATGGGTTGCCAGCGCGACGACAGCTGCGTGAAATAAACCGACAGGCGTAACACGTTCACTTAATAGCGTTGGAACCGTCAGTTCCCGTCTAAAGAGCATTTCCTGTGCCATGATGATTTGACGCGCTTCGGGTTCTTGCAGACTGATCTCATTCAAGTACTGCATCAGATTCAAGACCAAAAATGCCATAATCAGGCCAATGCCGACATGTAGCCGCAGGGTAGAAAATCTTGACGCTGCGATTTCTGAGCTCGCTTGGTCGGCGCTGACTTTAACGGGCAGCACAATTATATCGGTGGTAGCCGGTGGTGCTTGATCTTCCATAATTATACCAAAACTTAAAATGAAGATATAGGAATTATCCTGAATTATTCATGAAGTGACAAAAAAAGCAAGCATTTTTTGTCATAACATGTT
>CAYOLL010000310.1:0-3527 GCA_964404765.1 uncultured Gemmatimonadota bacterium | reverse complement strand
CAAGTCGGCGACAAAAAAACCCTCACCTAATAGGTGAAGGCAGCTTCATAAATAGTGAAGCTTAAATATATAATAAATATGCACTTATGTCAATAATTTTTTTAAAAATCGCTCAATTTAGGTATCAAAAATCAGATGGAACAAGACCATGCTGAGTTTTCATTAATCTCTGATCAAACGGATGAGGCTGTTATCTCAGAATTTCCCCATGAGTGGTTCAGTATCCACAATCGCGAAACGCTTAATCGGCCTATCAAAGTTTGTCATCTTTTGCTCGATTTTGTAACGCCGATCTCCAGTTCATCGTAAAAACGCAATTATGCGTAATCGTTACAAATCTAACGGATTAGCGTCACCGACATTGTCACTTGGCATTTTATATTGGACCGTGGAGTCTAACCTGTCCGTTGCCTTGCATTGAGAAAACTCTGACAAGGAGATCAATTATGATCGTAACCGATAAAATCCAAACTTGTATCCAACGCTTGCCCGTTTCACTGCTCTTCACTTTGTGGAATATCTGCTGAGCAAAGAGTGCTTGGACGAAGAACGCGCCTGGACGGACTTATCATTGACGGCTGCTTATGCAGGGCATGGAGGATGAACCCACGCCGGTTTATACTCAGGCCGATCTAAAGGTGGTGTTCGCATGAAACAAGCCGGGCAAATTGTGCGGTTTCAGTTCCCGCTAACAAACTGCAGGGCGTGAAACTGCGCCCGGCGTTTTTGATAGGCAAGCTGCCTGGCGGCCATGAGGACTGGCTGATTTGCATGATTTCCACGCAATTGGCACAGACCATCACTGATTTTGACGAAATTGTGTTGCAAAGCGATGCCGATTTTGCCGCCAGCGGTCTGAAAACCGACAGCTTGATTCGCATCGGAAGATTGGCGGTTGTGCAAAGCGCAATTTTATCGGGCGCTGTTGGACAGATTGCGCCGGAAAGGCTGCAAAAGATCAAGAGTCGTCTGAGTGCCTGGCTGCTTAAGTCTTAATCGACGAATAATGCTAGACCCTGACCAACGACGCCCTGCGCCAAAGCGTGGATCAACTGCGCCAGACCATCGAGCAGGCCATGAAAGCGCGGGAGGAGGAGGAGGAGGGGAAGAAGGTGGTGGTTAGGAGGAAGGAATAAGCAACAAATCACTTGTTTCCAAACTCCAGCAAACCACTCATTTCCAAACTCCAGCACCACCACTCGTTCCCAAACTCCGATTTGGGAACGCCATCGCGCAGGAAACTCCGGTTTCCCGTAATCGTAGGAGAGCACGCAGCCGCTACAGAGTCACTGCCAAAAATGGAATTTACTGCATCACATCAACGATCCTTGAATGGCTGCCGGTCTTTACCAGACACCCCTATTTTGAAATTGTCGACAATGAAAAGACTCCGGCAAATCGGGCTATACTTCACTCGCCTTCAATTGTTGTAGATAATAGGTTGACATTTGGCCCTTGCCTTTAATCACCACCGGGCCGCGGGCAGAAAAATCAAAGCGAGCGTACAAAGCCCGATAGACGGCTTCGCTGCAATGGATTTGGTCCGGCGCGCCGTGCGATTCCATGCGAGAGGCCGTGTTGACCGTATCGCCCCACAAGTCGTAGGCAAATTTGTTTGCCCCAATCACCCCGGCAATCACCGGTCCGCTGTGGATGCCGATGCGGATTTGCAACTGGTGGCCGGACATTGTTTGGAAATCGGCCATTTTGGCTTGCATGGCCAGAGCCATCCGGGCTACGGCCTCGGCGTGGTCGGCGCGCGACACGGGGATTCCGCCCACAACCATGTAGGCATCGCCGATGGTTTTGATTTTTTCCAGTTGAAACGCTTCGGCCAGTTTGTCAAATTCGGAAAAAATATAGTTCAGGCTCTCCACCAGCCGGGCCGGCGTGACGGCGGCCGATAATTTGGTAAAATCGACGATATCGGCAAACAGTACGGTCACTTCGTCAAAATAATCGGCAATGGGGTTTTCCCCCTTTTTCAGCCGGTCGGCAATCGAATGGGGCATGATGCGGCCCAGCAAGCGATCCGTCACTTCCCGTTCTTTTTGAACCAGGGCAATCTCGTTTAACACCTTTAAATTCGCGGCTTTGGAAACAGCGTCATTGTTCAGGACGGTTTCTTTGATTTGATGATATTGCAGCAAATGCGTGTAGGCCAGGTCGGTTTGTCCGCGCCGGTAATAGACATCGGCCAACCCTTGATGGGCCTGGTAAATGCCGCGCTTCAGACCGATATCCGTGGCGGTTTGCAGACTTTCGGCAAACGCGGCCTCGGCTTCGTCTGTCCGCCCCATTTGCAGCAATGTCCGGCCGATTTTATGCAGCGATTCCACAACACCGATCATATAATGAAACGCCTGCCGAATTGTTAGGCCCTGCCTGAATAAAGTTAGGGCCGTCTCCGGATCGTTCTCGTGCAGCTTTATGTTTCCGGCCAGGGTTATCGCATAAGACTCCATAAGTTGAATACCGCGGGGTTGGGCAACCGCAAGCACTTTTGCGATGTAGCGCTGGGCCTGTTCAATTTGTTTCAGATTAAAATGGGATTCCGCCAGATTGATGTAAACGACCCCCTGGATAATTGTCCCTTCCAGATAGTCTTCATATTCCAGGCACTTGTACAAATATTCCAACGCTCGTTCGTAGCGGCCCATATCCTGGTAAGCGCTGGCAAAATTGTTGAGCGCCATACAAATCAATTCTTCACTGCCGATAGCTTCGGCTTCAATAAGCCCTTTTTGACGGATTTCTATTGCCTGGACCAGATCGCCCAACAACGTGTACAGATTCGACAGCGCGATGTAAGATCGACTAATACCAAAACGATAGCCCGCGGCCTGACTGATGGTGAGCGCCTGCTCCGCTAACTCGTGCGCTTTTTTAAATTGGCTGGTATAAAAATAGTTGGCGGACAACCGCAAGAGGGCATCGCAATAGCCGTTCCTGTCACCGGCGGTTTCAAAAAAGCGCATGGCATTTTCGCCATGAATCATTGCCTTGTCAAATTCCGAGTGGACACCGGCGCAGTAGGACAGCGTCAGCTCGGCCCGCCCCCGCGCGGAGAGATACGGCGGCTGCAAATCGGCCGTAATTTCCAGAATATGCCGGGCAATCTCGGTGGCTTTGACCGGATCACGTTCACGATAGTAATTGGCCAGCGCATTCAAAGCATCCGCTTTGTGGGGAATACTTGTCGCTTGTTCGACCGCGGTGTTGAGCTCGGCTAATTTTGGACTGGACATAAACACATCCGGGATAGGTTGACTTGTCTGCGCTGCAGGAAATCTTGCTTTGTTGCGCATGGCCGTCTCTTTGGTCTGCCGGCCAGCGCTTTTGCAGGTATGTTCCAAAATTAACCACTTTTCGTCTAACAGCTTGACTGTCATTCCCGCATGTTTTTAGCGGGAATCCATGCGCAGATATAGGCCAGACGTGGATTCCCGATAAAAGCGTTCGGGAATGACACTGCTGTCCAAAATTGGTGAAAACCCGCAAATTTGCTGGATCGTCGTAGAGTAAAC
>CAYOLL010000309.1:0-3545 GCA_964404765.1 uncultured Gemmatimonadota bacterium | reverse complement strand
AGTAATTGCTCAAAAAGTGATGGTAGACCGAACCTTGCGAAGGCTTCAGTGCACGCTTTCACAAGTTTTGCAGTAAAGCCTTCGCAAGGTTGCCCACGCTTTTTGAGCAATTACCTCGTTGACGGTATCATCGTGGGAAAAGCTTGCGCCACATCCTGCGCAAGCAGAGCCAGATTTTTGGCCCGACGATGAGGAGCAAATCGGCCTTTGGCCACAATTGTCATTTTAGCCAAATTGTATTCATTTCGCAACTCATAATCTTCATTTTTACTTCGCTTTGACATAAAATTTCGCCTTCTTTTTGGGCAAGTTTCATAAAATACCATTTTGTACCTAACACTTCCAAGAGTGTCATTCCCGCATGTTGTTAGCGGGAATCAAGAGTCTGACGGAGGTCAAACACATGGAAAACGGCCAACTTCCCCGCCGGACGCTGGAGCAATTTCTTAATGTGCGATGAATAAGCATCACTCCAAAACTCCCCTACTCCATCACGCCAGCCGCTTCCTTCCGCACATAAAAATACCACCGCCACACCTCATAAATCGCCGGATAGACCACAAGTTCCATGATGAACGAAGTGAAGATGCCGCCCACCATCGGCGCGGCGATGCGCTTCATCACGTCGGAGCCGGTGCCGATGGACCACATGATCGGCACGAGACCCATGAACATGATAGCCACAGTCATGAATTTGGGCCGCAGTCGCTTGACGGCGCCGTGCACAATGGCCTCGCCCAGTTGCGCCCGCGTTTTCATCAAACCTTTTTTCTGCATGTCGTAATAGGCTAAGTCCAGATAGAGCAGCATGAATACGCCCGTTTCCGCGTCCACGCCCATCAAGGCAATCAAGCCGACCCAGACGGCAATGCTGGTGTTGTAACCCAAAAAGTAGAGGAACCAGATCGCCCCGACGGCCGAGAACGGCACGGCCAGAAAAATAATCAGCGTCTTGGCAATGGATTGGGTATTGAAATAAATCAACAGGAAGATGATGAACAGCGTGACCGGCACGATAAATATCAACTTGTCCGCCACGCGCTGCATGTTTTCGTATTGTCCGGTTGACTCTCTTTCCTTTCCTCTGCCAGACGTTATTTCAATTGTTTGATGGCAGCGGTATTATGAAGCAGCGATTTCATTTGGGTAATGGCAATTTGATTCAATTGTCGCAACCGGCTGCTTTGGTCTAATCCCTGCTGAATAAACACGGCGTTCAAACTTTCCAGGTTAGACAGCACGACCAATTGTTCTAACCTGGCGTCGTCGCGGATGTTGCCGGGCTGGCCCGGATTTTCCTCGCGCCATTGCTTGGCGGTTTTGCCAAACAAGGCCATGCTGAGCAGATCGGCCTCATTGGCATAGACAACACGCATTTGCTGCGGCGTCAGTTCCGGCGGAATCAAGTTGTCCTTGATCGCGTCCGTGTGAATGCGGTAGTTGATTTTGGCAAGGGTTCGTTGCAGATCCCATTCCAATTGAAGACGGCCGGTTTCTTCTTTCTTGAGACGCTGGAATTCTTTTAACAAAAGAAGTTTGAATTCTGCGCTCACCCAGGCGGCGAACTCAAAAGCAATGTCGTGATGGGCAAAAGTTCCACCTGTTTTCCCCGGTGATGTCATGATGCCAATGGCCTGCGTCGTTTCGATCCATTTTGATGGGGACAAAACAAACGAATTACTGCCGGCTTCTTGCAAAAAGGAGTCGAATTCGACCCCTTTAAAATCGGGATTATGAAGCTTTTCCCATAATCCGAGAAATTCAATCGTGCTTTTGGAACGCATCCAATTTTTTACAACGTCTTTTGGCTCATCAGGATTTTTGTAACGGGCAATATCGGTGATACAGATATAGTCGTCCTCACGAAGTGAAGCTATCGCTATTTGGGTGTCTTTGATCACCACGATTTTCTTTTTAGCCATTTGAACTAAACTCCTTGTTTATAGCAAAGTGATCGGCGCTTGTTGTCCATTCAGCGAGTCGAAAGATGGCATCTCTCCCGCGTTTAGTCTCGGACAAATCAGGAATGGCGTCCAGCGGAATGTGCTGCATGGAATAAATGCCGCCAAACAGGGCCATGCCGATAAACAGGAACACGATCATTTTGTTATGGGCGCAATAGTCGATGATTTTGTTGATCATGGTTGTCCTCACGATTTGGAATACCGCCGCTTATCCGGCGTATGGTTTACAATTCCCTTGAAAATAAAACTTTGACGCGTTAACTTACCGTCTGCGAAAAGGGTAGAACGGGCATCCTGCCTGTCAAACAACTTGCCTCAGCATTGAATCGGCAGGCAGGATGCCTGCACTACTTTTACTTTATCACATCTTTCTATTTCCTATAAAGAAAGGAGCCAAGTTTATGCAAAAAAGTAGCTTTAAAGAGTGGGCCAAACTCGATCTGGAACGTACGTTCGGCCTCGAACAAATTGACAGATTGCCTGCTTTAGACGAATGGATCGCTTCCTCTGCCGCCATACCCGTTTCGGACATGGAACGTCAACTTGTCCAAGGTTACCAGGCCAATTTGATTTATCGCGGCGACGATTGGAACGAATTAGAACTCACCGAGCATTTTATCGCGCCAATGATGACCCTGGTCAATTTTAACACCCGGATATTTGGCCTTTTTGTTGAGCGCCCTCTGTCTGCTATTGTCGGTGACTACGAGCTTTCCGGCGAGCCGGATGCGATTATCGCCAAAGGCCGTCGCGCCCCGGAAACGCCTTATTTCTGTTTCCATGAATACAAAAAAGAGGCTGAGCCAAAGGGCGACCCGGCCGGTCAGGCGTTAGTAGCCATGCTTGTGGCGCAAGAGTTGAATAAACACAGCGCGCCGGTTTACGGATTGTTTGTGAACGGCTCAAAATGGCGCTTTATGGCTTTACAAGAAAAAGAATATGCAATCAGCACATCGTTTCCGGCGGATCGTGATGAAGTTTTCGACATCTTGAAAATCCTTAAACGACTCAAACAGATTATTGAGCAGTTGGCGCAAAGAGCAAGTTAAGAGTTGAAAGTTAGGAGTTAATAGTTGTGGTTGCCGTTTTGTCTTTGGTTGTGCGGATGATTGCGGTCAAAAGTTTGAGCAATTCTTCGCAGTCAGCAATAACGGAATCAGCCGAATGAATGAAGAATGAAAAATTAAGAATTATGAATTTTTGTCTTTGGTGGTTTTCAGAATGGAGGCCAGCAAACGCAAGATTTCGTCGCAATCCAGAAGCATTGAATCCGCGCTTTTTGCATCCAAAATCTCGCTATCCTTCAGTAGTCTGAGCCAATAACGGGCTTCTTTGTAGGCAATCGTCATTTTGGTAATAAAATCTTTACGGGTCTGACCGCCCTGCGCTTCTTCAATATTCGCGCCAATACTTGTGCCGCAGCGCAGAATTTGTTTGGCCAGCACAAATTCCTTCTTCTCCCGCACCAGAAATTGGTACATCCTGATCACGCGCAATGCAAACGCATAACTTTTGCCGACAATAACATTAGACATCTTTCCAATTAAATTTGAAAATTATCTATACTTTTTTGCCCCGTAG
>CAYOLL010000308.1:2801-3719 GCA_964404765.1 uncultured Gemmatimonadota bacterium | reverse complement strand
TGATTTTTCAATGTTTGTAGATATTTTTAACGGTTGGCTTGGGATTAAGGATTATAATCTATTGGTGGTTTATTTTATTGTGTTATTATTTTATTCATTTACAAATGGAGGCGTTTGTTATGCGTAACATTTTTTGGGGGATACTGATGGTGGGATTAGTTGCCGGCAGCGCTCAGGCCAAATTGGTCACGAAAACAATTGAGTACAAGCACGGCAATGTCGTGCTGGAAGGTTATTTGGCCTATGATGACGCGGTTAAGGGAGCGCGTCCGGGTGTGTTAGTTGCCCATGAATGGTGGGGGCATAATGCGTATGTTCGCTCACGGGCCGAGCAGCTGGCCGGATTAGGTTACACGGCTTTTGCTTTGGACATGTATGGCAAAGGCGTTATGGCCGCCGATGCCGGCAAAGCCGGTGAACTGGCCGGAGCGTTTTATAAAGATTTTAGTTTGATGCGCGCCCGGGCCCAGGCCGGTCTGGATGTTCTTAAAGCGCAGAAAGATTTAGTGGATCCGCAGCGGGTTGCCGCAATCGGCTATTGCTTTGGCGGGACAACCGTGCTGCAATTGGCTTATAGCGGCGCGGAGGTGGCCGGGGTCGTCAGCTTTCACGGCGGGGTCGTTTCGCCGGACTCGACTGACCGGATCAAAGCCAAATTACTGGTGTTGCACGGCGCGGCGGACACGTTTATCAAACCCGAAGCCATTACCGATTTTGACAAGACGATGACCACGCACAAGGCCGACTGGCAATTTATCAGTTACAGCGGCGCGGTACACGCCTTTACCAATCCGAAGGCGGACGATTTTAAAATCCCGGGCGTCGCCTATCAGGCCGCAGCGGACAAGCGTTCCTGGCAGCACATGCGCGATTTTTTCAACGAACTTTTTTTGGGCAAATGATTCGATATTGCTACAG
>CAYOLL010000308.1:0-2701 GCA_964404765.1 uncultured Gemmatimonadota bacterium | reverse complement strand
TTTGCAGCCCGCACAGATTGCTAATCTGTGCTACAGCGCCAAAGACATTTTCTTATGCGCGATTTTTTCAACGAACTTTTTTTGGGCAAATGATTCGATATTGCTACAGTGTTTAAGATATTGTTTTTGGAGACATGGTGTAGCACAGATTATCAATCTGTGTATGTTTGCAGCCCGCACAGATTGCTAATCTGTGCTACAGCGCCAAAGACATTTTCTTAAATGCTGTAGCTTAAACGCAGAGGCGCAGAGGACGCCGAGAAAAGATAAAGACGGGGCTTCAGCTCTTGCAGTGTCGTTGCGAAGCTGCGTTTTTCCGCTGAAGCAATCTCCTTTCCCTTTTTCTGCAAACTCCGCGCCTCTGCGTTGAAAAATCGAAAATTATTTCACGCTTCACATCGTAGTTTCCACTCACCAAAGCGCCTATGACCTTACAGACCAAAAAAATCCTGTGGTTTTGCCTGCTCACGCTGCTGGCGGCAACGGTCGGCAGCAGCCTGCATGAATTCCCGCCGTTTCAGGCTTACGAAGAAGATATTCTGGATGTGTTCTTCCGGCGGCGTTTAAAACCGCTCGACCAAAAAGCGCCGGAAGTGGCGCTCGTCCTCATTGACGAAAATGCTCTGGAAGCCCGCTACGGCTACCAGGACCCGACCCCGCGCCGTTATATCGCCGCGCTGATCGACTCCTTAGCGCGCAAAAATCCGCGTACGATCGCCCTCGATCTGGCTTTTCCCGATCGATTGACCCGGCTCGATCCGGCCGGCGACTCCGTGTTGGTGGACGCCATGCAGCGGGCGGGAAATGTGCTGGCCGTGTCCATCCTGTATGCCACGGACGACAGCCTTGGCATTGCGTATCAGCCGCCCCACGCTTTTTTTCAAAATGCGCTCCAAGCCACCGGCTACGCCAACCTGCAAGTCAGCGTCAGTAAAAGCGGGTTTATGACCATCCGTGGGGTCAGGCCCATTTGGCCGCTGCCGGATGGGCAGACGCCGCTATCTTTTTCCGCTGCCGTTTACTGTCACTACAAAGGCATTAAGCCCGCCGATTTTATCGGCGAGATCGAGCAACTGCGTTGGCCGATCCAGCCGGACGGGCGCATGCTCATCAATTTCACCGGCCCGCCCGCTGTCTGGATCAAGCGGCACAGCGGGGCCTGGAAGCAAATCCGCGAAGGCCAGATCGTCACCTTTCGCAGCAGCCTGCTGACCAGCCCGGCCCGGCTGCCGGACGAGATTTTTAAAGATAAAGTCGTGTTTATCGCCACCGGTTCGGAATTTGCCAAAGATCAATTTGTCACGCCATATTATCACGAAAAATTCGACTATCAGTTGATGCGCGGGGCCGAGCTTCACGCCAACTCCTTCCTGAATCTGCTGAACGACGACGCCCTGCACACGCTGGATGTCAAGCTAGTTGCCGCCATCATGTTGTTGTTAGCCGGGCTGGTCATTGGTTCCACCTGGCTGTTTGGCTTTTGGGGCGAGTTGGCTGCGCTGTTTATTCTGCTGGCCGGCGTCTGGTGGGGCGGTTATGCGGCTTTTGTCCGGGCGCAGTTGTGGCTGCCGGTTGGGGCCATGAGCGTCACCCTGTTGCTGTCCTACTTGGCCGCCTCGGTCTACATGGCCTTTACCGAAGAGCGCAAGCGCAAGGAACTCAAGCGCATGTTCCAACGCTACGCCCCGCCGGCATACGTGGACGAACTGATTCGCGACCCCAGCAAGCTGGAGTTGGGCGGCGAGGAAAAGGAAATTTCCATTCTCTTTTCCGACATCGAAGGGTTTACCACGATTTCGGAACAGTTGGAGCCCAAAACGCTGATCACGCTGCTCAATCAATATCTCAACGCCATGACCAAGTCGATTTTTGACCAGAACGGTACGCTGGACAAATATATCGGCGATGCCATTGTGGCGGTTTTTGGCGCACCGCTGCCGCAGGAAGACCACGCCCTGAAAGCGTGCTACACCGCTATCGCCATGCAAAAAACACTGGCCAAGTGCCGGCCCGAATGGCAAAGCGCCGGTTATCCGGCCGTTCGCAGCCGCATTGGCCTCAATACCGGCACGGTGGTCTTCGGCAACATCGGCTCGGAAATCCGCTACGACTATACCGGCATCGGCGACGCCGTGAACCTGGCCGCCCGGCTGGAAAGCGCCAACAAAACCTACGGCACCTACATCATGCTCAGCGAGTTTACCTACGAACGGGTGCGCGACTTTGTGCATGTGCGCGAGTTAGACTATATTGCCGTAAAAGGCAAGACCAAACCGGTCAGGATATTTGAACTGCTGGGCCGGTCGGACGAGCCGCTACCGCCGCCGGTTACGGAATGGCTGGCGGTTTATCAGGAGGCGCTGCAATATTATCACCAGCGCCATTTCAGCATGGCCATTACCAAGTTTGAAAAAACGCTGAAGCTGAATCCGACCGATGGCCCCTCCAAACTATACGCCCAACGCTGCCGCGACTTTATGCAGACCCCGCCGCCCGCCGATTGGGATGGCGTTTATCACATGACCAGCAAGTGACGGAAAAGGATGAACTTCTTTTCAATCAGCTTTCCGATTTTAAATTTTGGTAACCATTCAGCCACTAATGAGCACGAATAGACACGAATAGACACGAATAGAAAAAATGCTGAGGAACGTCAATTTAATAACTTTGGGTAAGTTCACCCTAAGGGTTTTGCTCTTCA
>CAYOLL010000307.1:0-3721 GCA_964404765.1 uncultured Gemmatimonadota bacterium | reverse complement strand
TGCAAAAAATGCCGAAAATGACCCATAGGGAAGGGGTCATGAATAATTCAGGTTATAAGGGTTTTTGGTCAATTTCAACAAATAATTACGGTTTTAAAAATCGCTTGTCGTTTTTGTTTTTGTAGTCTATTGTTAAAGAACGGACACCAAGCCACAAGAAGTAAATTCAACCACCATTATGAAGCGGTCAATTCTAAAAACGCAATATGTAAAGAAGCTAAAGAAACTTAAATTACAATGTACTAAGCCCGGTGGCCTGCCAATACAGGACGGCCACCGGCATGAAGAATGGCGTAAAAGCCATGGACAGAAGGAGTTTATAGCGCCGAATATTGGCGGCAATATTTGAGTTTGTCCTTTTTGTCCTTTGAAAACTACGAAAATTAAACCCGCTTTGAGATCAAACCCCGACCGCCCAACTCGGATAAGCTATTAAATGCCACAAAAAAGTCAACTGCAATCACTTGCAATTTTAAGGGAAACACATATCTTAAAAAACACACCCGCGTGATGTGATAACGTATTATTATCAAAAATGAAAGGACTGTTCATGAGTCATTTATTAGCCAATATCGAACCCACAGCGATCTGGAACCACTTCTACCAATTGACCCAAATACCGCGCCCTTCTAAGGAAGAGCGACGAGTCTGCGAATATATTTACAATCTGGCCAAAAGCTTAAATCTGGAAGTTATGATGGACAATGCCGGCGGCGATGGTTTTGGTAATATTATTGTTAAATTGCCGGCCACGCCCGGTTATGAAGCAGCGCCCACGGTCATCTTCCAAAGCCACGTAGATATTGTGGCGCTGCCGGCGGAACGCAAGCATCTGCCGCTGGATTTGGTGCTGGACGGCACGGTGCTGCGCGCTCGCGGCACGACGCTTGGGGCGGATAACGGTATCGCGGCGGCCATGGGTTTAACTCTGATGACCGAAAAAGATATCGTGCACGGTCCGCTGGAGTTGCTCTTTACCACCGACGAAGAAACCGGCATGACCGGCGCCAGACTGCTGGCGGATACGGCCTTAACCGGACGCTATCTGATCAATGCCGATTCGGAAGAAGAAGGCACGTTGATTGTCGGCTGCGCCGGCGGCAATCGCACCAAATTTCACCTGCCGTTGGTCGCGGAATCCGTGGCCGAAGGTTATGCCCCGGTTCGCCTGAAAGCCTCGGGCTTTAAGGGTGGGCATTCCGGCATGGAAATCAACAACGGCCGGGCCAATGCCGGCGTTATACTAATGCGTATCGTGTTTGAAGAAATGAAGCGACTTAGTTTGCGACTCGTCAGCGTTAGTTGGGGAAATGTCGATAACGCCATTCCGTCGGAAGCCGAGGCCGTGCTCATGGTCAAGTCGGCGCAGTTGGCCGATTTTAAAGGCGCGGCGTGTCATTGGGAAGATGCGTTTAAGCTGGAATACGGCGCGACGGAAGCCAATCTGCAAATCTTAGTAGAAGAGAATGAGCCGCAGCCCGAGTACATGATGACCGCCGCCACCATGCAAACTGTGCTGTCATTTCTATTAGCATTACCGCATGGTGTTTACAAAATGAGCCAGGACATTCCCGGTTTGGTAGAAACTTCGTCTAATGTTGCTGTGGTTCGCTCCAACCGTGAATCGCTGACGGTATCCGTCTCCCTGCGCAGTTCCGTTGCGCCGGCGTTGGATGCCATCATCACCAAGTGCGAAGCCGTGGCCACGCTGGCCGGCACAACCTTTGAGCAAGGTTCCCGCTATTACGGTTGGCAGCCGAATATGAACTCGCAATTGCTAACCATTTGCCAAAATGTCTATCAGCAAATGTTCAGTGTACCGCCGAAAGTGGCTGCACTGCACGCGGGCCTCGAATGCGGCCTGATCGGCCAAAAATATCCGAATTTAGACATGATTTCCATGGGCGCAACTATGCATGACGGCCATACACCCAGCAAGCCGGATTTCCAGCCTGGCGTGGATTCCCATACTAAAGGCGAGCGGATCGACACGGCGCTGATGCCGCGCTTCTGGGACTATTTGCAGGGTGTGCTTAAAGCGCTGGCCGAGCAAAGAGCTTAATCTTTTTTGCGGACGTAAGATAACATTGTGCAAGTCAAAGCATTAGCGCAAAATCTGCCAAAAAATTGAAAGGAGCCTCCTATGAAAATCCTCATTTCCGATGCGTTTGATCCTTCGCTGCCGGAGAAATTGGCCCGCTTTGGCGAAGTCTTTACCGACAAGAACCGTCTTACCGAAGCCGACGTGATACTGGTACGCAGCAAAACCAAGTGCACCAAAGATTATATTGACCAGGCCGCCAACGTCAAAATCATCATCCGTGGCGGTGTCGGTATGGACAATATTGACACGGCTTATGCGGCCCAAAAGGGCATCATGGTTAAAAATACAGCCGATGCGTCGTCCATCGCGGTCGCGGAGTTGGCTTTTGCCTTGCTGTTGGCGATTCCCAACCAGTTGATGCGGGCGCATAACAGCATGGCCGACGGCAAGTGGCTGAAAAAGGAGATCGTCCGTAGCGAGTTATACGGCAAGACCTTAGGACTTTGGGGCATGGGCAATATCGGGTCGGAAGTCGGTAAACGGGCCATGACTTTCGGGATGCGCGTGCTCGGTTATGATTTGACGGCGGTACAAAACCCGTCGGCAACATTGGTGCGCACGTTTGACGAGTTGCTGGCCGAAGCCGATTATTTAAGCCTGCATGTCCCGCTAACCCAATTTACACAAGGTTTTATCAATAAAGAGGCTATCGCTCAAATGAAGGACGGCGCGGCCATTGTCAACACCGCCCGCAGCCAATTGATCGTCAAAGCGGATTTGGTTGAAGCGCTCAATTCCGGTAAATTGGCGGCCTACGCCGCCGATGTCTGGGACAGCGACCCGCCCGATCCGAACGATCCGCTCTTCGGTGCGCCGAATGTGCTGATGACGCCGCATCTTGGAGCCAGTTCGAAAGAAAATTTACTGCGCATCGGCGAAGTTGTGGTAAAAATTCTGGATTTTCAAGCCAGGACCCGGCGGTGATTTAAAGAAAGAATAGAACGCGGATTAGACGGATTGGACGGATTTTTACGGATAAAACCATATGACCTTTACTTTATTTATCCGTTTAAATCCGTTTCATCCGCGTCATCCGTGTTCTATTCCAAAAGGATATTAAAATGGATATTGTAGACCGTTACCGCAAAATCGTGCGCGACTTAATCTATGAATATGCCGGCTACAAGCCGGCGAACGGCCAAATTGAAACGGAAGCCATTATCGACCCGGAGAAAGATCATTACGAAGTTATGCATGTCGGCTGGGACGGGCCGCGTCGTGTGCATGGATCGGTTGTTCATATTGACATTATCGGCGGCAAAATTTGGATTCAATATGACGGGACAACCTGGCCGGTGGCCGATGCGTTAATGGAAGCGGGTGTGCCGAAAGAAGCGATCGTATTGGGTTTTCAACCGCTGAATGTGCGCAAGTATGCCGGTTTTGCGATAAATTAAAATTAGTTAATTGTGCCGATGCGAATTTCGATATTGCGGTAGCCGAAAAAATCCAGGTTATGCTCCATCAACGGCGGCGTCCCAAACCGGTTCGATCGGTTCAGCTGAATGTTTATGCTATGGCCTGACTCTATACGGTGTTTAAATCGATGTTTTTAAAAAGCTTATATTCTCGTTAAGGGTTAGAAGTTGCAATTGTACAAAGTGTCATTCCGGCACG
>CAYOLL010000306.1:0-3791 GCA_964404765.1 uncultured Gemmatimonadota bacterium | reverse complement strand
GATCGCCCCGATGATCAGTAGGGCATAGAAGGAGTACGCCCACCAGGTTTTCCACCACGGCGGCGTAATGACGATTTTGAGCGACGCGCCTGTTTCGTTCCACACCCCGTCGTTGTTGCTGCCTTTAACCCGAAAGGTGTACTCGCCCGGATCGAGGTTGGTGTAAGTAGCCTCATTTTTTATGCCGCAGTAGACCCAGTCCTGGTCAAAACCTTCCATTTGATAAGCGTACAGATTTTTTGATGGCAGGGTATAGTTAAGCCCGGCAAATTCATACGAAAAAACACTTTGCCGATAAGACAGCGTCAATTCCGGCGTAAAAACAATGCTTTGCGCCAGGATAGAATTTTTGCCGGCGCCAATGGTCACCGATTGATTAAAAAGTTTAAAATTTGTTATGATTACCGGCGGAATATAGGTGTTATCTTTGACTTCGTCGGGAAAAAAGGCGTTCAGACCCCGAATGCCGCCGATGAAAACTTCGCCGTTGCGACAGGTCCAACCGGCCCCAATAGCAAACTCATTGCTTTGCAGGCCATCATTCAAGTCATAGTTGCGAAATTTTGGCTCTGCTTCCGGCTGGTCGGAATCAAATCTGGCGCAAATCAAGCCTTTATTTGTGCCCAGCCACAGGTGACCTGTGTGATCTTCCACAATAGACAGGATGGTTTCGTTCGCCAGGCCGTCTTTCAGGCGATAGTTTTTGAACACGGGTTGCTGCCGTGCGGCATCCACAAAGCTGATCCGATTGAGACCTCCGGCAGTGCCTGCCCACAAGCGGCCCAGATGATCTTCGTGCAGCGAAAAGACGGTATTATGGCTGATGCTCTTTAAATCGTGCGGATCGTGCCGATAATTTGTAAAAACACCGTGCGCCCGATCAAGCCGGCTCAGCCCGCCGCCGTTTGTGCCGATCCACAAGCCGCCTTGCGAATCTTCCATAATGGTAAAAATCTGATCATGGCCAAGGCTGGTCGAATCGGCATTGTCGTGGCGATAGCGGATACAGTTACCCGTCGCCGGATCGAGCCGGTTCAGTCCATTACCAAATGATCCGGCCCAGACAAGACCAGCGTGGTCAATGTAAATTTTCCAAATACAATTACTACTTAGACTGTTGGGATTTTGCGGGTCATGCCGATAATGCCGGAACTGTCCGGTCTGCGGATTTAGTACGTTTATGCCGCCGCTCCATGTTCCGGCCCAAATATGACCGTTTTTGTCTTCGCTCAGGGAGATCACTTCGTTGTCGCTCAGCGCGTTTGGATTTTTCGGATCCGCCATGTAATAGTTGAAGCGTTGTGTTTTTCGATTCAACCGGTTGAGACCGCCGTCGGTAGTGCCCAACCAGATATCGTCGTGTTGATCTTCATGCACCGCCCAGACAAAATTGGAGTTCAGGCTGTTTGGAGTCGCCGTGTCTTTTTGAAAATATCGAAACTTTTGCTGCCGGTGGTTGAAATAGTTGAGGCCGCCCTTGCTGCCGATCCACAATCCGCCGGCGTTGTCCTCAAAAAGAGCGCGGACATCGTTATGAGCCAGGCTGTGTAAGTCATCCGGATCGTTTTTGTGAATAACCAACGCGGTCGTATCTGTGGCCAATTGCATCAAACCGCCGCCCTCTGTGCCCAGCCATACCTGGTTCCGGGCATCTGCCCGGACGGTCCACACACGCTTTGTGGGAAAATAGGCGAAGGTTTTTAGCTCTTTATCAAACCCGGTCAATCCGGTTTCTGTGCCAACCCATAATCGGCCGGACTTGTCCTTATGAAGCGACCAGACAATGTTGTCCGGGAGCCCGGCGCACTGACGAAACAAACCGCTGCGGGCATCAAACTGATTCAAGCCGTTGGCGGTGCCAATCCACAAAAGGCTGTCGGAATCCTCAAGAATCGCGCGGACGTCGTTATTTGATAAACCGGTTGAATCTGCGGCGTGATGGGTAAAATGAACAAACCGGCCCGTTTTTGGCTCAAACCGATCCAGGCCATCTTTCAGACCAAGCCATAAATAACCGGTGCGGTCGCCGCATAAGGCCTGAACCTCATTGGAGGCCAAGCTGTTGGGATTGGTGGGATCATGCTGATAGGTTGTAAACGTCTCCGTGCGCGGATCGAAACGGCTGAGCCCGCCCGCCTTTGTGCCGATCCACAATATTCCACTCGCGTCTTCATGCAAAGCGCGCACATCGTTATGACTCAAGCTGCGCGAATTCTGCGGGTCATGCCGAAAAATGGTGAATTGCCTGCCGTCGTAACGATTCAGACCGTCAAAAGTGCCAAACCACATGAGGCCTAACCGGTCTTGCAAAATGCAAGTCACCGTGCTTTGTGAGAGGCCGTTTTCCACGGTCAGATGCTCAAAACGAATATGGGACGATTGAGCAAAAAGACCCGGAACAATTGCGATTGAAATAAAGCATGAAAAAAGGACTGACTTAAATATTGACATAAAGAGCGAATCTTTCATTTGGAAAGCATTATAAAATTTTATTCCAACATTTGCATTGCCCGCGAGAATGTTGAGAAAATGTAGTGCGGTTTGCCTTAATCGCTTATGATATATAACTCATTTTCAGTTTAGGTACTACGTCGAATGAGCAACACCGTAATATCATCATGCTGCGGCGCGCCATCGCCGAAACGCTCCAACACAGCCATCAACCGGGTAATTGTATCATCCGGTTGAGTAACTGGATTCTCTTCCAGAAAAGTCACTAAGCGTTCGATGCCGAACAACTCTTTTTTGGGATTATGATACTCGGTCACGCCGTCGGTGTAGAGCATCACCAGATCGCCCGGCTGTAACGGTAAGGGTTTAATCTTCAAAAAATCGGTCATCTCATCCATCACGCCCAACCAAATGCCCTCGCCAAAAATAATTTCGCATTGGCCGCTACTCTTTCGACAAACCAATAGCGGATCGTGCCCGGCCCCGGCGTAATATAGCTGGTTTTCCGGCATATCCCACACCAGCAGCAGCATGGTGATCATCATCGGCTGGCTCATTTTCTGGACATCTTTATAAACCAGACGATTGAGACGCAGCAGCATTTCCTGAGGTGTCGGATTATCCTCGGCCAGCGCATGCAGAACAGATCTGGCCTGTATGGTCAACAACGAAGCCGGCAAGCCCTTGCCCGAAACATCGGCAATCACAATATAAACCCGCTTGCCGTCCGGCGATGGAATAAAATCATAATAATCACCGCCGACGGCCTGGGCCGGGCGCATGTAGGCGGCAATCTCCAGTCCTGCCAGAACCGGCAGCGTTTGCGGAAGCATGGACGTTTGAATGTCGCGGGCGCGCGCCAACTCTGTATTTTTACGTCGGTTTTCGGCCTCGATTTCCGCGGTTTGGGCGACATGAATATGCGTCTGAATACGTGACAGCAGCTCGCCGCGATGAAACGGCTTGGTTACGTAATCGTTGGCCCCGGCATCGAAGCCTTCCTGAATATCGCCTTCCTGATTCTTGGCCGTCAACAGAATGACCGGCACGTCATGATGCGGATACTTTTCGCGGATTTTGCGGCAGACTTCGTAGCCGGACATCTTCGGCATCATCACGTCCAGCAGAATCAAATCCGGCTTCAGGCCCTGCTCGACCAGATGCAGCGCGTCCAGACCGTTCATGGCCTGAACGATTTTGTAGTTCTTCAAGGTCAGGAAGTTGCCCAAAACATGCTGATTAACCGGCTCGTCGTCTACTACCAAAATTGTTAAGCTTTCAGCCGTCAGCTTCCAGCTATCAGCTTTTGGTTCGGCGCTTTCGATTACGGGCTCCGTACC
>CAYOLL010000305.1:0-3937 GCA_964404765.1 uncultured Gemmatimonadota bacterium | reverse complement strand
GCTTAATTTACAAATAGAAAACAAATTATGAAACTATGTGTGATGTCAACTTAAGGCATCTCACAAACCATGCTTTTCGGGTTTGATTCGAAGCCATCGCCAAAACAGGCGTTATTGGTAAAAATTCGGTCAATTCATGGCTGCAGGTACTACTAATGTTTTAGGCGCAATTTCGTAGGGCAGCCAAATAATAAATGTTGTGCCAACGCCTTCCTGACTTTCGACTTGAATCGTGCCGGCGCTTTCGTTTACAATCCGTTGGGTTGTCGATAAGCCAATGCCGGTTCCTTTGTCTTTTTTCGTAGTGAAAAAAGGCTTAAAAAGGTTTGACTTAATCTCCTCAGACATCCCGCAGCCGTTATCGGCAAACCACATCTTTACGCCGCTATTTTCATGACGCATTTTTACAGTGATTGTTGGATTGGGTCGGTTTTCCAGAGCATGAACGGCATTAATCAACAGGTTCATATATATTTGTCCGATCTGGCCGCTGGTTGAGGTGATAAATAGATCTTTGTCCGGAAAATCCTGGATTAATTCGATGTTAAGAAAACGGTTCTTTTGCAGTCGAATCGTTTCTAAAAACACATCGGACAAGTTGACTTTGCCTAATTTTCGGCTTCGTCCGCCAACCAGGCCTTGTAAGTCACGCACAACCGTTTCGGCGCGATGTCCGGCCACTTTGATCAAATTGGCGGCATCTGAAATTTGCGCCCAGTTTTGCCGCCAGGTAAAGAGATACTCGTTGAGCTGATGACCATCCTCGTCCGATTCCCAGCAGTACCATATTTTTTCTTCGTCCAAAGCCGGTGTGCCGATGATTGTATCAACCGGACTGCCGATCCCGCTCAACGCATTATTGATTTCATGCGCGACCATGCTGGCCAATTCACCCAGAGTTGCCAGACGTTCGGTTTCGATGAGCTGGGCCTGTTGCAGCATCATCTGTCGCTGTGTATCTTCCAGACGATGGTTGATTTCCATATAAAGCGCATTTTGCGTTGTTAAATCGGTCAATACATGACGCAGTTGATCTTCCGCTGATACTTGCACTTGCAGAGAGCGCTCAAGCTCGGCTGTGCGTTCATGCCATTTATGGAAAATATAATACAAAATCCAGGCGCCCAGCCCAACAAATATGAAAAGAACGACGCCGGTGTAAATAAGCGCATAATTGCGCATGGATGTAGCATCGTGTGTCGTAATGCCTAATTCTACATACCCGATTAATTCCAGAGGCGGACTATCCGCCGTCTGCACAGTATCCGACGCATAAACTGGATAATAAATATAGGCTCTTGCCGCCGTTTGCCAATAAACAAATGCATTGTGCTGCGCAAAAGCCTGACGCGCCCCGGCGGTCATAAATGTCGCATCTGCTGCCGGACCGGGCATGTCCTCGCCGGCTTTATCTTCATGATACCAAACGGAACCCGTCGGCAAAAAAAGCGTGACTGAAATAATTGACGGTTCTTTTATGTAGTCACCAAAAAGTTTATGAAGTTCAGCAATATCTTGCTGCTTTGTGGTATGGCTAATTTGATCAGCCAATGCTTTTGTCAGCGCCTGGGCGGTAAAAATCTCATGCTGCCTGGTATGTTGAGTAACAAATCTTGTGTATATAAATGCCGCTAAAATAAACAACAATGGAGCAATCCACAAATAAATTGCAATACGTTTTTCAAAAGTTAACTTCATAAATTTTTTGATAAATTAGTTGCAATGTTGCTTAACATTAACAGGTTTATAAACGTACCCCCAAACATTTGCGTTGTCCACAAGAATGTTTAAGCGCTTTTGATGCTGGACTTATCGCATGACGTGCCCGAATTGTAAAGCCACAACCGCGACTCTGGCGAGCCGCGTTACAGATTTTGGGCCAATTTTTTTTGAATTTTAACATGAAGCGCTTGTTTTGTAAAGGATTTAATGTGAAGAAGGCACAAAATCTTCATCCGCTCTCAAACCAAAGTGATTTTGGATTTTGCACTGATGAGTGCGGACTCCTAATCTTCCCGCGCATTCTGAAATCTGCAAGCAGACGTAACTTTCAGACGCCGGGTACGTAAAACCGCTTGACAAACTACGTTAAATCGTTAGCTTTTCTGCGCGTACAAAACGTTGAATATCTCCAACTTCCCAATCGTAATCTATTACGCTATTGACTCATGGAGGCCTTTATTATGTCGAATGCAACATTCCGAGTTCCCGCGCCGATCAACGAGCCGATCAAATCCTACGCGCCCGGTTCGCCGGAACGCGCCGAACTTAAAGCCAGAATGCAGGAAATGAAAGCCGCCGAAATCGAAATTCCGCTTATTATCGGCGGGCAGGAAATTCGCAGCGGCATTGTCGATAAAGCAGTTATTCCCCACAATCACGGCCATGTTCTGGCCACCTATCACAATGCTGGCGAAAAAGAAGTCAAGATGGCGATTGAGGCATCGCTGGAAGCCCGCAAAACCTGGGCGGAAACGCCGTGGGAACACCGCGCCTCCGTCTTCTTAAAAGCCGCGGAATTGCTGGCCGGCCCGTGGCGCGCCACCTTAAATGCTTCGACGATGCTCGGTCAATCCAAGACCGCATATCAGGCCGAAATCGACTCCGCCTGTGAGCTCATCGACTTTTGGCGTTTTAACAGCCATTTTATGGCCCAACTGATGGCCGATCAACCCATTTCGTCCCCAGGTGTTTGGAATCGGGTCGAATACCGCCCACTGGAAGGCTTTGTCTTTGCCGTTACGCCGTTTAACTTTACGTCGATTGCCGGCAACCTGCCCTCTTCATCGGCTCTGGTGGGCTGTACGGTTTTGTGGAAGCCGGCTTCAACCGCCATCTACTCCGGCTATTACATGATGAAGTTATGGGAAGAAGCCGGCCTGCCGCCCGGTGTCATCAACTTTATTCCGGGGCACGGCAGCAAAATCGGCAATCCGGTCATGGCCAGCCCGCATTTTGCCGGTCTGCATTTTACCGGCTCCAACGGCACGTTCAACGCCATGTGGAAGACAATTGCCAACGCCCTGCCGACCTACAAATATTACCCGCGCATCGTCGGCGAAACCGGCGGCAAGGACTTCATCTTTGCCCATCCGTCGGCAGATGTGGACGCCCTGGTGGTGGCGGCGTTGCGCGGTGCGTTTGAATATCAAGGCCAAAAATGCTCAGCAGCTTCGCGCATGTACGTGCCGCGTTCAATCTGGACAAAATTCCGCGATCAATACGTCGCCGCCGTCGCCCAAATCAAAATGGGCGATATTGAAGACTTTACCAACTTTATGGGCGCCGTCATCGACAAAAAAGCCTTTGACAGCATTACCGGCTATATTGACTACGCCCGCAATTCCAACGAAGCCGAGTTCCTGACCGGCGGCAGCTACGATGATTCCAAAGGCTATTTTATTCAGCCGACCACCATTGTCACCACTAACCCGCGCTTCAAGACAATGGAAGAAGAAATCTTCGGCCCGGTGCTGACCATTTACGTTTATGACGACAACAAGCTGGATGAAACGCTGGAATTGTGCGATACGACTTCGCCCTACGCCTTGACCGGCGCGATATTTGCCCAGGATCGGCAGGCTATCGTCAAGATGGCTAACTACTTGCGGAATTCCGCCGGCAACTTCTACATCAACGATAAGCCGACCGGCGCAGTGGTCGGGCAGCAGCCGTTTGGCGGCGCGCGCGGTTCCGGCACCAACGACAAAGCCGGCAGCGCCATGAACCTGCTGCGCTGGTTGTCCGTCCGCACGATCAAGGAAACTTTTGTGCCGGCCAAGGATTGGCGTTATCCGTTTATGGGCGCGGAGTGATTTTTTGTGGGCCAAGCGGATTATGGAATCTGTCGCTTAAATTTGAAAGTCATCTCTGCTTTTTTGCCCTTAGGGGTAAGCCGTTTGTAGAAAAATACGGGAAAACATAGCCGTGATAAGCC
>CAYOLL010000304.1:0-3992 GCA_964404765.1 uncultured Gemmatimonadota bacterium | reverse complement strand
TGAAAGCCGACCGCTGACGGCTGAAAGCTTTACGACTGCTGAAAGCCGACCGCTGCCGGCTGAAAGCTTGACCATTCTGGTCGTCGACGATGAGCCGGTTAATCAGCATGTGCTGCAAAATTTCCTGAGCCTGAAGAATTATCAAATCATTCAGGCCATAAACGGCATGGAAGCGCTTAAATTGGTGGAGGACGGCCTAAAGCCGGATTTGATCCTGTTGGACGTGATGATGCCCAAAATGTCCGGCTACGAAGTTTGCCGTAAAATCCGCGAAAATTATCCCCATCACGCGGTGCCGGTCATTCTGTTGACAGCCAAGAATCAGGAGGCCGATATTCAGGAAGGTTTTGCCGCCGGCGCCAATGACTATGTGACCAAGCCGTTCCATCGCAGCGAGTTGCTGTCACGCATCCAAACGCATATTCATGTGGCCGATACCGCCAGGATTGAAGCGGAAAACCAGCGCAAAAGCCAGGAGTTGGACCGGGCCAGGGCCATTCAAATATCCATGTTGCCGCTGGCGGCGCCGAAAATTGCGCGGCTGGAAATTGCGGCGTTTATCCAACCCGCCGGAACGGTTGGCGGCGACTATTACGACTTTATTGAGTCGCCGGACGGTAAACGTATCTACATCGTCATCGCCGATGTGTCAGGCAAGGGTTTGCCGGCCGCGCTGCTGACGATAGAAACGCGCTCCATGCTCCATACGCTGGTGGAAGACAGTCCCTCCCCGCGGGATCTGCTCTGTCGAATCAATCGCCAGATTTACAAAGACGTGCAAAACATGCGCGAACCGATGATGATCACCATGCTCTTGTTGATGTGGGACACCGTGACCGAACAGTTGTATTACACCGGGGCCGGGCATGACCCGTTCCTGTTGCGCCGACCCAACGGCCTGTGTGAGGTTATTTATGCCCACGGCATCTGGCTGGGCGTCACCGACAAGTTGGATGATGTCATTGTCATCAAGCCGCTGGTATTGCAGCCGGGCGACCTGGTTGTGCTTTACACGGACGGTGTAACCGAGTATCATAATCCGCGCAAAGAGATATTTGGCCTGGAGCGACTGACGGCCTTTCTGGAAGAAAATCCGATCACCCAACCGGAAGATACGATTGCCGGGCTGATGACGGAATTGGAGCGCTTCGGCGAAGGCGCGCCGCAACACGACGATATTACGATCGTGGCGTTGAAGAAGCAATGAGCCGTGGACAATGAACAATGAGCAATTGGGAGGATGGTATGCGAATGTTTGGCATTTTTTTAGTAAGCCTTGTTATCGGCGAACTGCTGTGGGCGCAACCGGCCGAAGCGCAGGTCGAGCTTAAATTTGACCGCCTGTCTATTGACCAGGGGCTGTCTCAAAGCATGGTCACGGCTATTTGCCAGGACAGGCGTGGCCTGATGTGGTTTGGCACACAGGACGGTTTGAATCGCTACGACGGCTATGATTTTACCGTCTATAAGCATAATCCGCAAGATTCCACTTCGCTTTCCCACAATTATATTCGCAGCATTTATGAGGATCGGGAAGGCTATTTATGGCTGGGGACGATTGGCGGCGGGTTAAACAAGCTTGATCCGGCGACCGGGAAGTTTACCCGCTTTCAACCCGATCCGAACAATCCGCATAGCTTGAGCCACAATATGGTTAATCCGATTTGTGAAGATCGATACGGTAATTTGTGGATTGGGGCCTACGGCGGCGGGCTCAACAAGCTGGATCGCCGGACCGGTCGTTTTATCAGCTATAAAAATGCCGCGGGGGATTCTAACAGTATAAGCCATAACGTGGTCTTTGCGCTGTGTCCGGATCGTCAGGGTTTTCTTTGGGTCGGCTCTCGCGATGGACTTAATCGTTTTGACCCGGCTACGGAAACCTTTACCCGTTTCAAGGCCGACGCAAAGAATCCGAACAGCTTGACGGACAATTTTGTCTATGTGATTTATGAAGACAGCCGGGGCGTTTTATGGGTCGGGACCGACGCCGGCTTGAATTGTCTGAATCGGGAGACCATGACTTTTACGCGCTATCTTCATGATGCCGCCGACCCGCACAGCATCGGTAACAATAGCATCCAAAGCATTCGGGAGGATGCCGACGGCATTTTGTGGATTGGCGTCTACGACGGCGGGTTGAACCGGCTGGATCTCGATGCGCAAAGCAAGGCTGTTTTCGACCGCTTCGGCTATGATCCGAACGACCCGCTAAGCTTAAACAGCAGCCAGGTTTTAGCCTTGTGTTTTGACGCCGCCGGAGTTCTTTGGCTTGGCACGGGTCAGGGTGTTGCCAGAGTCAATCCGGCGCGGGCCCGCTTTAGCCACTATCAATATCGGCCCGGCGAGGAAAACAGTCTCAGTCACAAAACGGTCACCGCAATCTGTGTCGATCACGCCGGTTTGATATGGCTTGGCGCCGAAGATGGGCTCAACCGTCTGGAGCCGGCGACAAAAAAATTTACGCATTACAAAAATGAGCCGCAAAATCCGTACAGCATCAGCAGCAACCACATCACCGCAGTCTATGAAGATAAAGCCGGTATTTTATGGATCGGCACCTCGGATCAGGGCCTCAACAAATTCGATCCGTCGACCGGACGGTTCAGCCGTTACCAGCCGGATCCGAATAACCCAAAGCGGTTTGGCGGCGGGGATATTGTCAGCTTCTGTGAAGACAGCCTGGGTTATCTTTGGATCGGCGCTTTGTACGGCGGCCTAAATCGGTTTGATCGCCGGACGGAAACATTTGAGCGCTTTAAGCATGACCCCGATAATCCACAGAGTCTGAGCAATGACTTTGCGCTTTCCCTCTACGAAGACCGCGCCGGAAGTTTGTGGATCGGCACCAGCGCGGGCTTGGATCGTTTTGTGCGGGATAGTCAAACATTTCAGCATTACAAACACGATCCTAAAAAACCGCGCAGTCTAAGCCATAATCGGGTGAGCTGTATTTATGAAGATACGACCGGTCGATTGTGGTTCGGCACCAGCGGCGGCCTCAATTTGTATGATCCGATCAGTGAGTCCTTTACCGCTTTTGCCGAGAAAGACGGCCTGCCCAATAATGTCATTCAGGGCATTTTGGAGGACGATGACGGCAATCTGTGGCTGACCACCAATAAGGGTATGTCCCGCTTCAATCCGCAGACGAAAATCTTCCGCAATTTCGATGCCGTTGACGGTTTGCAAAGCAATGAATTCAGTCCGGGCGCGGCCTGGAAAAATCAGACCGGGCAACTGCTTTTTGGCGGGAAAAACGGCTTGACCGTTTTCGATCCCAAACAAATCACGGACAACCCGTATATCCCGCCGGTAATCATTACCGCTTTTTCGCTGTTTAACAAGCCGGTGTCTGTCGGCGACGACTCTCCGCTGCAAAAGCAGATTACAGCGACAGATAGAATCACGCTTTCCTATCGCCAAAGCGTCTTTTCCCTGCAATTTGCGGCCTTGAATTATACCCTGCCGGCCAAAAATCAATACGCCTATCGAATGGAAGGCTTTGACGCAGATTGGGTCGTCGCCGGCCTTAAACGTGACGTCACCTACACCAACCTCGATCCGGGCGAGTACACTTTCCGGGTCAAAGGCAGCAACAACGACGGGGTATGGAACGAAACCGGTGCGGCGCTCAAAATTAGTATTACCCCGCCGTGGTGGAAGACATGGTGGGCGTACTCTTCGTATGCGCTGCTATTCATAGGTTCGATTATCGGTTTTGTCCGCTTCCAGCAAAAGAAAGTAGAGCGCAAGCAGCGTGAAGTCGAGCGCAAGCAAAAGGAACTGGAGCGCGAGCACGCCATTGCCGAACAACTGCGCCGGGTGGACAAGCTCAAAGACGAGTTCCTGGCCAACACTTCTCACGAACTGCGCACACCGCTCAACGGCATCATCGGTCTGGCCGAATCGCTGATGGATGGCGCGGCCGGATCGCTGCCGGACAAGGCTCATGTCGATTTGAAGATGATCAGCGCCAGCGGCCGCCGGCT
>CAYOLL010000303.1:0-4031 GCA_964404765.1 uncultured Gemmatimonadota bacterium | reverse complement strand
ATAAAACCTTTTAAAATGTGAGATTAAGCAAAAATGAATAAACTACCTTGTGCAATCGGCAAAATTTTTGTACCTGTTTTTATAGTTCTGTGCGGACTTTTGTTAGACGGTAAACAACTCATGGCCCAGACCGCTCCGGATCTTTTTGATTTACCTCTGGAAGATTTGCTGAACATCAAAGTCAGTACGGCCGCCAAATATGAACAGTCCGTATCTGATGCGCCGGCGGCCATTTCCATTATCACGGCGGAAGACTTTGCCCGCTACGGTTATCGCACGCTGGACGAAGCCTTGCAAAGCGTCCCCGGTTTGTATCGCACGTATGACCGGAATTACACGTATCTCGGTGTGCGAGGTTTCAGCCGTCTGTCCGACTTTAATGTTCGCATCTTGATGCTGATCAACGGGCATACAATGAACGAGAATATTTGGGGTTCGGTTGGCATCGGCACGGAATTGTCTTTAAATCTGGAGAGCATCGAGCGTGTGGAAATTGTGCATGGACCTGGGTCAACATTGTATGGCACAAGTGCTATGTTTGCCGTAGTGAATGTGATCACCAAAACGAATACGGAAGCCGCGGGAATATCTGCTACAGTCAATGGCGGCAGTTTTGGCCGTCAAGAGGCTTTTGGACGCTGGAGCGGCGGGCGCGGCGAAAAAACACGCTGGACCTTTGCCGGTATTTTTAGCCAACTTGATGGTCAGGATCTGTATTATCCTGAATATGATAGTCCGGAAACCAATAACGGTCTTGCCAAAGACCTGGATAAAAATGAGAATTTTGGCGGCACAGTTAATGTTACACACGGAGCTTTATCCATGCAAGGCGTTTGGACAGAACGTTTGAAGCGTATTCCGACCGGCGCATATTCTACCATCTTTAACGGCCGTCCGAATGATGTGGAAGACAAGCACCGTTCGCTGGAATTAAAATATGAAAAGGCGTTAGGCGCTAAGAATAATCTGTCGTTGCGCAGTTATTTTGACCGCTACGATTACAACGGCAACTATCCATACGATTATGGTGACGGAGCTGTAACTGTTAATTCCGACCGTAGCCACGGCCAATGGTTTGGCGCGGAAGCCCGGTTGCATCGCGAATTTGACCAACTGCCGCTGCATATAACTGTCGGTGGCGAATATCAGTCGCACACAATAGTCTATCGCAATTTTGATGAAGGGTTTGAAGCCGAACCTTATACCGCCGTCGATAGGGATTTTTATATCACCTCCGGCTATCTTGAGGCCCAATATCGTCCGACGGAAATGCTGACCGTCACCGGCGGCTTGCGGCGCGACAAATATTCGATTGCCGGCAGTTCGACCAGCCCGCGCATTGCCATCATTTATAAAAAACAGGATGACGGCGCGGTCAAGTTACTTTATGGCGAAGCGTTTCGCGCCCCCAGCTTTCATCAGCAGTTTATTTCCTCGTTGAAAAGCGCGGATTTAAAAAGTGAAAAAATCCAAACGACCGAACTGGTGTGGGAGCAGAAAGTCAATGCCAATTTGTGGGCAACAGCCTCTTTTTACATCAATCAAACAACAGGTCTGATTACGACCGCTCAAAATGCCGAAGGCGCTGAAGTCTTTGTCAATGCGGATGAAATTACGGCGCGCGGCATGGAAATCGAGCTAAACGGCCGTTGGAGTTCCGGTCTTTGGTTTAATGCCAGTTATGCCAATCAAGCCAGTGAAGATAAAGAAGCGGAGGATGGGGAGGTTGTGAACTCGCCAAAGCATCTGCTAAAGGGCCGCGTGTCGGTTTCAAATCGTTTTGGCGTAGCAGGTTTGGAAGTTTTCTATGACAGTTCGCGGCTCAATTTGGTCGGCAGCAGCACAGATGATTTTGCGCTGGTTAATTTAAATTTGACCAGCCGTGCTTTTTTTAATGACCGGTTAAAGGTCGGCATCTACGCTCACAACCTATTCGATACAGTTTACAAATTTCCAGTTGGCAGCGAGCAAACCCCGATTACAAGCCTGGAGCAGGATGGTCGCGAAGTGAATATCAAAATTACCACGCAATTTTAAGCTACTCCTTTCCAAGTGTGAGAATAAACCTTAAGGGTTCACTTTTTAACCCTTAAGGTTTGGCACAACCAACAGGAAACCCTAAGAGTATTCTCGTTAAGGGTTAGAAGTTGCAATTGTACAAAGTGTCATTCCGGCACGTTTTTAGCCGGAATCTTCTTACAGGTAAGCAAGATGCCGGATAGAAGCATTCCGGCATGACATCGAATTGAAATGCAATTTCTAACCCTTAATCAGTATAAAAAGAAAAAACCTTAGGGTGACAACAAGCCAAATTTGTCGCTTGGAACGGAGTAAGTTTGCGGACAGAATTGTTTTCAAACCTATATAGTTCTTGGAGACCTGTTAGGTTTAGATCGTGCCTGACAATAATTCTGTCCGACTACTTATCCCACAAGTTAAGCCATGCGCATCATTACCGGTTCTGCTAAAGGCCGTCATCTTAAATCGAATGCACATCAGCGATTACGTCCTACGAGTGATCGCGTTAAAGAGTCATTATTTAGCATTCTGGGTGAATTTGTTAATAATGCGCGTGTTTTGGACCTCTATGCCGGTACAGGCAATCTGGGCTTGGAGGCGCTAAGCCGTGGCGCACAAAGCGCAGTTTTCATCGAAAAAGCGCATTCTGCCATATCAATTCTACATGAGAACGTCGAGACGCTGGGCTTTCGTGAAGTGTGCGAGGTCTGGAAGGCCGATGTTTTAACAGCGATCCCGAAATTAGCCGCCCGCCAATTAAGGTTTGAGCTTATCTTTGCCGATCCGCCCTACCATTCAGACGCTTTAGACAAAGCCGCCTCTTTGCTGATAAACCACCGCTTGCTGGCTTTAGAGGGCATTCTGATCATCGAAAAACACCTTAAGCATGAATTAAAGTTACGTGATATACCGATAACTTGTTTTAGAGAAAATCGTTATGGTGACACGCTTATTCAATTTTATCAATGGAAAAAGGAGCCATCGAATGGAGTTTAAAGATGTTCAAATCGAGCGCAAAGGTAGCACGGCCATCGTCAGCATTCATCGGCCACAGGCGCTGAACGCGCTTAACTATGAGACAATACAGCAGCTAACCCAGGTCTTTGTCGCGCTGGAAAATGACCCGGCTGTTGCCGCAATTATTTTGACAGGCAGCGGCACAAAAGCATTTGTGGCCGGCGCCGATATTAAAGAATTGGCTCAATTGAATTATATGACCAGCCTGCATTTTGTGCAATTCGGGCAGGCCCTGATGGAGAAAGTTGAAACTTTGCGTCAGCCTGTTATTGCCGCGATCAACGGCTTTGCTCTTGGCGGCGGCTGTGAGTTGGCCCTGGCTTGCGATATCCGGGTGGCGCTGGATACGGCGCAGCTTGGGTTGCCGGAAGTCAGTCTGGGCTTGATTCCCGGCTTTGGCGGCACCCAAAGACTGGCGCGATTGGTCGGCCGCGGCAAGGCCAAGCAACTGATTTTTAGCGGTGACCGCATTGATGCTGCAGAAGCACAGCGAATTGGTTTAGTCGATGAGATCGTCAAAGCGGATTGGTTGGAAGAAGCGCAGCCTGACGGTACAATCAAGCGTAAAATTGATGGCGAGAAGAGTAAAGCAAAACTGCTCAAATTTGCGGAAGACCTGGCCGCAAAAATGGGCAAGCATAGCCAAATTGCCATCCAAACGGCCAAGCGGGCTATCAATCACGGTTTGGATATGAGCCTGCGCGACGGCAACGCTTTTGAAGCCAACGTCTTTACCGGCTTATTTTCTACAGCCGATACCGGCGAGGGGCTGGCTGCATTTATCGAGAAGCGCACCCCGAATTTTAAAAACGAGTAGCCGTAATTACAGGCCGTGTAAAGTCGCTAAAGAAAATGATGCCTGCCATCGCAAAGGCTACTCAATAAGAACTCCGGGCGATCTTTTAATGGGGCCATAACCACTAAATAATTTCCGTATTTCAAGCCCCATCGGGGCGACCTGTTTGTAGCAGACCGACGGCCGGAAAGAACCTTAC
>CAYOLL010000302.1:0-4048 GCA_964404765.1 uncultured Gemmatimonadota bacterium | reverse complement strand
TCCAGTCGGGCTGTGGATGCCCGATAGAAACATTCGGGCATGACAGACTGAAAGATATATCAATCTCTCTGCTCACTCCCGGAAATAACGCCGCAAGTCGGATGAGTTCACAATTTGGTGTCGTACCAACCTTCCGGCTCCAACTCGTTCCAGTGTTTGCCGACCTGCTGATACAAAATCTGATCGGCATCCTCGCGTGGTTTTTGATAAAGCGCCATCAAAAAGCCGGTCAGGGTGATAAATTTACCTTTTACCTGGGCCATGAATCTCTCCTTATTTTTTTAATTTTTAACGAGAGTTCGGGGATTAATCCGAAGCGAAGCTGAATTCAACATCAGGACGGCGCAGGGCATCATAGCTTTCCTTTCCGAAGGTGTTAAAACTCCAGGCGGTGATTGACGCCGGCATAATGCAGATGAAAGCCGGTTTGCTCGTATAAGGCTCTGGCATTGGTATTCTTGTCGGTGACGGTCAGACCGACCTGCGGCATGCGCTTATCCTCAAACAGCCAATGCAGGGCGGTTAGCAGCAACTGCTTGCCGATGCCCTTCCCCCGCTGACTCTCGTGTACGCCCAAAAAGTCGATAAAACCTTCTTCATCACCGTCGTTAATTCGGGCAAAAATGTAGCCGGCCACACGGTCTTGCGCAATATGGGTAAACAGGCGGCGCTCGTCATCCATTTTGTCGAACATGCTGCGCGCGGTTTCATAGCTTTGGGGAAATAGCCGCTCATGCAAGTCGCTGAGGGAGGCAAGATGATGTTCCTGCGGAGCGACAAAGGTAAGGGTGGGTGTAATCGTTAAGGCCGGTTTTTGGGCCACATAAACGTGACAGTCCTGCGCCCGGTAAAAACCCTGCGTCGTATAAAACGTCTGCCCGCGCTGATTGCGTTGATCCAGAAAACTATCCAGGCGGCGCACTTCCGCCGGTAAGCTGTTTTTGAGCTGAATGAGCAGTGCGGCGTCGATGGCCCTATCCGGCACGCCAAACGGACCCCACAGCCAACCGCGTCGCAGACCGCGATCATATTCGCAGCCAAGCAGCCCGATGATGTCCCCGTTTTGGATGTCCAGCGCAACACAGATCTCGTCCTGCGTCGCCAGCTTTTGAATCCGGGCTAATAAACCTGCCGGGTCGGTTTCATCGCTGTGCAGACAACGGTAATTGTCATGGCGATTTTGGGCATGAATAAAGCCGGTTATATTTTCATAATCGGCTGCCGTTGCGCTTTTTATAAGACGATTGGCCATTTTCCGCTCTTGTAGGAAAAAACAGACGTTATTGCGTACCTTGGAAATTTATTAATTCGATATCGCGTCAAACAGCGTCGCCACCGGCAGTTCAAATCCGGTTAGCGCGCCCTCGTCGCGCAGCGTATCGCTAACATTTAAGCGTGTCCATTCTGCCGGCGATTTGCAAACCCAGACGACTTTCAGCATCGGCTGCACCAGCCACACCCGCTCCACACCGCCGGCAAAATATTCCTCCACTTTTACCATAATATCGTCAAATGTATTGCCGGGCGAGATGATTTCGACGGCTACGTTGGGCGCCGCCGTTAAAAAGCCTTCGGTGGGAATGACAGGCAGCCGCTCCTTGCTGTAAAATGCAATATCGACGCCACGCACGGAGTCCGGATTCCGCCGGATATAGACGCCCACGCCGCCGCTAAGCACACTGCCCAAATTTTTCCCGTCCACAAATGTATCAAGAAAACGGCTTATTCTTGTCGTCAGCCAACCGTGGATTCCATTTGTTTGACCCATTGCCACAATCCTCCCCTCAATTAATTCGCAAGGCTCATCATTATTCATCCGCGCAAATTCTTCACCGGTGATCAATCTCGGGTGCGCTGGCACAGGCGACATTGTAGCTGATCGGGAGAGAGTGCTTTGGGCTTGCTCCAACATTTCGGTGACAGGCATCAGGCGCTCCTTTCTTTTCTAAAAGATAGCGTGGATAATGCACGGTTTAACCCGTCTAACCCACGCTCCATTTTCTTGCGGCTCACTTTTGTCGTTGGCTGAACTCGCGCACGATTCTTTCGATATCGCCGGACGACAGGCGGTGCAGCGACGGCTCGTCGATATGGCTGTCATTGCCCGGCTTGGCGCTAAAGCTATCGGTCGTTCCGCCTTTGCGCGGATTAAACGGAAAATCTTCCAGTTCGCGAATGCCGTAAGCCAGGCGTTTAATATTCAGCAGATGACGCGGCGTAATGTTGTCGGCTGTAATGCTGCCGCCCCAGGTGCCGCAGCCCAGCGTCATGGCCGGGTCCAGGCCGGTCGTCGCCCCAATAGCGCCGTGCGTGGAAGGCGTATTGACCACAATCCGAAAGACCGGCTTCTTCAGGGCAAATTCCATAATCACTTCCTGATTCATGGAGTGAATGGCCAGCGTGTGCCCGACGCCGCCAAACTCCAACAGCTCGATGCAGCGATGGCAGGCGGCAATCCAATCGGGTTCGACATAATAGGCCAGAATCGGGGACAATTTTTCCATCGACAGCGGATGTTTTTTGCCGACCGCGGTTTGGCGGGCGATGAGCACTCGCGTTTCCTTAGGCACGGAAATGCCGGCCATTCCGGCAATAGTCTGGACGGACTTGCCGACGATGGCCGGATTTAAACCGCCACCCTGCGCAGCCACCACCCGGCTTAGCGCGTCCATTTGTTCATCAGACAGAAAGTGGCCGCCTTGTTTTTTGGCTTCGGCCTCCACTTGCGCGGCAATAACCGTTTCGGTGACAATGGCTTGTTCGGAGGCGCAAACCGTGCCGTTGTCAAAGGTCTTGCCGGCGATAATGTCGCGCACAGCCTTGGGGATATTGGCGCTGCGCTCGATAAAAGCCGGCACATTGCCCGGCCCAACGCCATAAGCCGGCTTGCCGACGCTGTGCGCCGCCCGGACAATGCCCGAACCGCCCGTGGCCAGAATAACCGCGGTATCCCGATTTTTCATGAGCTCGTGGGTGCCTTCACGAGTCGGCAGGGTCTGGCAGCTAATGGCTCCGGCCGGCGCCCCGGCTTTTTCGGCGGCCTCGGCGACGACGCGGACCGCCTCCAGAATACAGCCTTTGGCCGAAGGATGCGGGCTGACCACAACCGCATTACGCGCCTTCACCGAAATAATGGCCTTATACATCGCGGTAGAGGTTGGATTTGTAGATGGCACAATTGCCGCGACTACGCCCATGGGCTCGGCAATCTCCATCACCTTTTTTTCGCGCAAATCGCCGATGACGCCAACGGTCTTCATACTTTTAATAAAATTGTAAAGCATCTCTGTGGCGACATAATTTTTGATCATCTTATCTTCGACAATGCCGAATCCGGTTTCGGCCACAGCCATTTCGGCCAGACGACGATTTTCACGCGCCCCGGCTTCGGCCATTGCTTTAACAATGGCGTCCACCTGCTCCTGACTGAAGGATTTCATTTGGAGTTGGGCGGCTTTGGCCCGGCGGCATAAATCGCGTGCTTCTTGTATGGATTGCAAATCAAGATCGAACGCCATTTGGTTATCCTTTGCTCAATTGTTCATTGTTCATTGTTCATTGCTGTGAACGGTTTTCCTGAGGCTCTATTTTAATCACATGCAGCTTGTTAATCAACAGGGAGCGCCCCAGATCGGTTTTAAGCACAAAAAAATGGGCGGGTTGATTGAAGAATTTATAGAGACCCTGATCCGCCGGCACCTGAACCCGGCCATTCAAGGCATCGCCTTTGACTAAATCGACGCGGACGACAATTTCGGTCATCGTCGGTTTTTCCGCTTGTGCGGGCTTTGTCATAATTTCTCCTTAGACTTAAATGCAGGATATTCGAAGACGTTAAAAAGCTTCAGCAGTTTAAATTTAAAAGTCAGTCAAATCAAAATATAACATAGCGCGGTAAACCGCAATTTTTTTTAACCGCAAAGTTCGCAGAGCCTTATGCAGAGTTACGCAAAGAAAAGAAAACTTTGTGAAACGCTGCGATAAACTTTGTGAGCTTGTATGTTGAAAGTCATCGCAAAAGTGGATTAGAGATTAGAGATTGAAAGTG
>CAYOLL010000301.1:0-4110 GCA_964404765.1 uncultured Gemmatimonadota bacterium | reverse complement strand
TATTGATTTTTCAATGTTTGTAGATATTTTTAACGGTTGGCTTGGGATTAAGGTTTATTCATGTTGATGAACAAGTTTATGAAAATAATCGACTTCATCTTGAATGCGTTCAATCCGAATGATCTGGCGCATCAGAAAAATGTAAAGCAGTGTAAACGCGCCCAAGGAGATAAACAGCGTCAGACGCATGTCCGGGTCCAGGCCGGAACCTTCGTCGCCGCCCATCACCGGCTGCGGGTGCTGTGTCCGCCACCAGCGAATAGACATGTAGACAAAAGGCACATTCAAGAAACCGATAATGCCAATCACTGCTGATAACATGCCACGCTTAAGCGGATCATAAATATAATCGCGCATCATCACGTAGCCCATGTACATCAGCCACAAGATAAAGGTGGACGTTAAGCGGGCGTCCCAGGTCCACCAAATTCCCCATACCGGTTTGGCCCAAATCGGCCCGGTAATAATAACCAGGGTGCAAAAAATAAAGCCAATCCGGGCTGATGATGATGCAAAAATATCCCAATAACGGTTTCTCTTTGCTAAAAAGAACAAGCTAGCGACAAAAACAATAAAAAAAGCAAAAAACGACAGCCAGGCCGAAGCAACATGGAAGTAAAAAATACGCTGAATCAGGCCCATGGTGCGCTCCGTCGGCGCGTAGATAAAGGCCATATACGCGGCAAAAACGATCATGCCGCCAGATAAGATTCCTAATATCCAATCAAGTGCGGATATTTTAAGCTTCTCGGTCATGACTCCTCCGAATTGAGATATATAAGCATTTACGACACACTATTGACACGAAAAGTTCGTCCGGCAAAAAAACCGGCTTCAAAATAACAAAAGCCCGCCCGACTGTCAAGTCAAGAGGGCTTTTGCCGATCGTTTTTGTTACCGCATTGAATTACAACGCTGCAATTGCCAATTCTTTATAACGATCTATGCCTTTTGCCATTTTGCCAAAAATTTGCTGAAATCCAATCCCTTACCAAACAAACCCTGCGGTCGGGCGATCATGATAATAACCAGTAATAGCGAATAGATAATCATCCGATATTCGGCAATCGGGCGCAAAACTTCCGGCAAAATTGTCAAAAGCACGGCGGCAATAACCACGCCGCTCATGCTGCCCATGCCGCCGATAATAACCATAACCACATAATC
Organism: uncultured Gemmatimonadota bacterium; assembly: GCA_964404765.1. Taxonomy (GTDB): domain Bacteria; phylum 4572-55; class 4572-55; order 4572-55; family 4572-55; genus CAYOLL01. The sequence continues at coordinate 2,943 of CAYOLL010000301.1, read as the reverse complement.
GATAGATTTAACAAAACCAAACTGTGACGGATTGATATAAGTAACAAAATGGGCGTATAAGCCGCCGGCAATACCGGCAAAAAAAGCGCCAACAACAAAGGCGTTGACTTTGTAGGCCGTGGTGTTGACGCCCATGGCCTGGGCCGCTACTTCGTCATCATTAACGGCCAGATAGCCTTTGCCGTACGTGGATCGAATCAGGTTGTAGATCACAAAAATAACGATTGCGGCCACAGCAAAGACCCAGAAGAAATTAGCCAGCTTGGGAATGCCGGTCATGCCTCGCGCGCCGCCGAGAATCTCAATATTCTGGATAATAACCCGAATGATTTCGCCAAAACCAAGCGTGACAATTGCCAGATAGTCTCCTTTTAGGCGCAGGCTTGGAATGCCGACAGCCAAGCCGCTGACTGCCGCGGCCAAGCCGCCCGCAATCAAAGCCAACGGAAACATTACATAACTGCTGCCGCTGCCGGGAATAACGAGCAGTTGCGTGGTCAGCAACGCTGAGGCGTACGCGCCAATCGACATAAAGCCGGCGTGGCCCATTGAAAATTGGCCGGTGTAGCCGTTTATGAGGTTCAGACTGACTGCCAGCGTAATGTTGATGCCGATGTAGATGATCACCTGAAAATAATAAGGATCAATCCAGTTTTCAAAGCGGGCGACAATGGCGCAGAGAATGAGGGCGATTAACAACATGGTCTTGGAAAGATGTTGAAGTTTCAAGATCGTCTATCCTTTTTAATAGATATTAAGATTTTCGTACAGGACATTTATTTCACTTCTGATACGCTCGTTATAATCAAACCTCATCATCTTTTGCCGGATAATATCTTTATCGGGGTTTAATTTTTCCAACTCCAATTTGATGATATCCACATCTTTTTTTAGATCATAGTTTTCCAGATTTATCGATGATCCTAACTTTCTTTTTATATTCGTGAGCATATTCAACAGTTGCTTTCGCCTCGCCTTTATTTGCCCTATACTCGGACGTTCAATTTCACTGGCCAATTGTGCGCTCTGCTTAATTTTCTTATTCATTTCTTTTATAATAATCTCATTGATCTCATTTTTTTCAAGCAACTCTTCCACATAGAGAATGCCCTGAGTTATAATTTGAACATAAACATCATCTATTTGGAATATTGCTTTGATGTAATCTTTTGCTTCAAGATATTTGCCAATATTATTCAACTCTTCCTTTGCGGTTGGGTAACCAATCGCCGTTAGAATGTCGGTCAAGCCAAAAAAACCGGTATTACCGTCAAATTTTTGAAAATACAAGTGCCCCAATACAATTTTGAGCGTATCTCTATAGGCAGGCGGCTTCATGGGTTATATCCTTAAGTAATTATAAATTTATAAATGAAGATGTTGAATTATAAACGATAAATTAACAGAAGAGCGAGTTAATTTAAAAATTGCCGGTGCAGGCGCATTACGGCTCGTCGTTTATAATTTAAAATTTTACAATTTATCATTTATAATTGCTTAATTCGTTGTCAAAAGCCATTTTTAACGAAATAGGCTCTATGCTTTTAATCTTCAGTTTTAAATCATAGACAGGAAGCCGTCTGGGACTGCCTGCTCCATATTGTACCACAAGTGTATCGACTTGTGCTTCCTTGCTAAGCAGATTTTCATACTTACGGTTTAATACGGAGGCAACGGCACCGGTGTCTACAAGAAACCTTTCGGAGACGCCGATGTCTTCCCCACGCATGTTCATCACAACTGCATCCAACATCGGCATAAACGCCGCTCGTTTGCTGACGTTGAATATGTCACATTGATAGGTGATCTCACAGCTAAATTTCGGCGCCATTCTGGCTAAACTTTCTCCGGCGCGTCTTTGCCCAGCAAACCGGCAGGTTTGAAGATCAAAATTAAAACCAAAATTGCAAAGGAAATAGCGTCACGATAGGTGGGCGAAATATATCCGGTTACCAGTGTCTCGATCAGGCCGATAATCAGCCCGCCCAGCGCTGCGCCGGGAATGTTGCCAATCCCGCCCAAAACTGCGGAAATAAAGGCTTTCAGGCCGGGAAAAATACCCATAAGCGGATCAATTTTTGGATACAGCGTAGCATAGAGAATACCGGCGGCCGCAGCCAGGCTTGAACCAACGACAAAGGTAAAAGAAATAACCGTATCAATGTTGATGCCCATAAGGCTGGCTGCCTGCTGGTTAAAGGAAACTGCGCGCATGGCTGTGCCGATTTTGGTATGCAGCACGACAAAGCGCAAAATCAGCATCAGCAGGAAAGCCGTGCCGATAACGATCATAGGCGTGCTGGTAATGACCACGCTCTCGCTCTCGTAAAGCGTGGCGGACGGTATGAGCTTGGGGAAAGGTTTTGGGTCCGGGCCAAAAACGAGCTGGCCGCCGAACTCCAGAAAAAGCGAAATGCCAATAGCAGTAATCAGGATAGAAATCTTGGGCCGATAGCGCAACGGCTTATAGGCCAGTTTTTCGATAATAACACCTAATAGTGAACAGGTGATCATCGAGGCAATCATCACAATTGGGCCGGTGAGCCACAACGATCCGCCAAGCGCCGGCCCAACAATGTGGGCAAAATAATAACCCATAAAAGCGCCGACCATAAAAACGTCACCATGTGCAAAATTAATGAAGCGCAGGATTCCGTAAATCATTGTATAACCAAGCGCTATCAAGGCATAAATACTGCCCAGCGAAACGCCATTTATCAATTGTTGAACAAGTTCGTTCACTCTGCCCTCGTTTGGATTTGAGCTGTTTTTTAACTATATTTTGAACGGATCAATACAATAAACCCTAAGGGTTTCGCTTTTCAACCCTTAGGGTTTTCTCAACTCACCAACAAACCCTTAGGAACGTGTACTAAATAACTTCCGCATTCAAGCCCCATCGGGGCGACCCGTTTGTAGCAGACCGGGGCTGGAAAGAACCAT
>CAYOLL010000300.1:0-4128 GCA_964404765.1 uncultured Gemmatimonadota bacterium | reverse complement strand
AACCACCAATATAAATAGAAGTTGACGCTTTTGCAAATTTTGTCGTGTAGTGTGGTTTCAGTGTAGATTTTTAACTGCGTATAACACTGTTTCAGCGCTATTTCAATTGCAGTGTTAGCGAAAATGATCGCCGTCGCGGGTTGACGATCCCGTTGCTCCCATGCTTCGTGGAAAATGCGGTGATGTATCGGCTCTATTAACTTTTTTCCAAAAGCAGCACTCACCTCGTTTGTAAAAGCAGACACAGAATCGGGTTTTAACTTATGAAATCCTGGCGCTATGCTAAAATCAAGAATTCTAACTGGTAAAACATAAAAGTATTTTATCTCAATCCATTCAGGTAACTTGTTATTGTTAAGAAGCCAACAGTTAGTTTCCTCGAGCGTGTAGATTTTTTTAAGACCAGCCCGCCATCGCAAACAGTGCAGTAATTCTATTGCGTATTTTTTGAAATTTTTAAGTAACTCATGTTGAATAAATTGATCGATAGGACCAGTATAATTCGACAGGTCATCAATTTCATGATTTTGATATTGCTGTAGAATATTGTCTATCTCGCTGCTAATTGTAACTTCACGCGCTACTTCACAATACGAACTCTTATTTAATGGGTCTTGAACGTCTTGAGTTTGAATAGGTTGCAAAGTAATTTCAACATTGCTTCCGTCGCGGTCAAATGAGAACTGCAGCTTGCAAGGAACACGAAAGTCTTTGACCATATATTGAACTTTAAAACGCATCGTATTTCCTCCTTCAAAATACTTGACTACTGCTAAGCGGCAGAAGTTCGTGTGAACTTTAGATACCCATTTTCTTGGAGAAAATGGGTATCTGGGCTTGGTTGAATCCTCCAAAAAAGTTCACACGAACTTATGCCATCAAGCACTACTGATTTAGATATGCGGGGGTGCAACGATGTACTCGCCTTCGTTGACCGGTCGGGTCAATCCCATGCTTTCCGCGTGATAAAAAAGCCCGCGCTCAGCATAAGAAAGCAGGCTGTATTTGGCACGGCGAAATAAAACTCAAATCGCTTTCAAGAAGCGGCCGAAGCCGACAATAGAACATTTGGGTGACGGGTAACGATTTGCAATAAAACACGAGCCGGGCCGCCCGGTTGCCGGCGGCCGTGCTCCCATTGCCGCAGGGTGGATATGCTGACGCCGAGCAATTCGGCAAATTGGCGTTGGGTTAGATCGTATTGCCGGCGAAGGGCGCGCACGTCGGTCGGATCCATTTCAAACCGGCGCGAAGGTTTCATATTCCCGCGTAAAATTGCGCTGCCTTGCTGTACGCTTTCCAATAATTCGGCAAAGAGTTTTTGATTCATTTGTATTCGCTTTCCACGATATGTCTTAATTGCCCCGGCAAAAAAAATTTGGAAAACTTTTGCAAATCGTCAACTCCCAAACAGCACCAAAATCACCGCGGCGCTGTCATCGCCGAAGCGATGCTCCGCTTGGGGCGACACAACAATGTAATCGCCCTCATTGACGTTGTCAGCGCCCTGCCGAATGGCTCCCGATTTTGCAGTGATCATGTGCGATCTTTTCTTTTGCGGATAAAATAGGTGACGACGCCATACAGACTAATCAGCGCCCAAAAAATTTCGATCAAGGCCGCCGACAGATTCCATTTAAAAAGCAGGGAAAAGAAAATGAACAGCGAGCCAAGCAAATTCAGCAGCGAATAGATTAAATCTTCCACCCGCAAGCGACCCGTTTGCAGCAAAAAATAGGCGACCGGCAAAATTATAACACCGATCAAACCGACCCCTTCAGTAATCCACCCGTAATTCATAAATTCTATCCGCATGATTGGCATTATTCACATTCTGCTTTTGCTAATGCTCGCCTTTGGTCACTACATCCTGAAACGCCTTCATATCCGTGACAACTTCATAGGTGTAGCGGACAAAGAGTTTACCGGCCTCGTACTCCATATTTTCCACCGGCGGCAGGCCGTAGGCTTTGCGAATAATATTGCCGGGCAGATTAATGCCCACACCGGCGGCAAAATACGACCAGGCAGGAAAGCGCGGGTTGATTTCAATCAGATAAATCGTTTCGCCGTCCACAATGCATTCCAACTCAAACGCGCCTTTCCATTTGTACTCACTGATGAAGCGGGCCGCGGCTTTGAGCATGGGCTCGTTTTTGACGGTTACGCCGGTCCAGATTTTGCCCAGGGTGGTAATCCACAGCTTTTTGATGCCGACGATGCCCAGGTGACCGCCTTCCCCGTCGCCGACGCCGACTACGTTCATTTCCTCGCCGCTGACCGTTTTTTGGACAAGGACGGGATAGCCCCATTCCGCTACCAATTGATTGTAATGGGCCACGGCTTCCTGCGTCGTATAGGCGCGGTGGGCCTTGTAAAACGCGCCTTTGACCATCACCGGCAGACCCAACTTATCCAGCGCCAGCAACAGTTCGCCATGCGAGTTGACCACTTCCGTGCGCGGATGCTCCAGACCGATCCGCCCGGCCACTTCGGTCAGGCGATCCTTGCTGCGCAGGCGGAATTGTTCCGGCGTCGGCACATAGGTTTGAATGCCGAGCTGTTCGATATCGCGCACATATTTGGTATACAACGGCAGTTCGGCGTCCAGCATCGGGATAATAAAATCCAGCCCGTATGAGTTTTTGATATAGGCCAGCCGTTCCAAAAACGCCTCGCGTCCGCCGGATGGATAAGGCATGATGTAGGATTTGTCAATCAGCCAGTCCAGATAAATGCCCGGCTCCATCGCGTCATAGGCCAGGCCGACAATTTTGACTTTAAGCCCCTTATCCTCTTTAAGTGCGCGAGCCACGCCCACGCCCGGGCCAGGGTTGTCCACGGCGTTGATGCCCGATACGCCGACAATGATTTCTTGCATGATCGCCTCCAGTTATCTAACGAAAGTTTTGCAGATTGATAGGCTTTAGACGACTATAAACCAACAGTCTAATGTACGCCGACTGCGCAGGTACCGCCGTCGCAATTTCGGCCAAACAAGCGACCCAAACGAACGCGATGACGAGCAAAAAGCGCGTACAGCCGGTCGAAAAACCAGCGCAGCCCGGGCCAGGCGGTTGGGGCCATCACCCAGCCGATGCCGGCGGCCCGATACGCGCCGCGTAAAGCATCCATTTTGCGAACAATGCGCCCGTCCGGCAAAATACCGTGCAAAATGCCCGTTACTTCGGTGTAAGTCAGCCCGTAACGCGCCGGGTCAAAGTCCGTTGCAGCAATGTCTTCCAATACAAAGGCATTGCGCTTGTCCAAGCGCTTCAGCCATTCCGCCTCCAGCTTACAGAACGGACATTGGCTGTCGTATAAAAGTTTAAAGCGTTTTTCAGTCATTACCGGTGCCCCTGATTGTGAGCGATGTTATACCATTACCAAAAAAGAATTGCACACTGCGGAAAAACCCTAAGGGTCTTGCAAGAGCATACTTGATAATGAGCTGCAGCGTTTAAGACCCTTAGGGTTTATGCTCCGAATGTGTGCAAATCATTTTCAGTTTTGGTATTAGATCAGCTTAAGTGTACGCAATTGGGCCATAAAATCGGCCACGTCACGCTCGGCGGATTCCGGCGTGGTATCAAATGCTTCGGTGAGATTGGCGCAAATCTCAGTCGGCTGTTTAAGCTCGCGCAGGCCTTGTAAAATAAACAGACCGGTCGGGTTGATGGTAAAGCTTTCTCCCGATGACGGGTCAAAAGCGAAACCCTCGTCGTTAATCGCCAATTGCTTTAAACGGCTCATCTATATCCTCCAGTCAAAAACGGTGTAAATGCCGATAGTTACGATAGCATAGACACCACGTCAAGCATAAGGTTTATTTGCTAAAAATTAAAAAGACGCATTATGATGCGGTTTGAAATGAATAACAATGATTAGCAAACAATGTATTCTCGTTAAGGTTAAGTCATTATAAACAAAATTTTTAAACTTTTAAGCATAAACCCTAAGGGTTTAATTGGTTGAACCTGTTGAGGTTATGCGCAAACAAAGTAATTGCACAAAAAGTGGTGGTAACCTAACTTTGCGAAGGCTTCAGTGCACGATTTCACAAGTTTTTGTAATAGTCAACGACCTTTAGAACACTTTTTTGAACTTCATAACTAGTGTGGTGTACAC
>CAYOLL010000299.1:0-4169 GCA_964404765.1 uncultured Gemmatimonadota bacterium | reverse complement strand
TTTTGCAGAAATAAGTTTCACGACTGTTAGCCTCGCACGGGATCAGGAGCTCTGACATTATGCGGCTTGTTGGACATTATGCGGCTTGTTGGACATTATGCGGCTTGTTGGACATTATCAAGTAAGTTGTTCTGCTGCAGGACTCTTAGGACCTAAAAAGTCAAATCTTTGCCTTTTGAGCAAAAAAAATCTAACCGCAGAGTTTCGCCAAGCTTTTCTCTGCGAAACTTCGCGCCACACTTTGCGAAACTCTGCGGTTAGGCTTTTGGTTCCGGCTCGTCCGGGTTAGGTTTTACACGGCAATGTCATCCTGCAGATCAAGTCATGCAACAGCTTTTCCGCTGACGGCACCCGAAAGGCGGCAAAAGCCTCGGCAAACTGTCGCCGGGCGGCTGTCTTCTGCTCGTAAAGCTCGCCAATTAAACAGCCAATCGCCAGCAGCGTTTGCTTATCCGCCGTTTTCTTGATCAGAAACGCCCGGCCTAACGCTTCCATTTTCGCAATCTGGATACTCAAATCCTGATGATCACCCAGATTTCCTTGTAATCGGCGCAACGGCTCAAGTAAAGCCGCGGCGGGATCGGCGGGATCGACAAAAAATTCCAGCAGATAGCGTAATTTTTTGCAGACGATTCGTAGTTCGTGCAGATCGCTATCGGGCGATTCCGGCGTAATCATCAGGCCATGTTTGATTACCCGGCGATAGGCGCCGGCCAGATATTTTGCGGACAACTTACCGATGGGCCGGGCGGAATGGGCCGGGTCAGCCGGATCGGTCAGGAACTGCTCCCAGCCGGTAAGCAATTCAAGATATGGGGCATCGCGCAGGCTGCTCCGGACCAGCCGGAAAGCCCGCTGCCGCTGTCGGCGCAATGTGCCGAAAACTGGCTCAATAGCCGGGCGCAGGGTTGGCGGCAGCATCGTTCGATAAACAGCGGCCTTTTGCAGATAGACATCCAGATCGCGCAGATTGCCGGTCAATTGGCCAATCCGCCGCCATTCGGCCTGAAAATGCCGATAGCTTTTATCCGGAAAATTGCTTTTGGCCTGACTCAGCAGCACGCGCGTTCGCCGCACGGCAACGCGAAAGTCGTGCAAACATTCCGGATCGGAGTCATCACAAACTCCATTTGAATTCGCTTTGATAATCGCAAGCAGCTCGCCGAAAATCTGACGAATTGCGGCGTCCGCATCAGCACTCCAGCGCTCTACCACGTCGTAACTCCCGTTATTTAATCAAACCTTCCAGGCCAAGACCGGTGCGGATTGTTGATATTTGACCGATGTGGTAACCTTCGTGGTAGACCAGAAACATCAGCGCGCCTTGCAGCGTGCCGTCTTTATGCGGCAGGCCGTCAAAGCCTGTTTTAGCCAATTCTGCGGCGGTCAGAGATTCCAACTTTGGCAGCAGCTTTTCACTCACGGCGTCCCAGGCGGCTTTGATTTCGGGCACGCTGGAGTAGCTGCCGGTCGGGGTGTAAGGCTGGCCACGCTTAAAGCCATCACCCAACGGGAAAGGTATTTCGGCGCCCAATGTTTTCATGATGGTATAGCGGTAACTGGTCAGATGTCCGGCAATCCATAAAATAGGATTCACTTTTTCGCCCAATTGTCGCCGGGCCAGCTCGTCCGTCACGTCTTTTAAGCCGGTGTTAAACAGGTAGGTATTGACTTTGTAAAGACCGTAAATGCCGATAAAGGGCGTCTCCATGCGGGTCTCCTTGATGATGAAATTGGTTTTGGTTGATGGACATTGCGCTAAAACGCAAAGATAACAAGGGAAATATGGCAATGCCACAAAAACTGTCGCGGGTGGGTCAATCTTTCAAACCTGAATTCCTCATCAGCCACTAAGTCACCAAGGCTCAAAAAATCACTAAAGTGTTTGAGTGAAAAGCGTTATGGCGATTTTAAATCACAGCAGCGTTAAAAACTCAAATTTTCAACATCCTTCGTGATGCTTAGTTTTTTCGTACTTTAGTGGCGAGTTTTGTACTAGTCAACAACATTTCACACACTTGTCATGCCGGAATGTTTCTATCCGGCATCTTGTTTGCCTGAAAGAAGATTCCGGTTAAAAACATACCGGAATGACACCGACAAAAAGTGTTCTAAAGGTCGTTGACTAGTACATTTAGTGGCGAGTTTTCAATTTTTCAAGCAAAAGTTGATTTTGGTCTGTATCGGAAAGAAATTGACAAAAGTGAAGTCTGTCCCATATAATTGTGCGCTTATTTTTGATGAAGACCCTTACGAATCATACAATCGAGTTTAACATGAAAATTTTGATAGTGGACGATCAACGAATTGTGCTTAAAGTTTTTCACATGTTTCTGACCATGCATGGCTATGAGGTGGAAACCGCAAGCGATGGCGCGGCGGCGCTCGATTTATTCTGCAAATCACCCGCCGATATTATTATTACCGATATTTACATGCCGGTTATAGACGGATTTGAGCTTTGTCGGCGTATCCGGCAGCTTCCCAATGGAGACCGGGCGCTGATTGTAGCCATAACTTCGCATGACGATAATCCGGAGCTGCTGGAGGAAATTTTGGAAGCCGGCGCTGATGATTATATGGCCAAACCGCATCTGATGGATGAGAAAGATGCGCATTTTTTCAAAATTCGGCTCAAAATATCCGAGCGGCATTTGCGAAATCGTCAAAAGCGTTTGAAATCGGAAGAAGAACTAATAGCGTATCGCGACCGATTGGAAGCAATGGTAACCGAGCGGACGGCAGCGCTTCAAGAAACCAATGACCGTCTGGCTCAGGAAATTACCAAACATCAGCAAACCGCCATAGCGCTGAAGCAAGCTAAAGAAACGGCAGAGGCTGCTAATCAAGCTAAAAGCGATTTTCTGGCCAGCATGAGTCATGAACTGCGCACCCCGCTCAATGTTATTCTCGGTTTTATCCAGATTTTTAAGCATGACGCCAACATTATGGCGTTGCTTGGAGATGCCGTCGGCGTTATGCACCATAGCGGCGAGCATCTGTTAAGCATGATTACTGATATTCTGGACATGGCAAAAATTGAGGCTGGCCGCCTGGAACTGACCACCGCGCCGTTTGATCTGCACAAACTTTTAGACGAGGTGGTAAAGATCGCCCGCCCCCAAACGGACGGGAAAAATATTGTTCTGGATTTTGAAATCCCGGAGAATATGCCACGGTATGTCTTGGGTGATGAAAAACGGCTGCGTCAGATATTGCTCAATTTGTTAAGCAACGCCATCAAATTTACGGTGCAGGGCCGCGTAGCGCTGAAGGTTGAGCAGTCCTCCGGCAACCTGCGCTTTCAGGTGGAGGATACCGGAGCTGGTATTCCGGCCGCCGAGTTAGAGAAAATATTTCTGCCGTTTCATCAAGTGGGGGAAAATAGATACAAAAATCTGGGGACCGGTCTGGGATTGAGTATCAGTCGGCGCCTGGCCGATCTGATGGGCGGCGTTATTCAGGTCATCAGCGCTGTCGGCAAGGGTTCCATCTTTACTGTGGAGCTCAACTTGCCGGTTCATAAACCCAAAGCCATGCCGACACCGGACAGAGCCCGCATTTCGGGCTATGAAGGAAAGCCGCGAAACGTATTGATTGTTGATGACAACAAAGCGAATCGAATGATACTGAAAAGTATGCTAAACCGCTTCGGCTTTCTTATAGAGGAGGCCGAAAACGGGCAGGAAGCGCTGGACAAAGTATGTGCCAGCCAGCCGGACGTGGTTTTGTTAGACATCATGATGCCGGTTATGGATGGCTTTGCATTTATTAAACACATCCGCAGCCTAGCGGATGCAGACCTGAAAAAGCTCAAGATTATCATCGTTTCCGCCAGTGTTCTTGATTATACGACCAGTCAATCCCAGACTAACGGCGCCGATGATTTTTTGATGAAACCCGTGGATATGAATTGTTTGCTGGAAATGCTTCAAAAACATTTGGACATTGTTTGGCTCGAAAAAGCGCTTCCTCTGCCCTGATGGCACTCACTTCATTTCGGGTAGCGTCGGAATTAGACATCTTTCCAAAATAAATCCGGTCGTGACGCAGCTTTTCGCCCCATCGGGGCGGTCCGTTTGTAGAAAAGCGAACCCAACAAAACCCGGCGAATAGCCCCATCGGGGCGACCTGTTTGTAGCAGACCGGAGCTGGAAAGAACCATACAG
>CAYOLL010000298.1:0-4238 GCA_964404765.1 uncultured Gemmatimonadota bacterium | reverse complement strand
CGCAATACCTACTGCAACCTAAAATCGGGAAGTTATTTAAATGGCATTCCTTAGCCAAAATTGAAGTCGGCAAAGTCGAGCTGACCCACGCTTCGTTCGACCTGCCGACAATGTTGCAGGATGTGCTCAACATGAACCAGTCTGCCGCCTATCGCAAAGGACTGAAACTAATTTTTAGCGCAGACCAAGCCCTGCCACATTTTGTATTGGGCGACGAAAAACGGCTGCGCCAAATCCTGATCAACCTGCTCGGCAATGCCATCAAATTTACCAAACAAGGTCAGGTGACTTTGCGGGTTTCGGAATGCCGAGAGAATGCGGAGGTAATGGTTGGCCCGCACGATCAGCAGTTATCAGATATCCCCATTCCGAAATTAAGATTTGAGGTCATTGACACCGGCGAAGGTATGAGCGCGGTCGCGCAGCAGCGTCTGTTTCAGGAATTTTCGCAAGTGGGCGATGCCTCGGCCAATGCTCAGGGCACAGGTCTGGGATTGGCCATCAGCCGCAAGCTGACGCTCTTGATGGGCGGCGATTTGTCTATGCGCAGCCAGGTTGGCGCCGGCACGACCTTTTGGTTTGATATTGCGCTGCCGCACGGCTCCAACGCGCCGGACAGCCTCGGCGTTGATGTCCCCCGGCACATCACCGGTATTGAAGGCCAGCCGCCAACCCTGCTGGTGGTAGATGATAATGCCGTCAGTCGGGCCGTTGTTCGCGACACGCTTAAGCCGTTGGGCTTCGTGATTCTGGAAGCCGAGAACGGTCTGGACGGATTTGAACAGGCCCTGCGCCATCGGCCGGATTTGATCCTGATGGATTGGAACATGCCGGGCCAGGACGGCGCAGCCACCACCCGCCAGCTTCGTCACACGCCGGAGACGCAAAACATCGTGGTGATTGCCATGACCGCCAATGCCCTGCGTGAAACACAGGACGAGGCGCAACACGTTGGCTGTAACGCTTTTCTGCCCAAGCCGATCTCCATCAGCGCCTTGCTTGAGCAATTGACGACATTTTTAAACATCACCTGGCGCTATGTGGATGATCCCGCTGCGGTTGCGCCGGTCGAGCCCGCCGCCGATATAGTCTGGCCGCCGGCAATAATGCGGCAGCGCCTGATCGATCAGGCCCAATCCGGCAATTTGACCGAACTGGAGCAGACGCTGGATCAACTTCAGCAACAGGGCGCGATTTATCAGCCGTTTATCAAGCGCATCCAGATTTTTGTGGATGATTTTTTGTTTGAAGAATTGGTGGCTTTTGTTACAAACGAGACAAACGAGATTAAACCTGAATAATTCATAACGCAAGAGACGCAAATGGCGCAAATGGCGCAAGTGCTTGATATGTTTTAAATTATCCGAATTAAAAATTTAAAATTTAGGCTCATGGAACCTTTTTACGGAAAGACGATGTCATTCCGGCGCGTTTTTAGCCGGAATCTTGTCGTGACCCTGGCAGTAAGATGCCGGATAAAAGCATTCCGGCATGACAATCTTCACTTCCGTAAAACTATTCCAAGAGCCAAAATTTAAAAAGATCGAGTTACCGCACAATCCATTTTTCAGATATAAACTCATAATTTGCGTCTTTATGTACTAGTCAACGACCTTTAGAACACTTTTTGTCGGTGTCATTCCGGTATGTTTTTAACCGGAATCTTCTTTCAGGCAAACAAGATGCCGGATAGAAACATTCCGGCATGACAAGTGTGTGAAATGTTGTTGACTAGTACATAATTTGCGTCTTTAGCGTCTATTGCGACGTTTGCGTTAAGATTCGTGAATAATTCAGGTAAAGAGTAAGATTTAAATAACTTTGATTCATAACATTCCCTTATTTCACCAGGGAGCGAAAAATGATTGCCCAGCTAATCGGAAAACTTGTTACAAAAAAACCAACTGAGGTCGTTCTGGACGTTAACGGCGTGGGTTACCATGTTTTTATTTCGTTGACAACCTGCGATCAAATAGGTAAAATAGGAGACACGGTTCGGCTGCACACGCACTTGCATGTGCGCGAAGATATCATGCAGCTTTTTGGTTTTTTTAGCGTGAAAGAGCGGGAACTGTTTAACTTGCTGATCAGCGTATCCGGCGTCGGCCCACGCACGGCGCTGGCGATTCTGTCCGGCCTGACAGCCGACGAATTGCAACAAGCCTTATTGCAAGAACGCGAAGCAGCCTTTATTCGTATCAAAGGCATCGGCAAAAAAACGGCGCAACGCTTAATCCTGGAGCTGAAAGACAAGGCCGCTTCGCTGTCATCAGGCGAAGAACCGAGCATAACCGACCGAACCGGCGGCGCCCCGCCGATTCTGGAAGACGCCGTCGAAGCCTTGATTGCCCTGGGTTTTAAACCGATTGATGCCCGTGACACCGTGCAAAAAATCATCCAAAAGGCGGGCAAACCCGTCACCGTCGAAGAAATAATCCGTCATGCGCTTAAAGGTTAAGCATGTCCGAAGAAAAACGCGTCGCCGATCCCAAACAAACCGAAGAAGATCAAAAATACGAACAGACCCTGCGTCCGGGCCGGTTTGACGAGTTTGTCGGGCAGGAAAAGCTCATTGAAAATCTGAAGATATTTATTCAGGCCGCCAAATTGCGCGGCGACGTGCTGGATCACGTTCTGTTTTATGGCCCGCCGGGTTTGGGCAAGACGACTCTGGCCGCGCTGATTGCCCGCGAGATGGAAGCCGACATTATCCAGACCTCCGGCCCGGTCATGGAGCGCCCGGCGGACCTGGCCGGCATTCTGACCAATCTGAAAAAGCGGGACGTGCTGTTCATCGACGAAATCCACCGCCTGAACCGCGTGGTCGAAGAATATCTCTATCCGGCCATGGAAGATTTTACGCTGGATATTATGATCGATAAAGGCCCGAACGCCCGCTCGCTCAAGCTAAGCCTGTTGCCGTTTACGCTGGTCGGCGCGACAACGCGGGCCGGCATGTTGACCTCGCCGATGCGCGCCCGTTTTGGCGTTATTGGCCGGTTGGACTATTATCAGCCCGCGCAATTAAAGTTGATTGTCGAAAGATCGGCCAAAATCCTGGAAATTCCCATTGACGAAGAAGGCGCGCTGGAACTCGCCCGCCGTTCGCGCGGCACCCCGCGCATCTCCAACCGCCTGCTGCGCCGGGTGCGCGACTATGCCCAGATCAAAGCTGACGGCAGGATTAACAAAATCGTCGCCGATCAAGCCCTGCTGATGCTGGAAGTTGATGAAAAAGGACTTGACGACATGGATCGCCGCCTGATCATCGCCCTGATCGAGAAATTTGACGGCGGGCCGGTCGGCGTTAAAAATCTGGCGGTGGTCGTCAGCGAAGAGCCGGAAACCATCGAAGAAATGATCGAGCCGTATTTGATTCAGGAAGGCTATTTGAAACGGACGCCGCGCGGACGCATGGCTACCCCGCTGGCTTATCAACACTTTGGCTATACGCCTAAACATAAAGGTCAGGAAGCGTTTTTATAGTATTGCACGTAATTGCTCAAAAGTGTTGGTAAAATCAAACCTTGCGAAGGTTAAACTTGCGGCGGATGCTAATATTTTCAGGGCTTTCACAAACTTACAGGTGGGAACCTTCGCAAGGTTAACCAACGGTTATTAAGAAGTTACCATTACACGGGGAATTCGGGTAAGATTTACCCGGTTTTATTCACTTTTTAATCATTTTTGTACTAGTCAACGACTTGTCGAACACTGTCATTCCGAAGGAATCTTTTTGCAAGCTTGTACAAACCCCGTTAAAAGATTCCTTCAGAATGACATCCGATCAAAACTGTGGAAGTGTTCAAGAGGTTGTTGACTAGTACACTTTTTAATCATTTTTAAGGAGGATTTATGGCTGATTTCGCAAAGTTTTTACCAACCCTGTTAAAGCATGAAGGCGGTTACGTCAATGATCCGGCCGATCCGGGCGGCGCGACCAATAAAGGCGTCACGCTCAAGACTTTTGAAGCCCACGCCCAAAAGTTGCTGGGCATCGCGCCGACATTGGACAATCTCAAAAAATTGACCGACGACCAGGCCGGCAAAATTTACAAGGCCGAATACTGGGACAAAATCAAAGGCGACGAGATCAAGACGCAGCATCTGGCCGAGATCGTATTTGATTTTTATGTCAATGCCGGGGCCAACGCTTCCAAGCTGCTGCAAAAGGTGATGAACGAGTTGGGCGCCGGCCTAACGGTAGACGGCGGTATTGGCGCGGGTACTATCGCCGC
>CAYOLL010000297.1:0-4300 GCA_964404765.1 uncultured Gemmatimonadota bacterium | reverse complement strand
TTGGAGAAAGCACAGAATGCTATTCTGTGCTACAATTGCGACTTGTCGCGCTATGGAATGCCTTGCGCTACCTTAACCGGAATTTTCTTTTCTGTGAACAAGACACCGGATAAAAGTGCTCCGACATGGCATTCAGCTCCTCTCGGAAAGGCGCAAAAATGCAGGCTTTCCCGGAAATGACAAAGGGTCTACTCTCATGATGAGTAAACCCTTTGGACGGTCAAAAAGTCATGTTTTGCAGACAAATAATTTGTTTGGATAAGCAGACGGGTTTGGCAATTATAGCTTTTCGTCCATCGTTGCAACACCGTCCCAGCCTTCCGGCATGCCACCATAAATAAACTTCTCACAACGGCTTACATAGAGCTGGGCAGCGCTGTCGTGCTCGTTGGCAGCAGTGACGTTTTTGAAGAGTTCATGCGCTTCAACAAATTTTTTGCTGTGATAAAGGTAGACGCCTTGTTCAAAATCGGCGCGGGTTTCCTGTTTAAGTTCAACCATAGGAACCTCATCTCCATCAAAAATCTCAAAAACAGAGATGGAGTGCTTTTTACCTTTGACCCGGATTAAGTCCAAAAAGCGGTACTGATGATTTTCCGCATCGCGCAGATGAAACAGGGTCTGTTCACTAATCAGAATGGATGCCCCATATAATTTAGTCAGATTTTCGATACGGGAAGCCAGATTAACGGCATCCGAAATAACCGTGCCCTGCATGTAGCGGCTATAGCCAATTGTGCCTAAAATAACCGCGCCGGTGTGAAGTCCAATCCCGACTTTAATCGGCTTGTAATGGCTTTTGGCGCGGTGTTCATTATAAAGCTTAATTTCTTCTACAACTTCAATAGCCCCGCGCAAGGCATCGCCGGCTTCGTCGGGAAACAAAGCCATCATGGCATCGCCGATATATTTGTCGATGAAACCATGATTTTTCCAGATCACCGGGCTAACCCGGCTGAGGTAGGAGTTTAGAAATTCAAAATTTTCCTGGGGGGTCATATTTTCAGACAAGGTGGTAAATGAGCGAATGTCGGAAAAGAAAATCGTCATTTCGCGATGCACCTGCTCGCCCAGCTTGACATTGACGATGCTGTCATGTCCAAGCAGCCGGAGAAATTCCTGGGGCACAAATCGACTGTACGCCGCGCTAATATTGGCTAACTGCAAATGCGTTTTAATGCGCGCGCCCAACACATTATTAGAGAATGGTTTGGTCACATAGTCATTCGCGCCGGCGTCAAAACCTTTGATAATATCACTGATATTGTCACGGGCGGTTAGGAGGATAACAGGCACTTCATTCCGCGGATATTTTTGACGAATTCGGGTGCAAACCTCAAAGCCGTCCATTTCCGGCATCATAATATCCAATAGAACCAAGTCCGGCCGGAACCCGTTATTCAGGATTCCCAACGCTTCCATACCGCTGTTGGCCACATGCACAACATAGTCCATCAGCGTCAGGTATTGTAATAAAAATTGGCAAACCGTCGGTTCATCGTCTATAATCAACAATTTAAACTGCGTTTTTGAAAGCTCGATTTCACGGCGATAGCGTTTCTCTTGGTCAATAACCGGCGCAGGCAGCGCGACATCTTCTACCACCGGCGCAATATACGCCGGCGTTGCCGCTTCTTTTGCTACCGGCAGGCCAAAGGAGAATTTGAGCGCGTTGCCGGGAATAATGTTTACATGCAGCTTCGCTTCGTGCAATTCAATTAGCTGGCGGGCGATGGTATAGTGGAAAACGTCCTCGGAGTCACGATCAATGATAAGGTCATCCGGTTGCTCACTGGTGCGGTTGATGTGCTCAAACTCTTCGGCCAGAATTAAACCGGTAGCGGAAATAATCAGCGTAATATCGTCTTTGCCGGTACGCGCCGATACTTCTATAAAACCGTTGCGGGTACAGGCGATAATAACCTTGATGAGGTTAAGCAAAATTTGCTCGAGGCGTTTTTTATCGGCAATAACTTTAGGAAAGCTTGATCCAACGCGATTGACAAACTGAAGGCTTTTTTCTTGCGGCTCATTCTTAAAATAAGTAACAACAGCGTCGATGCTGCCCGAAATAGAAATCGGGTTACGCACCAGCTTTATTTCATTGGCCCCGGATTTTGGGAAATGCAACAGCGAATCAAGCAATGTTGAAAGACGCCTGCCGTCTGTTAAAACAGACTGAAGTTCTTTCAACGCTTTGGGGGGAATCTGATCTTCAGATTGCGCAATTATGTCGCTGGTTTTGGTTAGCAGCGCTTCCAACAAATGCGTCAATTCCGAAGATCGTTGCTGTATTAGACGAGTACTTTGATCTTCCATGATTCGGCGGTATCTCGACGTTTTTAAGACAAAATATTTGCGAATTTGCGGCGATTGTCATCCGATAGCGGGATGTAGCTTCTCGCAATCAATCTGTTACCGAATGTAGAAGACTGACCACAAGACAAAAAAGTCAAAATAAAAATGTTGCTTCATATTTTTATTTTGGAACTGACTTCTTTCATTTTACTATATTTATCGGAAAAAATCAAGTTATCAAATAAATTTTTCAATATAAGCGTTTGAATTTGCCAAAATTTGATTTGTTATCAACAAAAAAATGCTGTATACTTTTGGGCGTAGTAACCGGTTTTTTTAAACTTTAAAAATGCCCAAAAACAATATCTTGAATGCTGCTCATGAGTACTTCTATGTCTCGACATACCCGAATCGACAAAGACCAAATTGTGCGCACCCTGCAAACGCTCACCGTTCGTATTGATGAGCGTTTTCCTAAATCAGGCCTGCTCGGCGTCTGTGAGTCGCTGCTGGAAGTTGCCTGTCGGGTAGAGGCCGATTTGCAGTACATTGCCCGGCCAAACTGGTTTTTACGCGCATTTATCTTCTTTTTTATCTCTTTAGTCACTTCCGCAATGTTTTATAGTTTTTCACGTTTAGATATTGGCGCAACAGGTATGAAGCTTGGTGAATTTGTGCAGATATCCGAAGCGGCATTGAACGAAATTGTTTTGATCAGCGGCGCCATTATTTTCATTGTATCCATTGAAACCCGCACCAAGCGCCGGCGCGTTATCGAATCTATCAACAAACTGCGCAGCGTGGCCCATGTCATTGATATGCATCAATTAACAAAAGACCCGAGCGTACTCCTGAACGCGCATCGCGGTAAAGATCGCAATACCAAAACCAGCCCCAAACGGGAAATGACGCTGTTTCAATTAAATCGCTATCTGGATTATTGCACGGAAATGCTTTCCCTGACCAGCAAAGTCGCCTTTTTATATGTGCAGGACTTTAGCGATGCCGACGCCGTAGACGCAGTGAATGATTTGGAAAATTTGACAAACGGTTTGTCGCGCAAGGTTTGGCAAAAAATTATGCTTATTCCAATCGAAGGACATCAATAAGGATTTTGTTGTATGAATTATTGGTCGGAAAGCTCAGCCATTATTTATGCTTTTTCTCTGCTAATCCAAATTTTGTGCGCCGTTCATGTCATTCGAACCGGTCGAAGCTGGTATTGGCTGTGGCTGATTCTGTTTTTCCCACTTATCGGAACGGCCGTCTACATTTTTATTGAGATTTTGCCGGACATGCCCAGCTACAGCTTGAGCGGCATGGGCGACCGCCTGTTGAATTTCTTTCAGTCGGGCCGGGAGTTGGCCGTGCTTCAAGAAAAACTGGAACTGTCCGACACCGTGCAAAATCGCTGCTTTCTGGCCGAATATTATCGGAAGGTCGGACAACCGGAAAAAGCCGTTGAACTCTACGAAGAGTGCCGGCAAGGCGTCTTTAAAAACGATCCGGTCATTTTATTTGATCTGGGTGTGACACTATTTCAAGCCAGGCAATACGTGCGCACCCAAGCGATTTTTGAAGAGTTGGCCGCCACTCACCCCGATTATGAAATTACGAAACGAAGCTTGTTGTACGCCCGGACGTTGCAAGAATCCGGGCTTGAACAGGAAGCGCTGAAAGCTTACGAAGCAAGCTTAGAAAAAGCCTCCGGCGAGGAAGCGCGCTGCCGGATGGCGCAGTTGCTGGAGAAAACCGGACAAAAAGAACAGGCTTTGCAAACATATCAGGAGATCTTGACGCGGGCCCGTTATTTTTCCGCGGCGCGAAAAAAAGCGCAGCGTGAGTGGCTGCAAATAGCCGAGGCCGGTATTAAACGCTTATCGGTTTTATAAAGGCGGTCACTCTGAAAAAATCTTGTCTGAATCAAGTACAGAGCCAATTTAAAACAAGATGGTTCTTGGTACAAGTTTGTGGAAAGCGACCGGGGCCGTGGATGTCATTC
>CAYOLL010000296.1:0-4315 GCA_964404765.1 uncultured Gemmatimonadota bacterium | reverse complement strand
CCCCCCCCCCGCTTGTACTTCTGCGCTATATTTCGTCCGCAAAATGACGCACTTTCGCATGGTTCACATTCCTGACGCATTAGACCGATTGTTTCTGAAATTGCCGTCTGTAACTATACGACTTGTCCGGCGGGCTGTCAAGCGGATATTGGCGCAAAAATAAAATTTTGGCCGTTCAACGCGCCCCTGATTTTCACGCTTGACGAATCCCGGCGAACGTGCTATTATTCTTGCCGCTTATTTTTTCGTATCAGCGCTGCTTGTAAAAGAACGGAAACGATATGAAGAAGCACAAAAAAACAACGGAATCTCCGGCCGAAATGCGGGATCATTATGACTTTTCCGGTGGTGTGCGGGGGAAACATTATCGTGCCCTGCAATCGGGTTATACGATTACAGTCCGCCACCCGGACGGCACGACCGAAATCAAAGAGGTAAAACCGATATCCGGGGTGATCAGATTAGAGCCGGACGTGCTCGCTTATTTCCCGGATTCGGAGGCGGTGAATGCAACTTTGCGTTCCCTAATCCGCCTGATTCCAAACGCGCAACTCTCTCATCAATGACAATGTCCCTTTCCAAATGCATTGGCCGCAAGAATCTTTACCGCAAAGCTCGCCAAGTTTAGCGCAAAGTTTCGCAGAGCTTTCCTTGGCGTAACACTTTGCGCTATGCGGTTAAAAATCTGCCGGCTATCCATAACCATCCGAATCACGAGGTCAAACCATGCAAGAATTTACCTACATCCAAAACGCGCATCCGCAATATCTGGAGTCGCTCTTCCGCGACTTTACCGCCAATCCCGATTCGGTCGAGCCGAGCTGGCGACGCTTTTTTGAAGGCTACCGCTATGCCTTGGGCGATGGACAATTGGCCGCAGCCGTAGCCGGCGGGCCGTCCGCCGGGCCGCAGGCCGAGAAAATCCACAAGGAATTCAAAGTCCAGAATTTGATTACCGGCTACCGCCAGCGCGGGCATTTTTTCTGCCGCACCAACCCGGTGCGCGACCGCCGCAAGTATCTGCCGACGCTCGATTTGGAGAACTTCGGCCTGGCCGACAGCGACTTGGATACCGTCTTTGAAGCCGGCGCGGAAATCGGCCTCGGCCCGGTCAAGCTGCGCGATATTGTCGCCCATTTAAAACAGACTTACTGCGGCGCGATTGGCGTGGAATTCCTCTTTATCCGGGTGCCGCACATCATCCAATGGCTGCAAACCCGCATGGAATCCAGCCGCAACACGCCCAACTATTCGCTGGACGACAAAAAGCATATTCTGCACAAGCTCAATCAGGCCGTGCTGTTCGAGAATTTTCTGCACACCAAATATGTTGGTCAAAAGCGCTTTGCCCTGACCGGCGGCGAAACGCTGATTCCGGGTCTGGACGCCATTGTGGAAACCGGCGCGGATATGGGCGTGGCCGAATGCGTTATCGGCATGCCCCATCGCGGCCGTTTAAACGTGCTGGCCAACACGTTGAACAAGGCTTATGAGGAAGTTTTTTCGGAGTTCGAGGGCTTCCATTCCGACGACGATGTGTTTGAAGGTGATGTCAAATATCACATGGGTTTTTCCAATGATGTCATCACCCGCAAAGGCCACAAAGTCCACCTGAGCCTGGCCCCTAACCCGTCGCATCTGGAATCGGTCAACGGCGTGGTGTTGGGCATGGCCCGCGCCAAAATCGACAAGCGCTACAAGGGCGACGAGAAGAAGCTGATTCCGATTTTGATTCATGGTGACGCAGCCATGGCCGGGCAGGGCATTGTCTACGAAGTGGTGCAGATGGCTCAACTGCGTGGCTATCGCGCCGGCGGGTCGCTGCATGTGGTGGTCAACAATCAGATCGGCTTTACCACCAACTATTTGGACGGCCGCTCCAGCACTTATTGCACGGACATCGGCAAAGTCACCCGCTGCCCCATCTTCCACGTCAATGCCGACGATGTGGAAGCCGTCACGTTCGTGATGCAATTGGCCGTGGAATATCGCCAGACCTTCCACAGCGACGTGTTTATCGACCTGCTTGGTTACCGTCGCTACGGTCACAACGAAGCCGACGAGCCGCGTTTTACCCAGCCCAAGCTCTACAAAATCATCGAAAAGCATCCCGATCCGCGCAAAATCTACGCCGATAGATTGTTGGCCGGCAACGACATCGAGCACGGCTTAGCCGAGACGATGGAGCGCGAATTCCACGAAATGCTCAATTATCGCCTGACCCGCACCAAGGAAGAGCGCATCGAGACCCATATTTCCACGCTCAAGCACGATTGGGAAGGCTTTCGCATGCCGACCGACGAGGACTTTGAAAAGACGTTTGAAACCGGCGTGGACATCGGCAAACTGCGCCATCTGGCCGGCAAGATTTTTGATCTGCCCAAAGACGTGCGCTTCTTTTCCAAAATCAGCAAGCTGTACGAAGAACGGCTGAAACGCATCGAAGACGGCACAAATCTGGATTGGGCGATTTGCGAAACGCTGGCTTACGGTACGCTGCTGTCGGAAAAAACACCGATCCGCATCAGCGGCCAGGACTGCGAACGCGGCACCTTTGCCCATCGCCACGCCGTCTTGAAAATTGTGGATGAAAACGAGGAAGGTTCCGATCACGGCGCGGAAGATATCTACTTGCCGCTGAACAATTTAGGCGACGATCAGGCCAAGTTCTCCGTCTACAACTCGCTGCTGGCCGAATACGGCGTGTTGGGCTTCGAGATGGGTTACGCCATGGCCAATCCGCTGGGTTTGGTGGTGTGGGAAGCGCAATTTGGCGACTTTGCCAACTGCGCCCAGGTCATCATTGACCAGTATTTGTGCTGTTCGCAGGTGAAGTGGAAGCGCGTCAACGGCTTAGTGCTCTACCTGCCGCACGGTTACGAAGGGGCAGGCCCGGAGCATTCCTCGGCCCGTATCGAGCGCTTTTTGAACCTGTGCGCAGCCAACAACATGCAGGTGGTCAATTGCAGCACGCCGGCCAATCTGTTTCACGTCCTGCGCCGGCAGATGCATCAGCCGTTCCGCCTGCCGCTGATTGTATTTACGCCCAAGAGCCTGCTGCGCCACAAACGCTGCGTCTCGAAGCTGGAAGATTTGACCGTCGGCGGTTTTCAACCGGTGATTGACGATGCCGAGGTGAATCCCAAAAACGTACAGGCGGTGATGTTCTGCTCCGGCAAAATCTATTACGAACTGCTGGAGCGACGCGAGGCCGAAAAGCGAAACGACATTGCCATTGTGCGGTTGGAACAGCTTTATCCCTTGCCCAAGGTGCAGTTGCAAGCAGCGATTGACCGCTACAAATCGCAATCCGGCAAAGATTTGCGCTTTATTTGGGTGCAGGAAGAGCCGGAAAATATGGGCCCGTGGCCGTTCCTGCGGCTCAAGTTTACCCAGGCCCGCACCTGGCCGGTCACCCGCAAAGAGAGCGCGACCATCGCCACCGGCTTCCACCACGCCCACGACCGCGAGCAAAAGGACATCATCGACCGCGCCTTTGCCAAAGCCGGCGAGACGATTGGCGATAAGTATGAGAAGAAGTTTGTTGGGAAGGAGTAACGTGTTGGCCGAAATCCAATTTTTTTCAACTCAATATATATCTGCAATGATAGTTTTAGTTTGCAAGTGATGAATTATAATGCTGTTGTATAAAATAAAGTGAGGTTGTCCTATGAGGAATCTGGTCTGCGTTACTGCTATAATATTTATGGTTGGATTTATTAGTTGTTCCTCAGAACCTAAAGGCGCTGAATATTACTGGGGCGGTAAGTACAAACAAAAGACATCAAAGATGGAGGCCACTGCTTTGTTTTTTATGAAAGGTGAGATAAAATATGTTGAAAAACAGGTCGGCACTGTTGAGTTGAATGGTAAGACATATCACAAACTTGTTACTACTGAGGAAAGTAAGGAAGGAGCAAAAACTACCATAAACTACATGCGATTGGGTAATGACGGTATCTATTCCCGAACAGATTCATCGGCTGTTGAACAAAAGATTCTTCCGCTTCCACCTGAATTAGGCAAAAAATGGTCTTCATTAGACAAAGATGGAAAGATGAAGAGTTCTGAAATTGTAGAAATTATTCAAGACGTATCTTGGGAAAATAAAACTTTCAAAAATTGTTTGAAAGTTGAGCTTAATGGTCAGCAGGATTCATATGTAGTTTATGCTCCAGATGCTGGCATAATAAAGCTATCTTACAAGGAGAGCGTTTATAGCCTTGAACTGGCCGTATTAGAAATAAATTATTAGCAAAATCTGTACTAGTCAACGACCTGTCGAACACTGTCATTCCGAAGGAATCTTTTTGCA
>CAYOLL010000295.1:0-4463 GCA_964404765.1 uncultured Gemmatimonadota bacterium | reverse complement strand
AAAACCTTTGACGGCCTAAAAAAAGTCCGTAGGGACTTACGCCGGGCTGCACTAGTTCATCTTGCAGCGAGCGTTTGACCAAATTCAGCAAAAACAAAATCAGTGTTGCAAAAGTTAAGCAGCGGTTGCGTGTAAAAACCGTCTCGGATTGACGATGTCGCTTTAAAAATTCATCCGAAAACAAAATGTTTTTGAGATGCATAATCAAACCTAATGAAAACGTAAGAGTGGTGGGGGTGGACATAGCGACCAGTTGGTGGTATGATGGTATCTTCTTCCGTTTAATCAGTTTGTCGTTCTTTCGCAACACGTCAAAGAAGCGGTCACGACCCAATTCAAAGCCGGTTTTCTCGAAATCCGGCTGAAGCAGGTAAAGCAACTTCCGTCCGCCGATTTGCGGTTGACGATGCCGAATGGCCGCCACACGCTGAAGGACAATCTCTTCTTCAAAGCGCAGTGTCGCCACTGCATTTTGATGCTGATAGTAAGCCTGGCGACTGACCGTGTGCGCCCCGCAGAACTCCCGGATCGTGCAGTCGCCTGCCCGCTCGGCTAAGGCGCTAATGCTGGCGTATCGAACTTTTTTTTGAAGTCTTCGCCATACAACCGACCGGCTTCCGTCAGCATCGATTCCAAGGCCATGATTTTCAAATGCGCCTGAGCCAGCGCCGATTCCAGACAGCGATTGGCTTGCGTCAATTGCTTCAAACGGCTGACCTCATCGGTCGTTTCAATCCGAAGGACGGTATTTAATAAATGCGCTTTACCGAGCTTCTTTAGCCAGCCATGAATCGTCTCAGCGCCGGTTATCCCGTAAAGCGATTGTGCCTGGCCAATCGTCATTTGGCCGTTCTCAATTTCCAATACCACCTTCTGTTTGAAGGCTAAACTATAACGCTTAATTGTCCGAGCTTGATGTGACATCGAAAACCTCTTTCCATTTTAGGTATGCCAATGTTTAATCTATGATTAAAATTATACGCATTTCAGAGGTTTCTGTGTCAATCTATATCAGGACGGGACAGCCAATTCGTAACTTCTAATTTCTAATTCCTAATTCGATTTTAAAAAAGGAGTCACTCATGTTGACGCAATACATCCAGGCGGCCATGCGGTGCGCCCGGTATGAAATCTTGCCGGATGGCGAAGGCATTTTTGGCCAAATTAAAGATTTGCAGGGCGTGTGGGCCAATGCCAAGACACTGGAAGAATGTCGGGAAGAATTGCAAGAAGTTCTGGAAGGCTGGCTGATTCTTGGCTTGCGCATGGGGCATCATATTCCGCCGATTGACAAGGTTGATTTGAGTGTAGCCGAACCTGCGCGAAAGGCCGCCTAATGCCCGTCATCGGGCCGCTTTCCGGTAGATTGGGAAAAGGTTTGATCGGCGAAATCATGACTCGTTGCATCGACGGGTAAAAAATAGCGCGAAAATGGCTTCTCGCGCTTCAGGGTTAAAGTGAGCGCACAAAAAAGAGGTACCGGCGAATCTTACAAAAAAGTTGTTCTATTTCCAAAAGCGCAATCCAAAAAAACTTGTCTTTTTAGGCAATTCGCACTATTATAAATCGTACGCCTGCGTAAGTTTTTTTTTGCTGTTTCCTTGAAAAGGATAACCATGAATATTGCATTTATCGGTTCCGCCGGAGCCGGCAAGGGTACGCATTCTAAAATATTAGTGCCCAAATTCCGTTTGTTGCATATCGCTACGGGCGATTTATTCCGTGAGAGCTTGGTCAACCAAACCGCGTTGGGCATTCTGGCCCGCACGTATATGAATCAGGGCGAGCTGGTGCCCGATCAGTTGGTTGACGCAATGATCGAGGAATGGGTGCGCAAGGCGGAACCGGATCAGGGTCTGCTATTTGACGGCTTTCCGCGCACGACTTATCAGGCCCAGTTTTTAGACAACTTGTTTAAGGAAATTGACCGTAACCTGGATGCCGTGGTCTTTCTGCAAGTCTCTGATTCTACAGTGGAGCGACGCATGAGCGGCCGTTCCATTTGCCGCATCTGCCGGACGCCATTTCATGCCGAATATCGTCCTTTTGAAAAATGCCCGTATGAAAAGTGTCAGGGTGAACATCTCCATCAACGCAAATATTACAAACCCGTCACAGTGCGGCAGCAGATTTTTCATCAAGTCACTGCGCCGGTCATTGAGTATTATATTAATCAGGGCAAATTGATTGTCATTGACGGTGAAGGTGACATCAACCAAATCGAACAACAGTTGGATGATGTTTTTGAAGCGGTGCACAAGCGATCCCGCTTCAATACGCCGCGCCGTCAGCTACAAGCCCTGATCGATGCCATCACCCCGCGGCCGACTGCCAAAAGTGTGCCGGGCAAGGCGTTAGATGTTGTTTTGATCGGCGCGCCCGGCTCCGGCAAAGGGACGCAGGCCGAGAAAATTAACGCAGAATTTAAGCTCCAGCATGTGGCCACCGGCGACCTGTTCCGTGAAAATCTGAAGGCGCAATCCGAGCTGGGAAAGATGGCCAAATCCTACATGGATCGGGGCGAGCTTGTGCCTGACGATCTGACCGAGGCGATGGTGCAGGAACGACTGTCACGCCCGGATGCCGATAGCGGCTTTTTGCTGGATGGCTTTCCGCGTAACTTGTCGCAGGCGGTGGCGTTAAATCAAATTTTGCAGCAGATGAACCGGCAGTTGGCCGCCGTTATTTACATCAATGTTTCGGATGAGCAAATCATTCGTCGTCTGTCCGGGCGCATTATTTGTCGTGAATGCCAGGCGCCGTTTCATCATGTCTTCAACCCGTTCAAAATCTGCCCGCATAGCAAATGTAACGGCGAATTCCTCTATCAGCGCAGCGACGACAACCCCGATACCGTCAAGAATCGCTTAAAAACCTTTAGTGGCCAGACGGCGCCGGTTGTCGATTACTACCGCGAGGCCGGTTTGCTGATTGAAATTGAGGGCGAAGGCTCGATGGATGGTGTGACCGAGCGCGTTTTACAGGCGATTCGTAAAATCCGCCTGACGGCATGACCATTCGCCCTGTCTGGCTGATGAGCGGCTGCGGATTAATTGGCCTGTTCATTTGGCTGGCCGGTTTTTCCGCCCATTTTGATGTTACCGTCCCTTTAACGGCTCAACCGGTTATCCCGTTTGTCCTGACGCTGAGTAGTTGTGGCCTGCTGTTCCTGTGGCTGGCGCGACAGGTTCCGGAGATTGCAAACTCAGCCGATTTAAGCTGGTTTCTCGGCGTGGGACTGTTTTGCCGACTGATTTTGTTGCCATCCACCCCGATTTTAGAAACGGATTTTAACCGTTATTTGTGGGATGGCGCGCTAACCGCTAATGGCATCAATCCATATCGCTACGCCCCGCAGCAAATTCTTGTCCATCCAACCGACTTCCCACCCAAAATTGCAGAACTGGCTCGTACTCACGCCCCAATTCTCGCCCAAATCAACCACCCGCACATTCGCACCATTTATCCGCCGGCGGCTCAGGCCGGCTTTGCTTTGGCTTACTGGCAGGCGCCCGGCCAACTTTGGGCCTGGCGACTGATCCTGCTGTTATGCGATCTGGTGACAGCACTGCTGCTGCTCAAAATATTGAAAGGCTCAGGCCAATCTCCGGCCTGGCTGGCGCTTTATTGGTGGAATCCGCTGGTCATCAAAGAAATTTTTAACTCCGGACACATGGACGGTTTGCTATTCCCTTTTGTCCTGGGCGGGCTGTGGCTACTGACGCGACGGCGACATTTAGCAGCTACAATTCTGCTGGCAATTGCCGCCGGCATTAAGCTTTGGCCGGCGTTGCTGCTGCCGCTTGTGCTGAAAGATCAGCGACCCTTTTGGTCAAAAAGGAATGCTTTTTACTGCGTAATTTTTGGGCTGATCGGCCTGATTTGGCTGCTGCCGATTCTGGCGGCGGGCTTTGGCGACAATTCGGCCTTTGTCACTTATCCCCAAAAGTGGCAAAATAATGACAGTATATTCCGGCTTATCGTCATATTTTCACATTTTTGCTTAGAAATTGCCGGTTTGCCGATCTGGCATGACCAACTGTTGGCCCGCGGTTTGACTGCGGCAGTTGTCCTTGGTCTGACCGGCTGGATCACGTTTTGTCGGGCGGATTTACATCTTTATGAGCAGGCATTGGGGATTATTGCCGGACTGTATCTGTTTAGCCCTACCCAATTTCCCTGGTATGCGACCTGGTTTATGCCGCTGCTGGCCGTTGTGCGGCAGCCGGCCTTGCTGCTGCTGACGGCTTTGCTGCCGCTTTATTATCTGCGTTATTATTTGGAGCCGCGCGGCTTATTTGTTGTTTTTGAGAATCTCATTATCGCGCTGGAGTTCTTGCCGGTTTGGGGCTTGTTGATTTGGCAATGGATGCGCGGGAAAACCGTATAAAAATGCGGCTTGTTGGACATTCAGACCTCCTGATCCGCGTGAATCTGGAGTGAGACCATTTTTGAATATCCAA
>CAYOLL010000294.1:0-4652 GCA_964404765.1 uncultured Gemmatimonadota bacterium | reverse complement strand
TTTCTACAAACAGGCCGCCCTTACAGGGCTTGAGAACAGGTCAATCGTCCAAATGAGGAAGTTATTTAATACGCAATACTTAACCGGATGCAAAAAAAATTTTGGCAGATGAGATGATCGGTGCTGGAGGGCGAACGAAACGGTATCGAGCAGCGCAGGCTGTGCTTTGTTTGTGCACAAATTCGTCTGTCGATGCGATGCAAATTACGCTCACGGGCGTGACGTGACCGCTTGATGCGACATTCTGTGCGCGTAATTGCTGTATAAGCACGGCATTGTCCGGAGTTTCTATTGGGCGTCTCCATCCTTTGAAGGTTTCTGCCAATACCGCTAACACTAACTGACGATCAAAGCTTAATAGTTGCCAAGACCCGCGTACGATTCTGAATGTACGCAAGAAACTCTCCGACGCACACGACGTCATGCTGGAAGCATCTATTCCCAAGCTTCATCCCAAGCCGATTGAATAGATTCCGCCTGAATGACACCTGCACTGAGTTTCTTGTGATTGTGAGAATGCAAAAATATAATAAAGCAAGGGGGAAACTTTTTGTCAACAAGATTCGACGCTTGCGAAAGTCAGCGCTTAAATTTAAAAGCCCAACATGTCTTTGCATGCGTTTTTTTGCAAAAAAATCTCGCTGTTATTTATACCAAAGCTGAAAATGATTCGCACACAAACTGTAAGGATAAGTAGTTGGACACAAATAAGCAGGCATTTTTAACCGAGCCGTCATTGCGAGCCGTTTTTGCGAAGCAATCTCGCGGATGTAGGCGGGGATTGCTTCGTCGCAAAAAACGCTCCTCGCAATAGTTGCACTTTATGTCCCCGGCACTTAGTACCCATTTAGTGGATTCATCGGCGCTTTCAAGCTTTTTCCTATCTTGTAGAGTCAGAGAAGTGCCGGGGACGTTTGTGCAGTTGGAAATGCAACTTCTAACCCTTAATGAGAATAACTGTGATCTCAGACCAGACGGGTTTCGGAAACCCGTCAGGTCTGTTTCAACGTCAGCTTAATACTGCAACAAGGGTTGCGGATTTTTAATAATACCAACCAGATTATCCCGGATTTTACGGGCCGCCGGCACAGTGACCGTGCCATAAGAAGCTTGATATGTCGCCATTTGGCTTAGCAGAATCTTGCCGCTGCCGTGTTTGAGATCGGCCACCGCCACGTAGCGATTGGCCTGAATCACCGTGCCGTTGGCCGCTGTATAGTTGATATTCGGCGTTGTCACGATTTTCTTCCAGGCCGGATTGGGATTGGGCACACCGGTTGGCGTCAAATCGTAGGCATCAAACAGGACATTGGCTTTGCGCTCCACCTGCAGCGGCTCGGTATAGCTCCAGACGGAATCGGCCAATTCCGGTTGGGTGACGCCCTTCAAAAGCGGATGATTGCCGTCCAGCAGCGTGGCCGAAGGAAAGTCGTTTTTGGGGTCTTCCGGCGGCATGACGATGCTGTTATTGCCGGCGGGCAGAAAATCGGCGCTCCAGCCGGCGTCGTTCAATTGGCCGACGATGAGCAAGCCGCCGCTGTTGACCCAACTTAGGATGCGGTCTTTATTGGCCAGTAACTGCGTGGCAAACTCAATGTGTTTGGTCATATCCATGGCGGTGATCATCACTTTATAACCGGACATATCGGTGGGAATCGTCAGTTTAAAATCAAACTGAATGCCCTCGCGGACTAAAAAATCGGTCGTCCGGTAATTCAACTCCGGATCGAATACCAGCACATCGCCGTCAAAAGCCGTCGGGTTGGCTTGCAGATCAAACGTCAGCGACGACACCTGATCGAGCGTCACGCTTGTTTCCTTTATGCCGGGCCATAGATAACCGCTTTTCAAAACCGTCAGGCGGTGTGTGCCCTCGCTGTACTTATCGCTGATAAGCTCCGCTTTTCCATCCGCGCCGGACATAAAGCGGGTAACCGTCTTACGAAAATTGGCGTCCTCGCTGATAACGAACTGATTGCTGGGCGAGATAAAAATATAGGCGTCTTTGACCGCTACGCCACCACTCCGCACGGTAACGCTGACGCCCGTTTCCTTGACTTCCGGCCCGCCGCCGCCATCATCGGAACACGCCGTTAGCGCCGCCAGACCGATGATCAGCAAACCCAATTTGAATGCATTCTTCATAACTCATTCTCCTTTTTGTGAAAATGTTGTTGTTGACAGGACATTTTTTAGCCTCAATTGTTCGTTAGCCACAAAGTCACCAAAGCACAAAGAATCACTAAAATATTTGAGTAAAACATGTTATAACGATTTAAAACCTTGTCGACGTTAAGACTCAATTTTTCAACAAACTTCGTGAAACTTAGTGTTTTAGCGCCTTCGTGGCGATCTTGAATTTTCCCGATTAGAAATCCCACGCATACTCCAAATTCATAAAGACCGTCCGGCCCTCACCCGGATAGTCCTCCTCGATTCCAAAACTCCGCGGCAGCGGATAGAAACGCTGCCCGTCCAACAGATTTTTAACGCCGGTATTTAGTTTTAAACGCCGCCATTCATAGGTGACGTTTGTCTGAATGTCCAGAAAAGCGTCAATGGCCGGGCGGTTTTCATCGGGCAAATCGGCCCGCGGCGGCGAACTGAAATATTGCCCGGTCAACGCGCCTTTGAAGCGCTTGCTAAAGCTGTACACTTCGCCCAAATTGAGCCGATGCTCCGGATATAGCGCGGCAATAAAGCCGGTTTCGATCCCTTCGGTTTGCTGATACGAATAATTCATAAAAGTATAATGGCGGGAGCTGGTGTAGAAGACTTCCGTTTCAAAGCCGTAGTTTTCGCGCTTGCCGGCGTTGACCCATAACTCCTGCGCATTTAGAACCACTTCGTCCTCGGTTTTGTTGTAAAACAGATTGAATTGGGCGCGCAACCGTTCGGAAGCCTGATAATTGACGGCAAACTCGCCGGAACGCAGCGTGGTCGCTGCCAACTCTTTATTGCCGTAAATCCCGACGTGCCTGGAAGCGGTGGTTTGATCGTAGAGCGTGGCAAAGGCCGGCGGTTTAAACGCCTCGCCATACAGCAGCTTGAGATAAAGTTTGTCCGATGCCTTAAATACGCCGGCGCCGCGCAGACTCAAGTTGCCGCCGAAATCGCTGAAATGATCGTAACGCAGCCCCAGGGTCAAATTGAGCCGGTCCATTTGACGATTGGCCTGAACATAACCGGCCGCCGCGCTACGCGAAAGATCCGACGCCATCGCGCCGTCGGCCGTGATTTGATCCGTAATCCAGGGCGGATCGGTGCGATCCAGCAAGTCCTTGCCGACGGTTTTGATTCCGTTCTCCACCCGCCCGCCGGTGACGGACGGGGCGTTGTTCACGCCATAATGAAAATTGGCCTCGCGCTCAATGCCCGTGACCGTTGTTTGGTGAACGGTCGCGCCCCAGTCCAGCGTAGTTGCTTTATTCATCTGCCACGTATCCGCCAATTCCAGACCCATATCCAGCGTGGAATGCCGCCGCGTTTCATACAGCCCATCTACAAAATCGAGCAGGATGAGAATGTCGTTTGGGTCCTGGCGTTGATAGGGCAGGCGAATCTGACCGGCGGTTTCGCGCTGATTGAGCGCAAGCGCGAGTTTGGAGCGAAAGTCGTGATTCTTGCCGATTTTAAAGGGATAGGTCAAATAGCTTTTAAACAAGTGGTCGGTGCGCTGATATGCGCCGGGAATTATTAAAAAAGGTGTTTCCGGCAAAAGCGGTTGGATTTGGCGGTAATCCCAGGAGGCATTAAACCCCAACCGATGAAAGTTGCCGTTGGCAGTCAGATTCAGCAGGTCGGCCGCTTCGCTGCCGGCTCCGCTGGCATAGCGGGTTGTATTGATCAAAGCGGCTTCCGGCGCGGATTTGATGTAAAAGGCATCGCCGTCGGAATGGGATACATTGGCAAAAACGGCCATATTCATATATGACGATAACTGCCGGCCAATGCCAAAACCTATTTGACGTCCGCCATCGCTCAGCCCTTCATCCGGCGCAAGATTATCCGGCGCATCTTTTATATTCCCATCGCCCAGGCCAACTGTGCCGAAGCCGGCGCGCAGCCAACCGCC
This sequence comes from uncultured Gemmatimonadota bacterium, assembly GCA_964404765.1. Lineage (GTDB taxonomy): Bacteria > 4572-55 > 4572-55 > 4572-55 > 4572-55 > CAYOLL01. Next base: position 577 of record CAYOLL010000294.1, on the reverse strand, counting down.
CTTCACTTCCGCCGCTTTTTTGGTAATCACATTGATCACCCCGGTCAGCGCGTAACCGCCGTAAAGCGCCGAGCCCGGTCCGCGGATGAATTCGATGCGCTCCACATCGTCCAAAGGCCGCTCGTAGTGATTGAAAGCGCCGTCCAAAGCGTCATTGACCGGAATGCCGTCCAGCATAAACAGCACACCGTCAAAAGACATGATTCCGCGCACGACCATGTAATGGCTGCCGTTTGTGCTTTTGGTAACGGTAAAGCCCGGCACATATTCAAACGCCTCGGCCAACGTGCGGATGCCCAGCGATTGAATCTGCTGTGCAGTCAACACCGTGACGATCGACGGCGCTTCCTCTACCGTTTGACGATGACGGGAAGCGATCTCGACCGAGAACATACTTTCCAACTCGAAAAAGCTGATCTCCGCCTCTTCGCTGGACATTGGCTGCGCCCGCAAATTGCCGGGCAGCAGCCAGGAACAAAGGATCATCGCAAACAACCAACGCATGTTAAGTCTCCTTGACAAGTTAACCTCACTCTCGCGTACCAAATTGTCCGAAATTGGCTACGAAATTTGGCAT
>CAYOLL010000293.1:0-4700 GCA_964404765.1 uncultured Gemmatimonadota bacterium | reverse complement strand
TAACGATCCGGCTCATTAGCGCTCAATGTTTCCAGACGTGTGGCAATATAATCGTAATATTTTTTATCGTCCGGGTTTAATTGCTCAATGGTCTCGGCAATCAGCCGGTGCAATTGGCGCAGGCGGGCTTTAAGCTGCATCTCGTAGGCCGCGTCGCGCAACAGGGCGTGCTTAAAGATGCAGCGCATCTCCTGTATAGAATCCCAAATTTGTTCCTGCGCCGCCGTCTGAACCTGCGGGTAAAACTGGCCCACATTGTAAGCCGAGTCAAATTGGCGCATGACCAGCATCAAAAAGGCCGTCTCAAACTCGCGGCCAATCACCGCCGCCGTCTTCACCAGTGCCTGCACGTCCCGGGTCAGCCGGTCAATCCGGGCCACCAGAATATCGGACAGCCGGTCGGGCAGCCGCTCCGGCGCTCCGGTCAATCGGCCCTCTGCGTCCACCAGCCCGCGCTCATGCAGATAGCGGCCCATCTGCTCGGTAAAAAACGGGTTGCCGTGCGTGCGTCGGTAGATAAAATCAATCGTTTCGTCAGAATAACCTTGCGAAGGCTTTGTTGCAATGTCCTGAGAGTTAAGCCCGGAAGCCTTCGCAAGGTTGTCGTCTCTCCGCAGCAGCGTCGCCGCGCCGTCCCGATCCAGTTCGTTCAAAGCCACGCGCTGCTCCGGCACTTCCTTTAGACCGAAATTAACCGTGCTGCCATCATCCAGATAACGGCAAGTGGCGAGGATGATAAACGAATAGCCTCCCCCTCCAAAGGGGGATTTGACGTTGCGGGTCAGCACCGGCAGCAACCCGCGGGTGGACTCGTCTAACCAATGCCCGTCCTCCAACTCAATCACCACCGGCTCGAACAGGGTCAACGCCTGCACAAAATTCTTGATGGCGTAGAGGGTGTTCTCGTAGCGGCCTTTGGGGTCAAGCTGCTCATACAGCGAGCCTTCCCACTCTAAGCCGATCAACGCGCCGAGAAAGGATTCCGTCCGGCGCAGTTCTTTGGCAATTTGTAACGCAAAATGCCGTTTTGCATCGTCCTGTAACGCGGAAGGCCGTTCTGCGTTACAGGCCTCGACCCGTTCGATCAACCGATTCAACCGCTGCGTAAAAGCGGCGCGGTTGGGCGTCTGATCCTGCCCAAAATACCGGCCCAGCGAGCGCTTGAGCGGGTTAAAGCCCAGCCGCAAAATGTTGTCGCACGGCCAATACAACCAGGTCACTTTGTCCAAAAACTCCTGCCGCAGCGCATGGAGCAGGCGGCTCTTGCCCTGTCCCGGCGCGCCGTCCACATAAACCACGCCGCCGAATTGTTGGTTAAAGATCGGCGCAATCGCCTGCCGCAGTTGGGCCAATTCCCGGTCGCGGCCAACCATCGCTCCGCTAAACATTTGATCAAAAAGGAGTTTTTTGGCCGACAAGCAATACGTGGCCACCGACTCACGAATCCCCTTGTAGGCAATCGCCGCCACAAAATCAATGTTGAACGTCTTGCTGCCGTAAAGCTGCGCTTGTTCGCTGAGCCAGACCTCGCCCCAACCGGCTTTGGCCATCAACCGCGCCGCCAGATTGACCGTCGCGCCCATCGCCGAATATTGGCAGCGCTGCCGCCCGCCGATGATCCCGGCAAAGGTCAGGCCGTAGGTGATGCCCGCCCGCCAGCGCAAACCACCCCCGGCCCCTCCTTGAAAAGGAGGGGAGTCTGATTCCCCGCCTGTTTTAGGAGGGGTTAGGGGTGGTAAATTTTTTTTCATCGCCGAAATAAACGCCAGCGCCCGCTCCACATTCTTCTCAAAGGCCACCGGCGCACCGAAAAAGACAATGGCCACGCCGCCCTTATCGCCAAAATCAATCTCCTTGAGATAACCGCCGAAGCGCGTTTCATTCTTGATCAACACGGAGGCGAATTGATTCAGTTCGTCATGACTGGCCACGCCATCAAAAGAAATGAAGATGGAGACGACATTGCGGAACTCGCCATGCCCGTGAAAATCCACCACCGCGTCGGGCAGGAAGCGGCGGACGATGGCGCTACGCAGGCGGGATTTAGAAATGACATTTCTTGGAGAAATGTCATTTCTGGCGATTTTGGGAATGGTAAGAAGGCGATAAAACCCGTCGGCGACCGGAGTGCAAAGCGACAGCTTTGCCTTAGCCGATAATGCGCCAAAGCTATCGCTTTGGACTCCGATTGTTTCGTCAAAAATAATCTGCCCTTTTTCGGCGTGATGCTCGGCGTGGGCGCAGCCGTCAATGGCCGGGCCGCGAAAGTAGAAGGCCGCGCCGCTGTCTTCAATTAATTGCCGGGGGTTTAAACCCCCGGCAATTAATTGGCCGACAATACCCCATTCGACCCGGCCAAAGGACGCGCCGACCTTGACCGCGAGCGCAAAATCCCCGGCCTTTGTCTTTTGCAAACCTTGTTGTTTGAAGATGGTTTGGATGCGGCGGGCACAGGTTAAAGCGTTGTAGCACAGATTAGCAATCTGTGCCTTTTGTTCGCCGGGTTTGCACAGATTGCTAATCTGTGCTACAGGCTGGGGAAAGATGGCCGTAAACGCATCCCCGGCAAACAGGGTGATGAATCCGCCGCGATTATAGACGGCATCGACCATCGGCTGAAAGACGCGGTTGAGAATGCCGGACAGGATTTCCGCGCCCTCGTCGCCAAATTGCATCAGCGCTTCGGTCATGGGCGTAAAGCCGGAGATGTCCACAAACAGCGTGGCGGCTTCGAGTTGACCGGTAAAGGTTCCAGCGAGGTAATTGTCGTGGATGAAACGGGGGATCAGGTTTTTCAAGGGGTTACACCTCATGTTAAGTGGTCAGTTTGCTAAAACGTCCCTTCAATTTCATCCCGTATTTGGAGTGATCGCCCGACTTGAAGAGCATGGCCGGGTCGTTGGTGAAGTCGCCCTAAGGAACGTGTACTAAATAACTTCCGCATTTCCAAAACTGTCATGCCGGAGGCATCTTCTTTCAAAATAGCGTAGCTGCTAACTTGCGGGAAGATTCCTCCTGAATGACTTTTGCTCAAATGCCGGAGTTATTTTATACGCAATCCTAAGAATAAGAAAGCCCGCTTTGGAGCCAAGCGGGCTTTTGAGGCTCACAACTGATGAGCTTTGATGGCCTGTTCCCAGGCGGCCGGGTCGGGTTTGCCGTAGGTGACGGTTACCACCTGTTTTTTCTGGGCCAATTTCGTCGCTTTGTCGTCCCATTCATCGCCGCCGGCTACCGGCAGGGCCGCGATGCCGGCGCGTTGCAAAATATCGGACCGCTCCGCTGCCCGTTCCACATCCTCAACCTCAACTCGCCACGAAGCTTCCATCACCAGCACGATATTTTGGTTGGATTTGCGCAGGACGCCGCCCCACAACAAGTCGGCCGCTAATGCCCGGCGAATCTCATCTTCGCTGATTTGACCTTTTTCCATAGCCTCATATAATTGATCGGAAACATCGGACTTGACATCGTGACCCTTGCGCAGATAAAGCCCAAAAATGCCGCTGGCTTTATAGTGATATTCATGCTCCTGGGCTTTGCCTTTTACGATGGCCAAATCGTGCTTCATGGCTTTTTGCTCTTTCTTGACTTCGGCAAAGCGTTGATCTACGCTGTTAAAGCGTTGATCCACATCTTTTTGAAAATTTGCAAGATTGAGTTGTAATTGGCGTGTGGATTCGGCCAGATCGGCAAACGCTTTTTGCACATCCACTTCCGGGAATAGCGCTTTGACCAACTTCTTGCGCCACTCCGGCCGTTCTTCCAGAATGTGCAGTATATCCGAAAAGGTATGAATCGTTAGACTTTGCATAATAACCTCCTTCATGTTCGCAATATTTCTTTACGTTGCATTTCTACTGTTGTTTGGCATAAGTTTGTGTGATGACGGGTTTTGGAAATCTGTCAGGTCTTGACCATCGGAAAAGTTCACACGAACTTACGCCGCGTAGCGCTACCTTTACGATAAGATAGATAAATTTGTCATACGATGCAACAGCATAACAGCATAACGCAAACTTGTCCGTTCTCGCTGTTGCGTATGCCTGTCAAGTCGGAATCTCTTTTTCTGGCCGCGCATTCATTAAGATTACTACCTATTCGAACGATGCAATATCGGCTTTCCAAGCGGCGGCGAAACAATTTTATGATCAAAAACCGTATTGCCGCGTAAAAAGGTTTTTTCAACCCGGCCAAACAGGGTTCGTCCGGTGTATGGCGTAAGCTTATGCCGATGCAGAATTATTGCGGGTTCGACTTGAAAAGAAGCCTCCGCGTCCCATACGACCAAATCGGCGTCGTAACCTTTGGCGATTGCGCCTTTCTTGCCGGTCAAGCCGGCCAGTTTCGCCGGCGCCGTTGCCATCCAGCGGCACAAATCGGCGGGCGAAAAGCCACGCTGCCGCGCTTCCGTCCAGACAATGGACAGCCCGAATTGCAGCGAGGCAATCCCACCCCAGGCCCGCATAAAATCGCCATCGTCCGGGCGCTTCATCTCCGGCGGGCAGGGCGAATGATCCGATACAATGAGGTCGATAACACCCTCGCGCAGCGCCTGCCACAGCGCTTCTTTATTAGCTCGCTCACGGATCGGCGGGGCGCATTTAAAACGGGTATCCCCGTCCGGAACTTCTTCGGCGGAAAAATATAAGTAATGGGGACAAGTCTCCACGGTTAAGGGCAGGCCATCGCGGCGGGCG
>CAYOLL010000292.1:0-4728 GCA_964404765.1 uncultured Gemmatimonadota bacterium | reverse complement strand
TTACAGGGCTTGAGAACAGGTCAATCGTCCAAATGCGGAAGTTATTTAATACGCAGTACTTAATTTGAAATCCGCATGTTTTGTGCACTGAAGTCTTCGCAAGGTTGGGTTTTCACAAACTTGTTCCATGAGCCAATATCAGCGGTTGGATAAAACCGGGAGAACGATATGCGGGGCATAAGATCCATCGTCTGGTTTGGCTTGCTGCTGGGCAGTATGGTCGAGGCCGCGTCGGATCGGGAAATCGGCAATCCGTTTGTGCAGAACTACACGCCCAAAGAGTATCATGCCGGCACCCAAAATTGGGCGCTGGTTCAGGATGCGCGCGGCGTTATTTATGCCGGCAATAACGATGGCATTCTGGAGTATGACGGCGTTAGCTGGCGGCTGATTCTCCTGCCGAACACAAACGCGGCCCGTTCACTGGACATCGCAGCGAACGGCAGTATTTATGCCGGCGGGGTGAATGAGTTGGGCTATCTTCAGCCAAATGCGCGAGGTGAACTAAAGTTTGCATCCTTGCGGCCTTTTTTACCGCCGGATGCCCCCACCTTTGGCGATGTCTGGAAAACCTATGCCACCCCGGAAGGTGTTTACTTTCAGGAGCAAAAAACACTTTTCCGCTGGCAGGCGGAGGCTTCCGGCGGTTTTTTTAAGATCTGGCGGATTCCCACTGCGTTCCGGCTTTATTCCTACTGGGTTAATAACCACTATTATGTTCATCAAAAAGAGCGCGGCTTGCTGCAGATGGCCGGCGATAGCCTGGTTGTTGTGTGCAGCGACCCGATCTTGCGCGAGACTTCAATTGATGTCCTATTGCCCTTTGATGCCACACGGCTATTGATCGGCACACGTGAGCGCGGTTTATTTTTGCTGGAAGGTTCGGTGTTGAGCCCCTTTGATAGCCGGATTAACCATTTTTTAAAGCATAACTTGATTTATCGCGGCATCAAGCTGTCAGGCGGTCGCTACATTTTCTGCACCATGAACGGCGGCGTCGCCATTATTTCCCATCAGGGCGATTTGGAATATCTTTTTAATCGCAGCGCCGGCCTGTTAAGCGATAAGGTTTATTGCGCGTTGCAGGATCGGCAAGGTCAAGTGTGGCTGGGTCTGGCCAACAGCATTGCCCGGGTAGAAATCAACTCGCCCTTTTCGGTGTTTGACGCCCGCTCCGGTCTGCCGGCTTTTCCGTACACCTTCACCCGCTACAAAAACCAACTTTGGGTTGGGCTTAACAGCGGTGTCGCCTATTTAGAGACCGATTCATTGCCAGGCTTGCCCGCCCGCTTTATTCCGACTTCCGAGCTAAACGGTCAATGCTGGTCTTTGGCTGTTTGCGCAGACCGGCTTCTGGCTGCCGGCCGCCTTGACACGCAGGACGGCATCTTTGAAATCAAAGCCAATTCTGCGCAAATAGTGCAGGCGCTGAACGGCGGCTGCTTCTCAATGAAGACTTTGCCGGACAGTACGCGTGTGCTGTTAGGCACACAAAACGGCGTGGCGCTGCTAAACATCATCCAAACAACGTCCGATAAGGTCAATATTACATTACCCAAAATTGACGCCAGCATCTATAGCCTGGCTTTCGACGGCAACGATCGGCTGTGGTTAGGAACGGATGCGCATGGCGTCTACCGTTTTCGTCTGGATGGCGACACAACCTATCCGGAGCATTATCATCAGAGTCAAGGCGTACCCGAAGGGCGCATCAATGTCTTTAGCATTGGCGAGCGCGTTGTGTTCGGCACAAAGAGAGGCCTGTACCGTTTTGACAACAATCGTCGCCGGTTTGAGCCGGACACGGTCTTTGGCCTGACTTTTACCGACAGCCTGCGCCGTATTAATCGTGTTGCCGAAGATGTTAAAGGCCGCATCTGGGTTAGCTCCACACTGGATAATCAGCCGGAGCTGGTTATGCTGCAACCGCAAGCCGATGGAACTTATTTGACGGAAGCCAAAGCTTTTCGCCGCATCAACTCGTTGCTGGTCGTATCCGAGGGCGCGGTATATCCGGATCAGAATGGCATTATCTGGTTAAGCAGCGCCAGCGGTGTCATCCGCTATAATGAGGCTATTTCCGGTGACGACAGCTTGTATTTCCCGGCCATGATCCGGCGCATTACGGCCAATGGCGATTCCGTCGTTTTTGGCGGCCATACCCGGCCCAGTCTGAAGTCTAATGATATTGCCGCCATCCTGGCGTATCATGCAAATGCCCTGCGCTTTGAATATGCCTTACCGGCCTACGACAACCCCGCCGCCAACCATTTCCGCACCATGCTGGACGGCTTTGATCCGGCCTGGTCCAACTGGACAGTCGAGACCCAGCGGGACTACACCAACATCCCGGAAGGCATCTATCACTTTCGGGTTCAGGCCCGTGATATCTATGGGAATATCAGTCGCGAGGCGTCCTACACTTTCCGCGTCCTGCCGCCATGGTATCGCGCCTGGTGGGCCTATAGTCTGTACGCCCTGGCATTTTCCATATTTTTTGTGAATAGTTTGCGGATTTACGGCCGCCACAAAACCCGGCAGCAATTCCGTGAACTAAAAAAGCAAAAGCTGGTCGCCGTCCAACTGGAGCAGGCCAACCGCCAATTGGAAGAGGCCAACCGGACCAAAGATCAAATCCTGGCCAACACCTCGCACGAATTGCGGACGCCGCTGAATGGCATTATCGGCCTGGCGGAATCTCTGGTCGATGGCGTAGGAGGCGTCTTATCGGCCAAGGCGTTGAACGATCTAAGCATGATCATCTCCAGCGGGCGCCGCTTGACCGGTTTAGTCAACGATATTTTAGACGTGGCCCGGTTGAAAAGCGGCCAGCTTGTGCTGCAATGCCGGCCGGTCAACATCTACATTTTGACCGACCTGGTGCTGGCCCTGTCCAAACCGCTGGCTGACGTCAAAGAACTGGCTTTAGTCAATGCCATCGATCCGGCGGCCCCTTTAGTCGATGCCGACGAAAACCGCGTACAGCAGATTTTGTACAACCTGATCGGCAACGCCATTAAATTTACGCCCGCGGGTCAGATTACGGTTTCGCTGCAAAAAGTCCCGCCGATCAAAAATCAGACGGTAGACATCATAAACGCCGACGAGCATGTCGCCATAACCGTCGCCGACACAGGCACGGGCATTCCGGCGGACAAATTCGAGACAATTTTCGAGTCCTTTGCCCAGTTAGAAGACTCGGCCACGCGACAGTACGAAGGCGCCGGACTTGGCCTGTCCATCACCAAAAAATTGGTCGAATTGCATGGCGGCGCCATTTGGGTCGAATCCGAACCGGGCCAGGGCTCGCGCTTTACCTTTACGCTGCCCATCGCGCTGGAATCCGACATCTGGCTAAAAAAACAAGCCGGCCCGGAAGAGCCGCGGCCGCAATCCGATCTGGCCGCCCGCGTCACTATTCCCAGACGACCGCAAGCTGACGTTACCGACAGCGCAAGCCCGCCTTTGCCTTTGGACGACAACCTCCTCGATGTCCGACCGGCCATCCTGATCGTGGACGATGATCCGATTAATCGCCAGGTGCTCATGAACCATCTGGACAGCCGGCATTTCCGGCTGCTGCAGGCAGGCAGCGGCTTCGAAGCGCTGGAACTATTAGCCGGCGGCTATAAACCGGAGCTTATTATTTTGGATGTCATGATGCCGGGCATGTCCGGTTTTGAAACTTGTCAAAAAATCCGTCTGACCCATCCCGCCAACGATCTGCCCATCCTGCTGTTAACCGCGCGGACGCAGGAAAAAGACCTGATCGAAGGCTTTAGCGTCGGCGCTAACGACTACATCACCAAGCCGTTTTCCAAAAGCGAACTGCTGCTGCGGATCAACACCCATATTAAAGTGGCCCGCGCCAGCGAGCTGGAAGCCGAAAACCGCCACAAAACCCGCGAGCTGGAACGCGCCCGGGTGATTCAAACCTCCATGCTGCCGCGCAAAATTCCGCACATTGACGCGTTTGAAATTGCGGCAACAATGAAAACGGCAGCCCAGGTGGGCGGGGACTACTACGACTTTATTCAATCGCCGGATCGGACTAAGTTTTATGCGGTAATTGGCGACGTTTCGGGCAAAGGTCTGGCGGCCTCGCTGCTGATGATCGAAGCGCGCTCTATCTTGCGGACGCTGATTGACGAGGAGCGCGACCTGCGCGAGATTATGATGCGGCTGAACCGCCAAATTTATTGGGACATGCTGGAGTTGGAACAGCCGATGATGATGACCCTGCAATTGCTGCTGTGGGACGCTGCCGCGCAGGAGTTGTGGGTAGCCGGGGCCGGGCACGATCCGTTTTACATCCGCCGCGGTGACACCGGTGTCTGGGAGCAGTGCTATGCCGGCGGGGTTTGGCTGGGAATTATCGACCAGATTGAAACCATGGTAGAAGTTAAAAAAGTCGCGTTAAATCCCGGCGATACGCTTTTTCTCTATACCGACGGCGTTACCGAATACTACGATCCGGCCAAAGCCCTTTTTGGTCCGGAACGTCTGGAGCAATTTCTGTTCGATCACGGGCATCTGACCCCGGATACTTTGATTAAAACACTGCTGGAACACCTGCAAATATTTGGGAAAACCGCCGCCCAACACGACGATTTAACCATTGTCGTCCTTAAACATAAACAGTGTACTCTCAACAGTTGGATTAACAAAACTTAAGGAACGTGTACTAAATAACTTCCGCATTTCAAGCCCCATCGGGGCGACCTGTTT
>CAYOLL010000291.1:0-4857 GCA_964404765.1 uncultured Gemmatimonadota bacterium | reverse complement strand
TATACAACTTTCAATATTTTAAAAGGTTATTCTTTTTTTCAGCGAACGTGAGGGTCATAGCTCCGAAAATTCACATGTTCGACGAATTCAACGGACATTCCTGACGGCTTGACATTTTGAATGCTACCCACGCTGAGGAAATATATGTCCGAAGAAACCAACCTTCCGCCTGTATCGCCCGAAACCGCCCCGCAACTCGAAGACGGGACTTACGCAATCATCCACAAGCGGCTGAACGCTACCGGCCATGAAAGGAATGTGCCTATGCCAACGCTAACCCAAACGTGTCCGCAAAAAAACCACGAAACCGTCATGGCCGACGTGCGGGATTTCATTCGGGATGCCCAAAAAATTCTGCAAGATAATCTGATGGCCGCTTATCTGTTCGGCTCATTTGCGCGCTGCCAGGAGACACCGGAATCGGATATTGATATTTTAATTTTGGTCAGCTCGTACGATTATCATCTGCAAAATAAATTGAGCGGCCTGGCGTCCGATTATTCACTCGATAAGAGCGTATTGATTTCGCCCATATTGGAAGATGAAGAATCCTGGCGCTGGAATCAACAGCATCGGACGTTGTTTTACAAGGAACTCCAAAAGGACGGGGTGCGGTTATGCTAGATCAAGATTTGATCAACCTGTCGGCCTACCGTTTAGAAAAGGCAGCGGACCTGCTTGCCCAATCCGAATACCTGCTGGTCGGCAAGTACTATGACGGCAGCATCAATCGTTCCTACTATGCAGTATTCAATGCTATCCGGTCATTGCTGGCTTTGCTTGAATTGGACAGTTCGAAACATTCCGGTGTGTTGAGCTTTTTCGATCTGCATTTTGTCAAGACCGGTTTGCTGGACAAAAAATGGAGCAAAATCGCGCACAGCGCTTTTGATGCCCGCCAAATCAGCGATTACAAGGACAAGCCCAAACTAACGGAAGAACAAGCCGTCGAACAACTCAAGGCCACAAAAGCGCTTTTGGCCGAGATTCAGCAACTTCATGGCAAGCTGATTGTCGAGCAATTGCCCTTACCACAAGCCAAGTAGACGGAGGAAATCCATGGAACGCTTCAATCTATTTAACCTCATTTTGCTGCGGCTTTTGGCCCCATCGGGGCGATCCGTTTGTAGAAAAGAGAACCCAACCGAATCCGGCGGATAGCCCCATCGGGGCGGCCCGGTCATGTTTCACAGGCCACCCCGCTGGGGCTCATCACAGCTATGTTTTCGCGTATTTCTCTACAAACAGCTTACCCCTACGGGGCAAAAAAACATAGATGACCTTGATCGAGTTTCAAAATTTAATTGGAAAGATGTCTATTGAACCTTCCCATAATACCCGGATTTTAAATTGCCGCATTGACCCTTTCACAAGGAGCGTGATATGAAAAATCTGCTTCGCGCGACTTTTATATTGCTTTTGCTCTTACCCGGGCCGATATACAGCCAGCCAACCCTTTCCTGGCAAATCGGCGTCAGCGGCGGTATCCTCGTCTCGCCGTTACTATTCGATGTCTACCATGCGCCAACGTATCCCGATAATCCGGGTGAGATGTACTTCGGGCAGGAAATTTTTATCCCGTCGCTGCTTGTGGCCGGCACCGTGACCAGCCCATTGCAGGGCTTGACCTCAACCGGCTATTATTTATATAATGAAGCTCCATTAGGCGTTACCGCCATTGTGCGTTCAGCGCCGGCAGCCTCTGTTTTTGAGAATAATACGATTCCGGTTGTTATTTTTGGCAGCAGCAACGGCTGTGAGCTTGTCTATTCCTACGGCCTGCGGCAGACCATCACGGTTGCCGGCGGGATTACCGCGCCGCCGGTTCTGGCAAATATTGATCTGGATAACTGGCGGGAAATTGTCGCCGTAAGCGATGCCGGACAGCTTTACGCCTGGAATCTTAGCGGCTTCTCATCTACACCCGTCAGCGGCTTCCCGATCAACCTGGGCGAAAGCGGCAATGGATTCGCGCCCGTCATTGCCAACGTCAATTCCAGTACCGCTGCAGAGATTATCGTCACCACCCGCACCGGCGTGCACTTGTTGGATAACAGCGGGCAATACCTTAACGGCTGGCCGATTCGTCATCCCGGCGCTACGATTTCTACATCGGCGGTAGTGGGCAAGGTGGATACTTTTGGCGGCAACACGCGCAACATCGTCTACGCCACAGATGACGGTCTGTTGTACCGAGCCCGTCCTTCCGGCAGCTTTGTTGGCCTGCCCACAAACCTGGGCGCCCCGGTAGATACCTCACCAATTCTGGTGGATCTGAATGCCGACGGCAAACACGAGATTTTGATATGCACCACCGACGGCAAAGTCCATCTGCTCAAGCCGGACGGGAGCGATTATCCCGGTTGGCCGGTCGATCTGTCGCATTATACTTCCATCACCAACCGGCGCGAAACTGAGGCGTTCAGCAAGCTTTTTGTTGACCCGCTGGTCGCCGATATTGACGGAGATCAGGCGCTGGAAATCCTGATTTTTTTACGCGATGATGGCAAAATGTTTGCCTTCCGCACCAATGGCACGCTGGAAAATGGCTATCCGGTCGATCTGAGCGTAGATCGCGGCACAAACTCGACAAACTATGCCGAAATGCTGGCCAGCCCGGCCATTGCCGACATTGACGCCGATGGCAAACTGGAAATGGCGCTGGGCACATTTGGCGATTTTGGCGCCCGTTCCAGCATTAAAGTATTTGAATTAGGCGCGACACCTGCCTCAACCGCGCTGCTGCCCTGGCCCATGTATCGCCAAAATCCGTATCGCACTGGTGAAGCTGCGCCATTGGATATTTTCACCCCGACAACGGCCACTTGTATGCTCAAAAATGTCTTTTTGCAAGGCTACTATCCAAGCCGTAGTGATACCGTGATTGTTGAATTTCGCCCCAGCGCCGCCGTAGCCAACGCGACCCTGCGCACACGGGTAGTACCGGTCGTGGCCACCGGCGATGTGGAAATCGTCCTGAATACACCGGGCTCGTATTATCTGGTCATCGCCCATCGCAACCATCTGCCGATTGTGACCTCCGGCGCTTACAACTTTAGCGCGGGTCAGACCACAACCATTGATATTGCGGCAACAAATGTAATCTACACCCCGGCGGGCAGCCAGCCCGCACTGTATACCAATCCAGGCGACGGCAAGCGGCTCTTGCGCGGCGGGGATGCCGCCGGCGGCGTTAACAGCGGCAACGGCATTGTCAACATCGCCGACTTTGGCGTTTTTGCCCAGAATAACGGCAAATCCTGTTCATCCGCCGGTTGGGACCGTCGCGCCGACTTCAATGGCGACTGCGTTGTTAATATTGCCGATTTCGGCATTTTTGCCCTCAATAATGGCCGTACCGGCTATGTCCAGAATTTCGCCTATTAACCCCTGAATAATTCATAAACGCAAGAGACGCAAAGGGCACAACCGCTTGATTTGCTTTAAATTAGCTGAGCTTTAAAAGATCGGGTTGTCTCACAATCCATTTTTCAGATATAAATTCGCAACTTGCGTCTTTAGCGTCAATTGCGACGTTTGCGTTAAGATTTGTGAATAATTCAGGTAACCAATTACCGTTCGAATCAAAAATAAAAAGACCGCCCCTCCCTTATCGGAAAAAGCGGTCTTTTTTATCACACGCAATTATAAGCAAACTAATTCAACAACTTGTTCAGTTTCGCCCAATCTCTAAATTCTGAAACCAGCTGCTCAAAAGATTCGATGGCGAACAACTTTGGTTGCATGTGCCAGACATCATATTCCTGCTGCGCCAATTTTTCGGGATGATAATCCACAACTTCCACTTCCGGCGTCAGCGCGTGGACGACTTCACCGGGTGAAGACAAAATTCCGGCCCCATAAATCCGCATCCCGTCTGCCTGACGAATCAGACCAAACTCAACGGTAAACCAGTAAAAACGCTCTACCCGGCGGCGATCCAAACCAGTTGCATTCAGCGACGCCTGCGAAATCATCTGAAAAAAGTCCGCAAAAAACGGGTTGGTTATTACCGGCATGTGCCCAAAAATATCGTGAAAAAGATCAGGCGCCGGGGTGTAATCAATCTCCTTTTTGGGGCGGATATAGTCGGTAGAGGGAAAAACCCGCCGCGCCATAAAGCTGAAAAAATCGTGCTCGTTTAGCAAACCGGGAATGCGAGCAACCGTCCAGCCAACCGTATCGGTCAAAACCTTACTGCACTCTTTAAGCGCTGGAATTCGATCGGGCGAAAAATGCATCAGATTTAACCCGTCAAAATATTCTTTACAGGCTCGATTAACATGCAGTTGTGCTTGCCGGCTGAACAGAATCTGCCATGTCTCCTGATCCTCAGCCGAATACGGAGGATAAGTAATGGCCTGATCTTCCGGCACAGGCCCAGTGAGTTTGATGGGAATACAACGCGGATCGGCGCCGCCGTCTTGCGCGGCTTTCTCGTAGGCCGAAACATCCTCGGCGGGTGCACTCATTTTGGCCTCAGCCATGATAGAACCTCCAATATTTTTTGGGTGAACAAAGTTGCCACTTGCCCGGAATTTGAAAATCATTTAGGCTAATGGCAAATATAACGGAGAAAAAATTCCGCTAAAAATAAATACAAAAACAGCGGATGAGCAAGGATAATTTGTGTAAAGGTATCGATGTTTTCAAACATTCGTGGCGAGTCTTGAAGTTTTCAGGATTAATTCAAGCGATGGGGCTTTCCTGTCAAACAAGATTTTGCTTGAGAACCCTTTCAAGAAATAGTACAATAGTTGCCAGCCGTTTCCAAAATTAGTCTATCCTGAATTGTTCATGAAATATACTGATTAAGGGTTAGAAATTGCATTTCAATTCGATGTCATGCCGGAATGC
>CAYOLL010000290.1:0-4874 GCA_964404765.1 uncultured Gemmatimonadota bacterium | reverse complement strand
CGTGCACTGAAGCCTTCGCAAGGTTAGGTTTACCACCACTTTTTGAGCAATTACCGCAACTATAGTTTAGAGTAAAAGGGATAACAAGTTATAGAAATTAAATAAAGTAAGATGACATCAAATAGGGCGATAAAGACTTTGCCCAGTTTGTGTTCCAAGACGAATTTTCGGATTAAAAAAACCGAGACCGCCGGAAGATTCCTGATGCTCAAAGTTAGGCGCGGGGGTCATGGTTAATTCTCCTTGAAAAAATCTCATAGCGCTGATCATCATCCAATTGGGAATAGTCGGCGTAGGTCCAGTGTCGACGGGGCAGAACAATATTGCTAATGGGTGTAGCCGCAGCTTCAATAGACATGATAGACTCCTTTCTATAAATGCATTTAAATTTGCCGTATAATATACATTTTTCACAATCCAGCCTCAAGCCATAAAAAAGGCCGCGCCCTCCGTGAGGAGAGCGCGACCTTGACGCAAGGAGGCGAAGGGTTATTTCATCAGCGTCATTTTGATCTTGCGCTCCTGCCCGTTGGCTTGCAGGACAGCAAGGTAGATGCCGGAGGCCATGTCCTCATCGCGGTCGTTTTTGCCGTTCCAGTTCAACGCATGCTTGCCGGCAGATTGGTCGCCGTCAAACAGGGTTTTGACGAGCTGGCCGGCGGTGTTGTAGATTTTGAGCGTAGCACTGCCGGTTTGAGGCAGGGAGAAGGCAATGGTTGTACGTCGGTTGAACGGATTGGGTGAATTAGACTCGAGTTTAAAATCAAATTTGTCGGCCAAATCACCATCCTCAACAGCGAGTGATTGCCGTATAAATTGAATGCTATGGATGTCTTCTGCGCCATCAAGATCGCGGCCAATAATGCGCAACGTGGTGGTGATTTTTGCATCAGAAGTCAAATTTTGGTTAAACCTCACCTGAATAGCGCCGGTTGTATTGACATAATCCACTTGAAGAGAATCACTCGAAAATATAAATGAAAAATTTGCCAGCGTATCCGACGTTTCAACATCCTCAAAATAACTCCACAGATTTTCCGACCAAATAGCATCAAACGCATTAAAAGCTATGGTTCCCGGCATAACAACAAATCTCGGCATGTCATTAATAGACTTCACTGCGACCAAAAATGTATCGCGAGCCGTCAATCCCTCCGGATCCTTTGCTAAAACAATCACTTCTGTTGTTCCGGCATAATTCGATTTTGGAGTAATTAAGCCGTCATTAACATTGATATCCAGCAAATCCGGATCGAAATCTGCCGTATAGTTAAGCAAATTATCCGATTCAATGTCATCAAAAGCATCCGATAACGAAAGCAAAAGTTGATGTGCGCCGCTATCTTCATCAAAGGTCATGTCCGGCAGCGGGGTGATCCGTGTCGGACGGTCATTGACGGGCAAAATGGTAACAGTAAATGCAGTCTGTGCTTGCAATCCGTTCGGGTCTTTTGCAATGATGGTCACAGCGCTTTCACCATTATAGTTTGGCGCGCAATCTAAGATTAAGCTGTGTCCGTTGATTTGCGGCCGTAACTCCGGCCTTGAGCTATGCGCCTCAAATATAAGAGCGCCGCCATCGGGGTCCGTAAAGTGATCGTTTAAATTTGAGATATAGGTTTGCGAACCGCTATCTTCCAAAAACATGGCGTTGCCAATCGTCCGATTAATCATCGGCGGCTGATTGGTTACAACTCGCACGGGGTCATTGACGGCTTGCGTTTGCGGTGTGCCTTCGTTATAAAAAAAGGTAAACGTGATGGCGGCGTTCCCTTCCGCTATGGCCTTGACCGGGAGATTGGCTAAAACGCCGCCGTTCGTACTCAAGGCTGAAGAAGAGTATCCGCCGAGAATCAACCGCCCTGGTACGAGCGCATTGACGAATTTTGTCCATCCCGCCAGTATCCCGGTATACGAGTTTTGCGCTGCGCCGATTTGAATAATCGCCGGATCGTAGGTGATTGTCGCTTGGCAGGAGATTGCGTTACATGCGGATGACACCGGGCCGGTGACGATCCGAATGGTGTCCGTTGCGCCGATTTGGGCTAAGGTTGCGCCGCTTAATCGAATCGGGATTGGGGTGCTGCAAGAACCGGCCTGGCTGTGCGCCTGAGACGGCAGCCAGAATATCGTCCATATCATTATCATTTTTATCAACTTCATTGGTTCCTCCGTCATCCTTTGACTGTTGAAAATTGGCTGATTCATTCAAAAATACGAAGGCGGCCATTTTGATTTGACCGCCCCCGTTTGTTTGGGTTATTATTGTTAGCAGCGTTTACTTCAGCATAACCATTTTATTGGTTTGGCCAAAATCTCCACTCTCTAAGCGATAGAAGTAGACACCACTCACTACCGCTTCGCCATTATCGTTTTTGCCGTCCCAGACGATTTGGTAATCATTCGGTTGCTGTTCAGCCTCAACAAGGGTTTTAACCAACTGACCGGCCGAGTTGTAGATACGCAAGGCCACCCGCCCGGCTTTGGGAATTTGATACCGAATCGTGGTTGACGGATTGAACGGGTTCGGGTTGTTCTGTTGCAGGCTGTAGACCTTTTGCGTGGCTACCGTTCCCTTACTTGCCAGCGCATATTCTTCGTTCAACTGAACTTCAGTGAGTTCCACTGTGGTTTCGTCAGCAATTTCGCGAAGAATCTTAAAATCAAGATAGCACACAACACCATCGGTAAGATTTTGGGTTGAGTACCCGCCCACCAAATTCTTCTCCGGGTTTGCCAGAATGGTTAAATTATCTGCTGAATTGTCGGAAGAAACTCCCAGGAATTCCAAATCGCCCGGATTTGCGCTAAACTTGAATTGAAAGGAAAAAATCGACTTATCGACAAGCACGCCCAGAGACACCGGCATCCGCGCCACATCCCCAACTTTAGCCTGAATAGCAGAAAGCGTTACGATTGGGCCGCCATCAGGCGTAGTCAACCCGGCGATGTTGCTCTGAGCAACCGCCCTTGCCGCCTGCCAGCTCATCGAGACATCGCCCATTACCAGCGCGGTGTAGTTTTGATCGGTCTGCGTGATATCCAGCGGATTGTAGCTGCGTTCATTCGGCTCAAAGCCCCATGTGCCGGCCAGCGAATTGTGCGCCAACTCGGAATCCGGCTCCCGGCGCAACCGTCGCTGCTGTAAACGAATCGCCCGGCGCAAGGTCTTTCGGCATGCCTCATATTTGGGCTTTAAGCGCAGACTGTCATAGCAATAGCCGACTGCCAGGTTAATTAAAGCAACCGGATAGTAGTCATCGGTGGCAGGCAGTTTTTGCAATACGGATTGGAATAGCGGCTCGGCGCGGTCAAATTGGTGCAGTTCGTTATAACACTGCGCCTGGCCAATGTCCAGCAAAAGTTGACGATGCTCAATATCCGCCACAACCTCCGGCGCTGTCGCCGCGGCCAGCGCCTGCTTCAAGCACGCGTCGGCGCGATCATAGGCCAGGCGGCAATCGTCCAATTTGAGCTCTTCCCAATAAAAACCGCCTTTGCAAAGCCAGGAACTGCCTTCGTCAGCCGCAAGCTGCCGGCTTTGAAAGACTTCGATGGAAGCGTCAATTTTCGGATAAGCCCGGGTAAAGAGGCCCTGGGCGGCATAACACAATGCCTGCATTTTGAGCGCCCAACCGCCTTCGCGGTCGGTCGATCCTTCTTGATTTAAATACTTGTCCAGCAGGCGCAGCGTATTTTCAAAATCTTTTTGGCGGTATGGGGTGAGAATATCGGCGCGAGAAATTCGGTCGTCTGGCATAAATTGCTCTGATTTTTGGGTGTGAAGAAACCGGCTGTAAGTCACTGTTTTTAACTTTTGGCGCTAAACTGAATATCTTTAATGTGAATGGTTCGATCATTCAGGGTAATATCGAGCGCGAAGGATTCGTCGGGTCGCAGCGGCAAATGGCTCAGCGTAAAATCGCCCAGCTCATTTAGTTCCGCGGTTTGCGAATCCCATTTATCGTGGACAAAGGACGCGGTTTTGACGGTAAAACCCGCGAAGGAATCGATGCCATCCAACGTGCCGTGAACCGTCATGCCCCGGTCGCCGAATCTATCGCCGGTCGTCAATTTAATCTCCAGCGAATCGCAGCGATAAATAAAACCCGCGGGAGCGCCGGGCGTAGCGACATGGCCGTTTTGCATCACCCGCAGTCCGGCCATTTGTGGCGACGGAATAAGAATGGGCCCGACGAGTTGGGCAAAAACCGCTTTGGCCGCGCCGAAAATTTGCTCCAGCAATTCGGAAATCTCAGGCACTTCAATTATCCTCGGTTTTGGTTCTTCGGCAAAAGGATTTGCTTTGGCGTACCCTTCCAAATAGTCCGGCGACGGTAACAGGTCGGTCATCTCGTGAATGGTTTGCCGGGCCAGCGTCAATAGCCGAACCATCTCGCGGGTTTCCGCCGATGTATGCAGTAATGTCTCAACCTGCTGTCGATCCGCCGCATCCAAGTCTCCCTGGACATAGCTAAGCAGTTTTTCGTTGTCTAACGTATTCATGGGTAATTCCACCTTTCTGCCCCTAAAGAGCAAATGGGACGGCCAAAGTCTTAAGTTTTTTTCAAAAGGGTTAGAAATCTATCAAGGCATTCATCTTTTTTTGCATAAAATGCCGCCTTTTTCATTTTCAGTACGCGCTCATAAAAAACGCTAACTTGATCTTTTGGCGGCAGGCCCAGTGCATTGGCTTCAATCCGGGTAATAATTCTGTGAAGCTTTCGATTTGTCAGTTGATCCGTGGTGTTCATAAACTCGCCCGCCCGGTTGGATTATATGCGCATCGAACCTTTCCAATTGAGAGTGCATACATTACACCCTCACGTTCGCTGAAAAAAAGAATAACCTTTTAAAATATTGAAAGTTGTATA
>CAYOLL010000289.1:0-4918 GCA_964404765.1 uncultured Gemmatimonadota bacterium | reverse complement strand
GTGGTACATTTTTATTTGCCGATTTTTGGTACAGTTTAATGTGCCGATTTACACCTGTAAACCCAGGCTCGATGCGAACCGTAAACCCTTTGGCCTGTAGTGCCGTGGATACCCGCTCCGGCGAGAGCCTGAGTTTTCGATAGGAACTGACTCGTAGTTGCCAGATAGAGCCATTCCGCTCATGAAGCACATCGTGAACGGTAACGTAGTCGGGAGAGTACTCAAGAAAGCAAGTCAGGATGCGATCATTGTCACTCCTTACGGGGATAAAGTGTCCATCCCCAACGAGAGGTGACGTTCTGTCCAGACTTGTTCGCGAGTGGCGCGGAGTTTCTTGAGAATCTCTGCCTTGCTCATTTTGGCAAATGGATGCCGGGCACGCAAGCTCTTGAGCCAGAGGTTGAACTCCTCATCCGTATCGACGGGCTCAGCGCACAACACCACAATTTGCACATCTTGATTCGGCGGCAAATCCGATAAGGTGACTTTGCCCCCGGCCGATTTTTTCTTGAAATAGAGCGTTTGCATAGCTGTTTCCTTTCGTATTCGATTTACTTCCCGCACACATCAAACACATTAAACCTCAACTTCGTGCGTGATGGCCGCCCGCATGAGTGAAACTTCAATCCGGCGCCTGGCTTTGAGGAATATTTCATACGTGGCCGCCCAGGACAGGCAATGCTGCAGCGTATCATCCAGTGTGCCGGCCTGAAATTGGCGATAAAAATCCGCCGACGGCAGCTTGTGCTTTTGCTCAAAATGCTGCAGCTTGTTCCATAAATCCAGCAAATCATCCACCGGATTGGCGCGGGCTTCGGCCTCACGCAAATCCTTGCGGAACTGCTCCGGCGAGGGCAGTTGGCCTTTGTAGGTGATTCGGGACATGACTTCCTCCAAAAATTTGTTGTTTGGAGAAACCCACTTTCTGTGAGAAAGTGGGTTTCTGATTTTACCGATGTGCCTTGCACCGCTTTTGCCCGGCGAGTTTGTCCATAAAGCCGAGCGGCACAATGAAGGCATGGACGGCTAACGCAACCAATAAAATGCAGCCTCATTCGCCTTTTCAAGCGGGTCAAATTCGCGATGGTCTATTGTCACGCATGCTGCGGATTTCAAAATGGCCTGGGCAATAAAAAAAGCATCGGCATAAGACAGCCCCAATTCCTTTTCAATTTCCAGCTCCTTATCGGCCAAGAATGTCGCCGTGCCACCGTTTCTGTGCTTTAAAAAGCCCATGGCCAGATCAATCGGGTCCTTTTCCGCCATGCCCAACTGTTGCAGCTTTTCTTCCACCGCGGCAATGACAAACTCTTGCACGGTATGAAAAGATGTCCTGGTCAGGACGTGATTGATTTTGACGGCCAGATCGGAATTGAGTCGTAATGTTGTTTGCATGATGTTCCTCCTCATAACAGGGATTCGCTAAATGATGTAGAGACGCTGACGGCAGAAAGCTGACGACTGACTGCTATTTTTACCGATGCGCCTTGCATTGGTTTTGCCCGGAGAGTTATCCAGAAAGCCGATCGGTGCAATACATGCTGTTACAGCCGATCTGTTTCTCAAGCCCCAATGCACAACGCTACGCCATCAATAACTTGCTGAAAATCGTCATCTGTCAAAATGCCCAATTTTTTGACAAAACGTTCGCGGGCAAATGACTTGACCTGGGCGCAGTCGGCGCTGCTGTCCTTGTCCAAACCGTTTTGCGGCGTAGGCTGAATGGCCGTTAAAAACGGGGCATTGGAGTGATGCGACTTTCGATCGCGAAACGGCACAACCAACAAAACCGGCAAGTTTTCAATTGCGGCGGCGGAAATGATCACGGCCGGCCGAGTTTTTTGGATTTCGGCGCCGATTTGCGGCTCAAAGGCCACCAGCCACACTTCTTGTCGTCTGGGGCGCATATTTTAATACTCCACCAGGTTCTGATTGTCGGCAACAACGTCATCATCCGCATACTCGCCTGCGACGTGATGGACCGCCGCTTTGAGGATGCGTTCCCGCTCGCGTTTTGGCAAGCGGCGGACCTCGCCGGCGGTTAATAACTTTGGCCGCTCATAGTCTGTGAGTAAAAGCGTGATGAATTGCTCCTCGTTCAGGCCCCGCTTTTTGGCCGCGCGCTGGATTTGCTCCCAAACCGCCGCCGATAATTGCGTGTTTATGGGCTTTGGGCGAGTGGGGCGATTTTTTGGGGTCGCTGGCTGGACTGCCGGTTGTGTCATACTTACCTCCATAAAATATAAAATGAGTTGATGAATGACTAAAAAGCCGACGGCTGAAAGCTGATTGCTGACGGCTGACAACTTTTTTACTGATGCGTCCTGCACTCACAGTAATGCGATCAGTTCATCGCGGGTCATTTCGCAATCGCGCAAGATTTTGCTCATCAGGCCGGGTCCGATGGTTTCGCCGCGATGAACAGGCACGACCGTAGCGCGACCATCGGCATGGCTGAGAAAATGGATGGCTGCCCTTGATGCGAATAACCTGAAAGTCGGCCTTATGCAAAGCGGCAATGATTTGTTGACCGGTCAGGCGCGGCAGCTTGCTCATACGGCCACCAAAATGCGCTGGACGCCTACAAATTCGTACTGCGCCACGTCGGTCAAGTCCTGCACTTCCAGACAAAGCTCGATGGCTTCGCGGATGCGCTTCATCAGGGTATCCAGCGATTTGGCCTGGGTATGGCAGCCGGGCAGTTCCGGCACGCTGGCCACGTAATAACCTTCCCCATCCCGCTCGATGATGACGTTGAAGGCCTTGGTAAAAGCGGCCTCGGTTGTGGGCGCCGGTTTTTTGGTTGCGGGTTTAACGGCAAGTCTGGTCATAGAGCATACCTCCAAAAAAGTTGAGTTGATGAAAGGCTAAAAAGCTGATTGCTGAAAGCTGACCGCTGACTGCTATTTTTACCGATGCGCCTTGCACCGTTTTTGCCCGGCAAGTTTGTCCAGAAAGCCGAGCGGCGCACCGTGACTACTTCCCACCCACATCAAACACATTAAACCCCTGCTCCACGCCGTGGTCGTTCACTTCCAAGAGTCTATGGATTGTTCCGCAGGATAAAGTTGTAGATTTTTGCGCTAAGTTCCCAAGCTTCTTCAGACATATCCGAACGCGATTTGATATGGTCAAGGGCTTTACGACAGAAGGCCGGTTTGTCGTTAATTGTTCCACTGTCTTGGTAGGAGCCTTTTCGTTCCTTTTTGTCGCCCAAAGCTTGTTCAATAAATCTGCCCAGATATTCATCTTTATAATCATTACGACTAAAGTTGCAATTGAAACTCAATGCGGAAGTGTCCTTTTTTTCGTAGTCAGCAATAACTTCTTTCAAAACGTCTTCCGTCAGCAAATTTTCGATTTCCAAACAGTTCAATCGGTAATAGTTTTCCTTCAGGGTATTTTGAAGCTTTTGATGACGCGTTTCTTTTTTAGATTCCGGGCCGTCTTTATGATTATCGGCAACAAGGAAAATTCGGTTGCAAATTCTTTTTGCGCTTACCACACCATTAGTGGCTTCCTCATTGTCTTCAAAAAACTGCCAGTGGGTAATATTGCTGCCGCCATATTCCAAAAAGGAATAATGCAGGTCTTCCTTAAAGCGTTGCTTCGACCTATCGAGTTCCTTCTGATAAATTTCTAAATATTTCCGCAAATAGAGCCAATCCGTGATGCCTTCCACCCAGATTGTGCAGTTTGATAAAAAGACCGACGCATTTCTGACCCCAATGAGTTCAAGTGTCCGAATTTCATCATTATCGACATTTTCAATGAAAAACAAAGTCTGGCCACTTTTCTCTGCCGTAGATTTAGCGGCTTTTTTGAAGGTAAAAACAGAAATCTGGTCTGTGTCCAGCGTAATATCTAAGAAGTGATTGGAATGGGTGGCAATGAAAAACTGAAAATTGTCGAATTCGCTTCGGGAAGTGATTACCTCTAAAAACTTACGCTGCAAACCCGGATGGAGAAAAAGCTCCGGCTCCTCAATAAATACCAACAAGTCTTCGCCGGCATGGGCAAATAAAGGAAATGTAAGAATAATTAACTGCTGAATACCATCGCCGATGTCATAGATATTTCGTTCTTCACCATCTATCCCTAATGAAAGAACGTCAGAGCCTTGCTTCGGAATTAAGGTAATTTCTTTGTTGTCAAAAAGATTTTCGCTTAAAAATTTTTCAAAGGCGGACACTTTTTCTCGCTCTTTCCGATCATTTAAGAGCAGCGCTTTAATTTTGTCGTAAAGCTCAAGGCCGGTAAAAATTTCTTTATTCGGGTTAAATTTGTAATCAAATTGTGTGCGAATTTTGTAGCTATCAAAATTTTCTTTAAAGGATATTTGTGGCCCCTTTCCGTGGTCGTCGGTTATAGACTGGATTGGCCTTAAACCTCTTAATGTTGGTACATATAAGCTTTTTAGCCCGTAGTAAAATAGTAAATCTTGCAACAGGGGCAATATGGTAAAAAAAATTTGAAAAGTTCTCTTAAAGGGACTATTTAAATCCTGCTTCGGCAGGTCAAACTTTGCAAGGTCAACAGGAATTTCAGCAAGCCTCTTTTTAAGGCAAGAAATATCGTTAATAAAGTTTTTATAAAAACGACAATCCGTTTTTGTCTGTTTTGAATACTCCTCATGATTGAGAATAAATGTATCAATATCAACCGATTTACCCTCATTCAATTCGTTTAGAACACTCATAAGTCGTGAGTCATAATCATGGCGATTTTGAAATAGATCAGTGACATCTTTTTTGAATCGTGTTACTGCATCTCTAATTTTAATTATATATCCATTATCAAGTTCTTGCTCTGTTTTAGAAAATAGCAGCAATTCCCGCGATCTTTTCCGTGAATTGGAACAAGGGGGGGCAATTTTGTTTAAAGTAAAGTCTTCAGTCATAGGTCTAATTTAAATTTT
>CAYOLL010000288.1:0-5013 GCA_964404765.1 uncultured Gemmatimonadota bacterium | reverse complement strand
CACAGCGTTTTCCTTTGCGTAACTTTGCGTAACTTTGCGTAAGACTTTGCGAACTCTGCGGTTAAAAATTGCGGTTTACCGCGTTATGAGTTACAAGCGATGAGTTATGAATTTGAACTGGAGTAGTAGACTCCAAAACTCCATTACTCCAAAACTCCATTACTCCATTACTCTATCTGCTGTTATTAAAAGCTGACCAGACCGTGAAGTTCCTGATAACGCTGTTCGATTTCCGCGCGTGTCAGCGTCCGTAAACGATCAAAGCTAAAGTCGGTGACCACGTAGGACGCAATCACGCTGCCGTAGGCAACAGCCCGCCGCAGTGTGCCGCCGTCATGCGTGCCATGCCGGGCCAGATAGCCCATAAAGCCGCCGGCAAAACTGTCACCGGCGCCGGTCGGGTCGGTAATGTGGCGCAGCGGAAAGGCCGGCAGAGCAAAAAGCTCGGAATTGTGCAGCAACAGAGCGCCGTACTCGCCTTTTTTGATAATCAGCGTTTTTGGTCCCAAATTAAAGATAAAGTCTGCCGCGTCTAACAGGTTTTTTTTGCCGGAAAGCTGCCGTGTCTCGGCATCATTTAAAAACAGGATGTCCACTTTTTCGATGACTTTCAGCAGAGCGTCACGCGCGCCATCGATCCAAAAATTCATCGTATCCATGGCGGTCAAAATCGGCTTCTCAATCTGTTGCAGCACTTCCAATTGTAAGGCCGGGTGAATGTTAGCCAGAAAAACATATTCGCTCTGGCGAAAACCGGCCGGGATTTTGGGCGAAAATGTTTCAAACACGTTTAGCTGCGTGTCGTGGGTGATGGCGTTGTTCCAGTCGAGCGTGTATTCGCCTACCCAATGGAATGTTTTGCCGTCTACGGTTTCCAGTCCGGTTAAATCTACATCGCGCTCGCGCAAAAAGCGGATTTTATCATGTTCATAATCCATGCCAACAATACCGACAACTCGTACCGGCGCAAAAAAGCTGGCCGCTGCTGAGAAATACATGGCCGATCCGCCTAACGCCTTTTCCGCCCGCGCAGCCGGCGTAATCACGGTATCATAGGCAACAGAACCCACAACAAGAATCGACATTGACAACTCCTTAAACTATTTTCTTAATCAATAACTATAAAACCTTATTTTACTATAATATAAGGGTAGTATAATTAACAATTTCTAATTTGGCAAGCGTTTTTTAGCAATTCGTCTTTAGCCTGGATTATTCGTCAACCCTAAAAAATCGAAAAAACGATGTGTAGTGCGACGCGGCCTAAATTCGTGTGAACTTATCCCAGTTTCGTCATGCCGGAGGCATCTTCAGGCAAATTGGCGTCTCTCTTAGCTTGCCGGAGGATTCTTCCTGAATGACCGGCCCGCGTCAAAGTTCACACGAACTTGCGCCGTGTAGCAGTAGCCACAAAAACGCAAAGACACTACGCTAAACGAAGCCATCAAGTGGCAGTTTGTATACAGGCGTGACTTTGAATTGTAAGAATATTGCGGGTGTAAAATGCGCGTGCGCCTATCCTAATTTGTTTATTTGTATGGTGTTACGTTGTATTTTAAAAAATTGGCACACGGGTTGCATAATAAGCAATCGTTACTGCACTATGTAAACCACGCTGACACGAATTGCTAAGCACACAACGTAAAAAGTCAAAATCAAGCTGATGGAAAGGTGGTGGTAGTTATGATGTGCTGTATCAAGAAGACTGGTTGGGAGCCAAGTTTTGAAAATCAAGTGTCAGCGTGGTTGTGTTTTCTAAGCCGAAGTCATAATCAGGATAGCGTAAAACCCCCGTTGGAGGTCGGGTCTTTTGAAAAGTAAAAAGCTGCTTTAAACCTGAATTGTTCACCACGAAATAGACTAAGTGCCCGTTGGAGACCGGGTCGTTTGAAAAGTAAAAAATGCCGCTTTAAACCTGAATTGTTCACCACGAAATAGACTAAGTGCCCGTTGGAGGTCGGATCGTTTGAAAAGTAAAAAATGCCGCTTTAAACCTGAATTGTTGACTACAAAACCGAAGTGCCCGTTGGAGGCCGGGTCGTTTGAAAAGTAAAAAGCCTGCTTGTAAACCTGAATTGTTGACCACGAAACCGAAGTGCCCGTTGGAGGTCGGGTCTTTTGAAAAGTAAAAAGCTGCTTGTAAACCTGAATTGTTGACTACGAAACCGAAGTGCCCGTTGGAGGTCGGGTCGTTTGAAAAGTAAAAAGCTGCTTGTAAACCTGAATTGTTGACTACGAAACCGAAGTGCCCGTTGGAGGTCGGGTCTTTTGAAAAGTAAAAAGTATTCCTTTAACACCTAAATCCCCGTTGGAGGTCGGGTAGGTTATAAAAACTAAAAAAGCCGCTTGCTGACCACACAAGCGGCTTTTTTATTGACCCGAAGTTACTCACAAGTCAGAGCTATTGTGACATTCTTAATTGTCAAAAACGAGCGTCGCCAAATGCGCAGGCTATTGAATCGCAAACGGAATGAGCAACTCTTTTTTGAAATACTTGCGTGATGAATAGGTTGGCACTGCTTTTAAATAAAGTTGATAAGAACCAGCCGCCAGATTTGGAATTTCGTAATTCAGAATGTGATCGCCAGTGTTCTGCTGCGAGTCCATAACCAGGTCTTGAATCGTGGTTTCTCCGGCCTGAATTTGCGCCGTAATCCGGGCCGGTTCCGTCAAATAATAGCTCATTTTCAGTACGCCGTCTTCCGCGCGAGCCGTGGCCCGCTGTATATCGACGCCAATCCAGTAATATTGCGCCGATTCTTTTTCCGCCACAAAGACTTGACCAAACCGTCGCCAAATGGTGATCCCACGTGGCGCATCAAACTCAAAATCACCGTGCCCTTTCGTGCCGACCGAAGTAATGTAGTTCAGATCACGATCAAACTTGTGCAAGGTATGATTGGCGGTATCGGTCACCCAGATATTTTCGTAATAATCCAAGGCCAGATAGGCCAGAAAAAACCGCTCAAACGGCAAATCCGGCAGTGAAGCAACGGCCAGCAAATCCCCGTCCAGTGAAAATTTGCGCAGGCGGGCATGGGCCGAGTCCACCACACAGAAAAATGCCGAATGATGCTTTGACCAATCGGCTTTTGGCGTCGTCACCGCGATCCCATCCGGCTCAAGAAAAGTAAGCGCAGAGCCCTCCGCCCGATCCGGATACGTGCGCTCGTAATGACCGTCGGCGCCAAATACCTGAATCCGGTTATTGCCGGTATCGGTTATATAAAGCCGGCCTTCCTCTGTCCAGTAAACCTGACTGGGATAACGCAAGTCATTGACCTCTGATCCTTCATGCCCAATAGATTTAACGTACGTCAATTTATTATCCGTATTTTGCAAATGCACAATGCGGTGATTGCCCGTATCAGCCACAAATACATCGCCGGCAACATTGGCACAAATACCTTTTGGACTTTTGAATTCGCCGTCGCCGTCGCCGCGTTTGCCATAAATCTCCAGCGCCAGCAGCGATTTGTTATAAATAATTTGATGCCGCCCTGCATTGACACCGTAGACGGTTAATTCGTCATCATCCTTTGGGCCTTTTCGATCCTGCTCGTTTAATTTAACAGCGGCCAATCCCTGGGGATTGTCAAAACGAGTGCGGTCCCCCAGAAACATCCATAAATTTCGGGCCGTGCCTTTACGAAGACCATAACAATGGCCAAAAGGCGGAAAAGTCAAGGTTCCGTGTCTGGAATCATCGGCAAAAAGGCTAATGCCACTCAATAAGATTGCGAATCCGGTGAGCAAGGCTCGTCTGGACATTTGTTATTTTCCTTGGCGTATAAATGCAAGCGACGGAGTACAGAATACGAAAAACAGGAATATACAAAAAAATGTACTAGTCAACAACCTTTAGAACACTTGTCATGCCGGAATGTTTTTATCCGGCATCTTGTTTGCCTGTAAGAAGATTCCGGCTAAAAACCCGCCGGAATGACATCTCCGAAAAGTGTTCTAAAGGTCTTTGACCAGTACAGAATATACAAAAAAACCACTAACTTTATGAATAAAAAAAATTCTTGATTGACATAAAATGTAATAATATGATATATTAAGTAAATTTTCACACTCATCAAGAATCATAGAATTTTTAAATTTTAGGTTATGGAGGATTTCATGAGCGGTGTTATCTATAAAGACAGCCATATTTTCCTGTGCGTATCGGAGAAATTTAGCACGACTTTAAAACAGGAATATGGATTTGCTTTAAACTTAAAAGCAATTAGCCCGGATGCCGCTGAGTATATTTCCGGCAAAAACACGCCAAGCGAAACCTACGGCGTTCGCCCCGGAGTTGTGCTCTTGGAAGTTGAAATGAAGGAGGAAAGTGTCAACGACGGGCGGTTCTGGCATTCATCCTCCTTCCCGGAAGAATTGTTGCAGGTCATTGACTATTTTGAAGATGAAACCAAAGGCGAAGTCAACTCCAATATCGGCGGGCCAAGCTTAAAGATCAAAGACGGTTTTAAGGCCAAATTTCGTTTCCTGGTCAAACGGGATCGCCGTTGGGCACATACCCGCAACGAGTACTATCTGACTTTTCTTACGCCGGAAGATATCGACGTGAAAAAAGAAGATGAGCGCTATCATGATCGCGAAGCAGAAGCGTTGCTGCATCAATGGTAATTGATAACGGCTCTCGCTAAAAAGCCATCAGTAGCCTTAACAAAAGACCCTCTATCTGACCAGATGCAGAGGGTTTTTTTATTAGAGAAGCGTGACCATTACTCTTACCCTGAATAATTCATAAAGCGGTCAGCCGCAAGTGTAGCACAGAATAGCATTCTGTGCTTTCTCCAAGTATGCTCAGATTGCTAATCTGAGCTACAACATTCTCACGCAGCAACTGTAGCACAGAATAGCATTCTGTGCTTTCTTCAAGTATGCTCAGATTGCTAATCTGAGCTACAACATTTTCGCGCAGCAACTGTAGCACAGAATAGCATTCTGTGCTTTCTCCAAGTATGCTCAGATTGCTAATCTGAGCTACAACATTCTCACGCA
>CAYOLL010000287.1:0-5126 GCA_964404765.1 uncultured Gemmatimonadota bacterium | reverse complement strand
AAACTCAAAACTTGTAATCAAAATCGGGAAGTTATTTAAACGCCGTTCCTAAGCGCTTTATTCATTATCCTGTTGCAGGGGACTCGATCAGCAATATTATTTGGACGCTAACCGAAGATCACTCCAACCAGTTATGGATCGGCACAAAGGGCGGACTTAAGCAATTAGTTTTAAGCGATGCTATGACGCCTGCAAGCATACGGATTTCTTCTTATTTGGATGGCAGTTGGATTTGGGATATACATGAAGATCGGGCGGGCAACCTGTGGGTCGCCACACACGATAGTGGGCTGGTTCACCTGGAGCCGAAGACCTCCCGCGTTCAGTATTATCGTCACGACTCTGCCGATTCAACCAGCATCAGTTCCGACCGGGTTTATGGAATTCATGACGATCATTTGGGTCGCCTTTGGGTTAGCACTGTAGCCGGCCTTCATATTTTAGATCAAACGACTGGCTACTTCAGCGTTAACTTTAAGCACCCTTTGTATAGCATTAGAGCACACACTATATACGAAGACCGCGCTGGAGCACTGTGGTTTGGCTCGAGCATAGATGGGGTCTATAAGCTGGCGTCTGCCAGCGCAAAATTTCGCCAGTATCGGCCCAGCCCAAATGCTTCCGATAATGTCGAGGCGATTTATCTCGATTCTCAGGGGTATCTTTGGATCGGCACCCGCGGCGGTCTGTACGGCCTGGAGCGTCGAACGGGAA
The DNA here is from genome assembly GCA_964404765.1 of uncultured Gemmatimonadota bacterium. Taxonomy (GTDB): domain Bacteria; phylum 4572-55; class 4572-55; order 4572-55; family 4572-55; genus CAYOLL01. Next base: position 4,412 of record CAYOLL010000287.1, on the reverse strand, counting down.
AGGTGGCGCATTATCGCCAATCAGCGAAAGCGCCGGCTGGCGTGAATCCTAACATTATATGTATGATTGATGAGGTTGATGAGGCTCCAACCGGGCGCTTATGGCTCGGATTCCGGGGCGGGTTGATGCAGTTTGATCGAAAAAGCGGTCAATTTCAACCGGTCTGGCCTGCTCCGGAACCGACTGCGAATAAAAGCGTTTTCGGGATCGTCCACAGTCAAACCGGTCGCTTCTGGCTGGCGACTTGGGGTGACGGGGTTTACGCGTTCGATTTAAGCGGAATGCCGATTGACTCTCTGGCGGCTGCGCCTTTTCGTCATTACAACGCAGCCCCGGCCCAGTCAAACGGTCTCTTTAGTGACAGGATCGCCCCAATGTACGAAGACCACGCTGGTGTTGTTTGGTTTGGCACCGATATCGGCGGTGGGCTGACCTGTTACAATCCGACTACAGACGACTTCAGCCGCTTCCTGCCGGACAGCACGCTTCAGGATGTAATCGTAACCTCACTTTACGAAGATGTCGCCGGGCGGTTGTGGGTTGGCGCCTTCAAAGACGGGCTGCTGTTGTTTGATCGAGCGCAGGAAAAGTTTATTCGTCAATACACCACTAAAGACGGCCTGTTATATGACGGCATCTTCGGCGTTCTGGGCGATCGGCATAACCGACTATGGCTCAGCCATCTGCGTGGCCTGACTTGCTTTGATCCCGCTAAAGAGACCTTCCGCCATTACGATATGAGCGACGGCCTGCCACAAAATGAAATGGGCGGAGCTTACTTTCAAAATTTTAATGGAGAACTTTTCTTCGGCTGCGGCCCATACGTGGTGGCTTTCCATCCCGACAGCTTGCAAGACAATCCCTATCCGCCGCAGATGATCATCACCGATTTTAAGCTGTTCAATCAGTCGGTCAAGCCCGGCGCAAAAGACTCGCCGCTCCAACAGCACATCAACGTGGCCAAAGCGATCAACCTCAAGCATCGGCAAAACAGTCTGGCTTTTGAGTTTGCCGCGCTGCACTACGCCAATCCGGCCAAAAATCAATACGCCTACAAGATGGACGGTTTTGATCAAGAGTGGGTCTATTGCGGGACGCGGCGTTACGCCGGCTACGCCGGTCTGCCGCCCGGCCATTACACCTTCCAGGTCAAAGGCAGCAACAACGACGGCCTGTGGAACGAGACCGGCGCGTCGATCCGGATTACGATTACCCCGCCGTGGTGGCGGACGTGGTGGGCCTACACACTGTATGGCGGACTCGCCTTGGCCGCTATCGGCGGCTATGTGCGCGTCCGCACCCGCGCCCAGGCCGCCGAACTGGAAAAGCAGCGCCGGGAAGCCGAACGCCTGCAGCACGTCAACCAAAAGTTGCAGCAAGTGGATCAGCTCAAGGACGAGTTCCTGGCCAATACCAGCCACGAGCTGCGCACGCCGCTCAACGGCATTATCGGCCTGGCCGAGTCGCTGGTGGACATGATAAATCCGATAAATCCCCGGCACTTCATAAATCCCCGGCACTTCCAAAGTGCCGGGGATTTGGGAGTCGGGGATTTGGGAGCCAGCCTCCGTCGCGACCTGCGCCTGATCGTTTCCAGCGGCCGGCGGCTGGCCAATCTGGTCAACGACATTCTTGATTTTTCCAAGCTGAAGAATCAGGAGCTGATCCTGCAAAGTCAGCCGGTGGATATGCGCGCCCTGACCGATGTGGTACTGACCCTGTCCCGCCCGCTGCTGGGCCGTAAAAAGTTGGAACTGATCAACGCCATCCCGCCTGATGCGCCCTTCGCCGCCGGCGACGAAAACCGCCTGATGCAGATCATGCACAACCTGGTGGGGAATGCGATCAAGTTTGCGCAGGAAGGGAAAATCACAATCGCAATTAAAGTCCCCGGCACTTCTCAGGCCCAATCGAACGCCGCAAAACTTGAAAGTAACGATGAAATCGGCAGAATTGTACAAAGTGCCGGGGACTTTCTGACTATCAGCGTCAACGATACGGGCATCGGCATTTCGGCCGATAAATTCGATCGGATTTTTGAATCGTTCGAGCAGGCCGATGGTTCCATCTCGCGGGAATACGGCGGCACGGGCATCGGTCTGAGCGTGACCAAGCAATTGGTGGAACTGCACGGCGGCAAGATTTGGGTCGAGTCGGAGGTAGGGAAAGGCAGTACGTTTTATTTCACGCTGCCGGTTAGCGATCAGCCGGCAGCGGCCAGCGGTCAGCAATCGGCAATCAGCCCACAGCTATCAGCGATCAGCGACGACGACGCAATTAGAAGCACAGAGCCGATAGCTGAAAGCTGGAAGCTGACGACTGACAGCGGTACGGCTGAAAGCTGGAAGCTGACGACTGACGGCTGTAAAATTTTGATTGTGGATGACGAGCCGGTCAACTTGCAGGTGCTGGTCAATCACCTGGCCCGGTTGTCCTACACCGTGCGGCAGGCCGAGAGCGGCGCGGAAGCCTTGGCGACGATGGATGCCGGTTTTAAGCCCGATCTCATCCTGTTGGACGTGATGATGCCGCGCCTGTCCGGCTATGAAGTGTGTCAACAGTTGCGGGAGCGCTATTTGGCGGCGGAATTGCCGATCATCATGGTCACGGCTAAGAATCAGATCAACGATCTGGTGGAAGGGTTGACCGCCGGAGCCAACGATTATTTGACCAAACCGGTCGCCAAAAGCGAACTATTGGCGCGGATGAAAACGCATCTGAATCTGCTCAAGATCAACACGGCTTACGGCCGCTTTGTGCCGCACGAGTTCCTGAAGTTCTTGGGCAAGGACAGCATTGTGGACGTGGGCCTGGGCGATCATCTGGAAACGGATATGACCATTTTATTTTCCGATGTGCGCGGTTTTACGGCCTTGTCGGAAAAGCTGAGCCCGGAGGAGAATTTCAAGTTTGTCAACACGTATTTCGGTCAGATGGGGCCGGTGGTGCGGCAGCACGGCGGCTTTATCGACAAGTATATCGGCGACGCCATCATGGCTCTGTTTCCGCAGCGGCCCGACGATGCCGTGAGCGCGGCGGTGGCCATGTTGCGCCTGCTGCCGGATTACAATCGCGCCAGACACGAGCTCGACCGGCTGCCCATCTACATCGGCATCGGGCTGCACACGGGCAGGCTGATGCTGGGCACGGTCGGCGAGACGGACCGGATGGAGAGCACGGTCATCAGCGATAATGTGAATCTGGCTTCGCGAGTAGAAAGTCTAACCAAGCTGTACGGCGCGTCGCTGCTGATCACGGAGCCGACGTATCGAGCGTTGCGCGATCCGGCGCAGTTCCACATCCGCATGGTCGACCGAGTTAAGCCCAAAGGCAAGTCCGAGGCGGTCATTCTCTACGAAGTGTTTGAAGGCGATCCGCCGGAAGTGCTGCTCCTGAAAGAGCAGACAAGCCACCTCTTTGCGGAAGGATTGGCGCGCTATGCAGGTCGGGAATTTGCTCCGGCTATCGGCTGCTTCAAGCGCGTGTTGGCCGTTCATGCCGACGACCTGGCGGCGCAGTTATACTTGCAGCGAGCGGCAGACCTGGTCGTCAAAGGCGTGCCGGACGATTGGGACGGGGCGGCAAAAATGGAGAGTAAGTAAGAATTTTCGACCTGAATGATTGAACACATCAATCAAACGGCCATCTTGCGCTTGAAATTGAAACGGCCGGTCACTTCGTAATTGACGCACGGCGGTGAGTGCGCGGACGAGCCGGTTTGCGATGACTAATGCGCCGCCGCCAACTCGCCCGTCCGCTCCGGCAGTTTAATCACAATCTGCATCTGCGCCGATGACAGGGCTTCTTGCAGCATGTCACGCGCTTCCTCGCGCACGGTCTTTTTCTGTTGCTGCCGTTCCAGCCATTCCTGCAAGGCCGTTTGAATCAGCGCTTCCCAATCCTTCTTCTCCGGCGCAAGCTGCTGGAGTTGTGCCAGCACGATTTTGTCTATGCGGATAGTAACCGCGGTTTTTGTTTCGGCGTCAAAAGCCGTTATGATGCGATAGACGCGCATTTCTTCCGCAATGTAAACAATGTTGAGCAAACGATCCTTATCAGTTTTCCCGATCCACAACCAGCGATCACGATGACCAACATCTCAAAGCCATTTACGACGAAGGCGAGCTTTCCTCGGCGGCAACTATTAAGCAGTACTTAATAGTTCAAACCGAAGGTCGCCGACAGGTCACCCGTGAAGTAACCCATTACAATCTGGATGTCATTTTGGCCGTTGGTTTTCGCGTCCGTTCCTATCGTGGGACGCAGTTTCGGGTTTGGGCCGCGGAGCGCCTGCGGGAATATTTGATTAAAGGTTTACAGGCTTTTTGTTTTATGCTGACTTTGCCGCAGACTGCATGGAACGTCGATAAAATAAGTTTGGGTTTTGGAATAAATGCGCCGGGTTGTGTGAC
>CAYOLL010000286.1:0-5382 GCA_964404765.1 uncultured Gemmatimonadota bacterium | reverse complement strand
AATATGTTTTTTCAGCGACGATGGCACGGGCAAACCTAACCCATATGAACCCGGGTGGCGAAGGCGGCGGCGGTTCGACGGTTTTTGGTGTTTATCGTTATCATAAACCTAAGGTTACAATGGAGTTAGATGTTTGGAATAATTTCAGCAAACGATTTCAATTAATCTTAAAAGGCAAGGAAAAATGGAACAAGCTCACGTCCGATATCAATGTTGCCGAAAATTTAACGGCCATCCAAGGCTCGGCGGTTGATCTATCCAAACATCTGCCGGACAACAGCGCGGATTATATTTATACCGATCCACCGTATGGGGGCAATATTGCCTATCTTGATCTTTCAACGATGTGGAATGCCTGGCTCTTTCCGCAACTCTTTAAAGATAAGCAGGTTGAGATACTTAAGCAGGCCGAAATTATTGAGGGCGGCGATCTGCAAAAGACATCAGCCGATTACGTGAAGTTATTTGCCCAAAGCTTTGAAGCCATGGGCCGCGTCCTCAAAAAGGACGGCTGGATCAGTGTGGTCTTTGCCCATAAAAATTTTGAGCTATGGAACGAGATTATCTACGCCTGCGAAGATAACGGCATGGAATTTAAAGGCAGCGTCTATCAGCCGACGAATCAATCGTCCATGCATTGGAAGAAGAACCCGGCCAATGTGTTGAGTTCGCAGCGCATCGGCAATTTTCAGAAGACGTTTCAACGTGCGCCGCGCGAAACGCCGGACGATCTCAAGCAATTTATTCTCAACGAAATTGAGTTTATCTGCGGCGAGCGCTGCGGCGCGTCAATAGACGAAATCTATCGGCGGGTGATGGACAAACTGCATAACAATCTGCTCAATATTGACGCGAAGAAGAAAAGCTATACCAGCAAATTGGACAAGCTGATTGAGGCGCACGAGCGAATTTTTTATGACGCCGACACCGCGCTTTACCATCTGAAAGGCGATAGCAGCTCTGGTAATTTGGCCAAAAATTATTATCGGGATAAGGACGAGTTCAAAATCTACTTGCAGAGTTTGCTCAAGCGGCATAAGGCGATGACAATTGATGAAATCCATAAAGAAATGTTCGAGATTTTTGAATCGGACAAAATCTTTCCGATTGAGCACGATTTGGAGACGGTGTTGCACGAAATCGCTGTACAAAATCCGCGCACTCATAAATGGAAGCTAAGAACCGGCGAGCAGCTGCTGATGGAAATGGCATCTCCGACGGGCAAATTGATCAAAGTTGAAACAGACGGGCGCTTTTCGCATAGCGAGATCATTTTTCGTCTGGTTAAGATTGGCGAGTATCTTGGCTTTCGCTCGTGGATTGGCAAAAAGGAACAAGGTCAGGACGACTTTATGGGCCATCGTTTTGCCGATATTTCTGCACCCGATTTTTCTTTGGTAATGACCGATCCGCAACGGGCAAAAATTCGACAAATCGACATTATTTGGCTGGATAAGTTAAGCCAGCCACGCTATGCTTTTGAGATTGAGGAAAGCACGACGATTGTTAGCGGTTTGGATCGGTTTGCATTTTTATTAGAAGCGGATCGCACGATTGCCAATCGGCTGTTCATTGTCGCGCCGCATCAGCGAGTCCGTAAATTGCTGGACACTTTCAAAAACTCAACGTATGTAGGTCATCCCTTATATCTGGAAAATAAAGTCCGGTTTATCTTTAAAGAAAAGCTGATTACCTTTTACGATCAGCATCTGATCCAAAATTTTGGCGAAGACGATCTAAAAGTTTTATATGAGCCTGTGCAAATTCAAAATTAGCCTCTTACGTTTAATGCGGGAGTTGAAAATGAAGCGATCCCTTATGATCTTGTTGATATGGCTGGCCGGTTTTCGTGTAGCAGGCGCTCAAATCACCGTCAACATTCAATCCGACGGCAAAGTGACGACCGCAAATGACGGCAAAATTACACTGACCGGCGATTGGAACAACCGCGCCACCTTTGAGGGCAACATCACCCTGAACGGCGCGACAAACCAGGCTATCGTCAACACTAATGGCTTTTTTGAAACGCTGGAAGTAGACAATCCGACCGGGGCCAGACTGGACGGCGGCGTTTTGCTCAGGGAAGAACTGCTGTTGACTGACGGGGTGTTGGATAATAGCCAACCTTTGCGTGTAGCGGATTCATCAACGATTGTGCGCGATCTGGGCCGGTTGCTGCACGAGCCAATCTTTCAGGGCGGCGTCAATGTGGCGTATGTTGGCACTCAACCGGCGGAATCCGGGCCAGAGCTGCCCTCCGCCAATGTTTATACTTTGACGGTTGACAATCCCGGCGGCGTAACCCTCACCACCGATGTCATCGTGCAGGGCACACTTGATCTGCAAAGCGGCAATCTGAACAACGCCGGGCATGATGTCACACTCGACTTGGGCGCGACGGTGGAAGTCGGCGAAGGCGATATTACGAACCCGCCGCTTCTGCCGGACAGCATCAATGTCATTTACGACGGGACGACACCGGCCACCACCGGCTTTGAATTGAACGCCAGCATCAACAACATGATTATCGACAATCCGGCTAATGTGACGCTGGCCAAAAGCATTACTATTCGCGACAGTCTTATTTTTAAGCAGGGTATGTTTTTAACGCGCGATAATGTGGTGACTTTGGGCGAAAAAGGCGTTTTAACCGGCGAAGGTGAAAGCCGCTATGTGGTTGGATCTATTACGACGACACGCACCGTCGATTGGCAGGCCAACGATTTTGGCGGCATCGGGCCGATCCTGAGTCGTGGACCCAAGCGCCTGGAAAAGACGACCGTTACCCGAGTGACCGGTCCGGCCGCTGTCGAGACGATTTACGGCGACGCCGGCATCCAACGCCGCTGGACGCTGCAGCCGGAGACTGATAACGGCGGCAAACGCAGCCTGACTTTTGCCTGGTTAAGCCTCGATGATAATGGTGTGGACTTGACCGAAGCGCAAATCTGGCGGCGAAGCGCCTCTGGCTGGTTGCCGTTTGGCATGGTGGCCGATTCCGATTCCGTGCGTTCGTTGACTGCGGATGCGACGGCGCTTTCCGGCGTCTGGACCGTAAAAAGTTATGCTCTCAGCGGTTTCGCCGGCGATGTGGACGGTTCGTATGTTCGGGATAATGTTGATGTTGATCTGGTTGTGCGGCACATCTTGTACGGGGCGGGTTTATCGGCGTGGCAATTTCCGGTGGCAGATTTGAATGGTGACCGGATAATTAATCTAAGTGATCTGGTTCAATTAGTTGACCTTATAGCAGCGGGGCCGCGGGAAAAAAGCGACGATCTCATCGAAATTGAATGAGGCATTTAAAATATCGAAATAATATCAAAACATCCGTTCGTCATTGGTCGCGCGAGCGCCCCACTTAAATTTTTGGCGCAAAAGAGAATAATAGGTCGCATTCTTTAGTTTGATAAGAAGCGCATCAAATGGCGCACGGGAGACGATAATTTCATCATCAACCGCCAGATCGCAATCGCAGCGGCCATCTACGGTCAGAATGATATTGGGCGCTTCGGACTTTACCTGGATGCGAAAAGTTTCCTGATCGGAAATGATCAATGGCCGAGTGGCCAGGGTATGCGCGCAGATCGGCGTAGCGACCAGTGCGCTGACATGCGGCGCCACTACCGGCCCGCCGGCCGACAGCGAATAGCCGGTTGATCCGGTTGGTGTGGCCAATATCAAACCGTCAGCGGTGTAGTTGCTGACAAATTCCGGCCCAACATACAAGTCCAGTTGAATAATGCGCCCAAACTCGCCTTTCGAGACAATCATTTCGTTCAACGCCCATACCCGCTTTAAAAACTTGCCGTTTCGCAAGACTTCTCCCTGCAAGACCAGCCGATTTTCTAAGGTAAAGTCATTCTGCTGTAAACACTCCAAGGCATAAAGCACATCGCCCACATTTGTCTCGGTCAAAAAACCCAGCCGACCCAGATTAATGCCCAGCATTGGCGTCATGTTTTCGCCCATTTCCCGAAATGCTGATAAAATGGTGCCGTCACCACCCAATACCAGCACACCTTCCGTCTCGCGATAAATGCGATCCGGCGGCAGGAACGTTACCGGACGCTCAATAAAAGAAGTCAGCAATTCGCTAAAGAAAATTTGCATCGTTGAGCGAGCGCCCCAGGCGGCAATTTGCCGCAAAATCCAATCAAAGCCGGGCTTGGTATGATTGGCGATCACGCCGATTTTTTTCATGTGTCCTTTTTTTCGAAGATGGTCTAAAGTATGAAATTGACAAGCCCTCAACAGGGCAATCTATAATTCCTCGGCAACTGAATCTTTATCCAAATTTCCCCTTCGGCAAAAATATTTTTGAGATGCAGCGAAATATTGTCTATCGAGCATTCAAACAGCTCGGCCATGCGCTTTTGCGACAGCCACAGGTTTTCGTCCTCGTAGCGCCATTTGATGCGGGTTTTACCGTCGTCTGTTTGGTCAAAGACAATGGGTTTGACTGACGATGGTTACATGGTTGTTCCTCTCCGCATTTCGCGTAGACATATCAGAAAGATGGCCCGCTTTCCCGATACGCGCCCTTTGGTGGAAGCAATCCTACCTCGCGGGCAAACACATCCAGCCGATTCGCTGTTGCATTGCCAAGATGTTGTTGAACCGTTTCTCGGAGCGCGTTGTAGTTGATATCCTTGACCAATAAAAGCGATTTGGCGTCCAGATCGTCTTTCGGTTCGCCGGATACCAGTTTCATCGTGATCAGATAATTCAAACTCACCACCGGTATGATTTCACCAAAAATTTTGACATCGCGCCGGGCCTGGGCAATGGCTTCTTTAAACAGCACATCAAAACCACCCTGCCGGCGGTCAATAAAGCCCACAGTCATGTCCGGCTCACGCACGGCCACGCCGCCAATCGGCAATTGATAGATTTTGAGGCCGCGCAGCTTAAGCGCGGTTTCAATCTTGCCAATATCCGTTGTGATCACCGCAATATCCACATCTTTGGTGAATTGCTGCCGATCCGCCGGCAGATAAACCCAGGTAGCCACCCGTCCGATCAACGCAAAGTCCGTCACGCCGGTTTCAGCAAGAAAGCGCAGTGCGGCCTTCAACGATGGGTTTGGGTCAAAGGCCGGGAGTTGGGAAAGCTCCAAGGGCGCTGTTTTGTTGTGAGACGATTGGCTCATGTTAAGCAGCCTCATGTTCGGATGATTTGTAGCTCAGATTAGCAATCTGAGCGGGGTTGAAGTTGACGCAAGCACAGATTGCTAATCTGTGCTACAGGTTACCGCTCTATGGTGATGCTCAGTTCCGTGAGCTGTGTAGCACAGATTAGCAATCTGAGCGGGGTTGAAGTTAACACAAGGCACAGATTGCTAATCTGTGCTACAGGTTACCGCGCGATGGTGATGCTCAG
>CAYOLL010000285.1:0-5389 GCA_964404765.1 uncultured Gemmatimonadota bacterium | reverse complement strand
CGGTTGCGTCGTTTGCGCCGTTTGCGTCTCTTGCGTTTATGAATTATTCAGGTTATTAAACTTCAGTATACTTTTTAACCGTTCGGCGATCCAGGTTTGTTCGTCGGGCGACCTCTTCGTAGGTGCCGAAGCGTTCATAGAGCAGACGACAATAAGCGCTTAGCAATTCCTCAGCGGTCAGATTGCCTGTTTCAAGGGCTGCTATCAGCTTTTGCTGCCGTTTTTCGGCTTGTGGTAAATCGATTTGATATTGTTTCGTCAGCACAATGCGCCGAATAGCCTGTTCCATCTCCCGCACATTACCCGGCCAGTTGTAGTCCTTTCCCACATCGCGCTGGAGAATTTGTTGCGCCATTTCCGCCAGCCGGGGCGAGGGTTCACCAATAATGCGTCCGACGATATGCTTAACCAGCAATGTCAATTCCTGCGGATTTTCCTGCAGACGTTGGCGGAGCGGCGGGACTTCGATGATGTCCGAGCAAAGCCTGTAGAAAAAATCGTCGCGGAACAACCCACTTCCATTCCCTGCCGGGGTATGGGAACCGCTGCGCAACTGGGCAATGGGTCTGTTGGTTGCGGCGATGACCCGGCCATTAAAACGGCGCTGCTCATGGCTGCCGACGGGTGAAAATGTTCTTTCCTGCAGGATTTTGAGCAGCATAATTTGGGTGGGTGTCGATACTTCACCGATTTCATCCAGAAAAACGGCGCCGTGTGGGCTGCAACGGGCAAATAGACCGTCATGGTTATCTATGGCGCCGGTAAATGCGCCCTTTTTATGGCCAAATAGTTCCGATTGAATCAGGGTGTCGGAAAATTGCGATAGATTGATTGAAATAAAATTACGGGTAAAACTCTCCTTAAAACAACCACGACGCGTATCAAACGGGATAAAGCAGGATCGACCGATGGCGGCGGCGGCCATGCCCTTGCCCGTACCGGTCTCGCCCAACAGCAGTGTCGAGAAATCCTCCATGCGATTCCACAGGTAACGCTCATACCAGCGGCTGTCATGGGTAAATATGTTATTCCACAGCCGGCGGCGCAAGTTTTCCATGGCCGGTCCCTGACCGATCAGATTGTTGTCGATTAGATAGTAGGCGCGCCGGAGTTGGAAGAATAGGGCAAAGTACTGTAAAGCCTCACTTATGACCAGGCCGCGGCGGGTTAACTGCGACAGAGCGTCGTCAGCGAAACGAACCGGCGTTGGCGTATCTCCGGCCTGAATTTGCTCCAAAATCAGCCGGTCAAAATCATCCATAAATTGATGAAAGAGATGAAAAAGAAATAACGTGCGTAGCAGGTGACGATCGTTTTCGGAATAATGCGCCGCATTGGTTAGCCCACGCGCTTCCAGTTCCTCGATTTTAGCGCTAATTCGTTGGCGCACTGCTTTTACCCGGTCATCAGCCGAAGCTGTGTTTGACTGACCGCTGAGTTGTATGTCTGCTTCCAGGCGCTCATCGCTAAATGGATTGCTAAAGGCGGCGCGGGCGACTTGTTCAAAAAAGTTATGATCGGGTAATTGAGCCGGTTTCATGTTTTCAACACATTAAAATTTCATGCCATTTGAGTATTTTGTGGTTAAATAGATAGCTTTTTACCTGAATTATTCACCACGAAAGGTTTATGAATTAAGACGTTGCGTAGCTCTGACAAACAAAACCCAAAGTTTTGGCGTCACGCTCTGCAATCCTTTATTTTCGAGTATTTCGAGGTTAAATAGCTTTTTAGAATGCACTCATTATTCTTCCAGCACAAAACCAAAAATCCAATATGAGACAACCATAAATACGACATCAAACGAGACGGCTACACGCAGCCAGTTGTTAAAGGCGGCGGGCTCGGCGTTTTGCAAAACGGCGGACGTGCCCTCCACTACAGCAATAAACAGCGGCACGATCAGTGGAAAGAGCATAATCGGCAGCAATACTTCGCGCATTTTTGTGTTGGCGGTTACAGCGGCAATGATCGTACCGACACCGGCAAAACCCAGTGTGCCGGCTAAAATAATGGCCATAAGCCGGTCCAAATGCAGCAACGGCAGGTTAAATAAGATCGAAAAAACCGGCAGAATCATCACCTCTACCGTCAGCATGAAGATGGCATTACCCAACGCCTTGCCCAGATAGATTTCGCCTGCATCAATTGGTGTCAGCATGATACCTTGCAGGCAGCCGTCGTCGCGCTCCATGGCAAAAGAGTGGTTCAGACCCAGGGTACCGGCAAAGGTAAAGGCCACCCATAAGATACCCGGCCCAATCAGGATAATCTCATCGCGGCTGGCTTCAAAGGCAAAGTTGAAAATAACAATGACCAGCACGGCAAAAACGAACATGGAGCTGACCATTTCTTTAGTCTTGAGCTCCATGAGAATGTCTTTGTAGAGGATGGTCCAGACCGATCGAAAAAAACGTATACGCTTCACGATTCGCTTAACTTTCCGGTTGCCTGAAAAATTCAAAGACACGCCTAAAGGCGCGAAAACACTCAGTTTTACGGCGTTTGTTGAAAATGGGCGCTTGGTAATTGAAAATTGAGCTTTTATTTGACGCTGTTGATGACACGGAAGCTGTCCGGCAAAAGGCCGGTTTCAAAATCAGGACTTTGAAGGTTAGCGTACAAACCTCGTTCCCAAATTTTATTTTGGAACGCAATTGCTGGCGAAACTCTGTTTCGCATCTTGTTAATATAATTGAAGATAGACGGAAGCAGAGTTTCCGGGGCAATTGCGTTCCCAATCAGAGATTGGGAACGAGGTCTGCCGCTCGAAATCAAGTTTCTTGTTAATATAATTGAAGATAGACGGAAACAGAGTTTCCGGGGCAATTGCGTTCCCAATCAGAGATTGGGAACGAGGTCTGTTGCTCGAAATCAAGTTTGACGGGCATTGCTAAAATAACCTTCCAAGTTCTGTCAAAATAACGAAAGCCCGCCCGACTGTCAAGTCAAGAGAGCTTCTGCCGATCGTTTTTGTCAATGCGTCGAATTACAAAGTTGTCGTTGTCAATGGCAGGTTGAAGATTAGCGCAGCGGATGGCGCGGAATGGGAAAGTAGGGCATGGCTTATTCTTCCGGGCAATGTTCGCGATCCACTTAACTTTCCGGTAAAATTATCTTGCAGATGGTGGCAGTAGCGCCGGTTAATTTAGCTAATGTTGCCTGGGCCTTCAATCCTTTTTGCTGCGTAATTTCATTTAGACGATCCTGCTGTAAAAACTGGACAAAATCTTCTGCGGTTTTGATGACAAAACTGCCGCCGTTTTCGGCCAAAGCCTCGGCCTGATCGCGACAATTGGCCGTGTAGACGCCGTGTACCACGCAAACGCCCCAGGCCGCCGGCTCCAATAAATTATGCCCGCCAAAATCCACCAGCGTTCCGCCGACAAAAGCAATACGGGCGATTGCATAGAGCTGAAACAGTTTGCCCATCGTATCGACCAGAATAATCGGCGCTTTTTCGTTGGGGATTTGGGAGCTCCGTCGGTAGTCAATCCGGTTCTGACGAAACAAGTCTTCAATTTCCGACAGACGTTCCAGATGACGCGGGACAAAAATCCACTTAAATTGCGGGCAGGCTTTGATGACCGGGATGAGTAACGCTTCCTCGCCGGGTCGGGTACTGCCGGCAACAATAATAAATTCATTATCGCTGATGCCGAATTCATGCCGCAATTGCGCAAGATCAACCAGCGGCAGTTGTCTAAGAGAATCGTATTTAGTATTGCCGGCAACGGTGATGCGATCGGCCGGTGCGCCTAATCGCTCAAAAAAGCTTTTATGAACGGTTAGTTGCACATAAAAATGCTCGAAGTTCGCCAAAATCGGCCCGATGCCCCAGGCAAGGTAGCGGTAGTAGGCCAGGCTTTTTTCCGTCAAACGCCCGTTGACCACAAAAAGCCGCACGCCAAAATGCCGGGCCTGCGCTATCAGATTAAACCAGAGTTCGGTTTCCACCAGCAGCAGCGCGGTCGGACAAATCCGGCGGTATAAGAACGCGATGGCCCAAAACGTGTCAAACGGCATAAAAGCGACATAAACGGCATCGCCAAACAAATCTTTGGCGCGCTGTTGTCCGGTGCGGGTCATCGTTGTAAAAAAAATGGGCGTCTGCGACCGGCGCTTTTGTATTTCGCGGATCAGCGGCACGGCAGCCACCACTTCGCCCATAGATGCAGCATGAAGCCAGATACAACCGGGCGGCGGCAGCTCTTCCGGCTTAAAAATGCCCAGCCGCTGTCGCCACTCAACACTTTTGTCGGTCAGTAATTTATAGATTAAATAGGGCAAAGCCAGCAGGAAAGCGATTGTGAAAAGCAGGTTGTATAGAAGCAGAAAAATAATGGATAATGGATAATGGGCAATGGGCAATTGTTCATTCTTCATTGTTCATTGCTCATTGAGTAGAATCCAGGCCAGAAGTGGGATCATCAGTTCGTGGTGGCCGGTAAAGGCAAAACCTTGACCGCCCGCCGCGACCGGCCGCTGCACGACATTGACCCGCGGACGATAGTGCTGAATCATATCAAAATTAGCGGTCGTAAAGTTCTTGACCGAATGACCCAAATTGCGGGCCACCGTCAGTGCCTTTAAAAAGACTTCCGGCAGCAGCACATTTGAACCGGCGTTGATGACAACTCCGCCCTCGCCCAAATTAGCAATAACGGCGGCCAGAATCTTAAAATCGCGATAAGAAGCGTCACCTATGGCTGCGCCGTCGGCCGTCGGCTGTTGATGAACGATATCCGTGCCGATAGCCACGTGAACAGTAGCCGGTCGACCGAGATCAAAAGCATTGGCAAATAAGCTGACACCGCGCGCCTCCGAATAGCGTTGCAACAATTCACGGCCTACGGTTTCGCCTAAACCCAGTTCTTCCTGCCGGGCGATAAGGGCGCAGCCGTTGATGAAGTCGCCGGTTTCGCGGGCCATGCCAAAGGTACCGTCGGCAATGTTGCGCTCTACGTCCTCAGATGTGCCGACGCCGGAGGCTAATTCGGAATCATGGATGATGCCGGCGCCATTCATGGCCAATGTTGTAGCGAAGCCTTTTTTCATCAGTTCGATGATCAGCGGTGACAGGCCGACTTTGATTATATGCGCGCCCATCATCCAAATAATGGGTTTGCCGTTGGCGCGGGCCGCCCGCACTAAGTCGACAAAACGGCGCAAATCATTACCGATCAACTGCCTGGGCAGGCTTTGCACAAAATTGGCGATGGAAAAATCACCATGCGGCAACCGGGCGACATCCTCCGGACGGACTTTGTTTTGCCGTCCACCAATGGCAATGGTCGTCACATTTTCAATATGGATTTGCGGATAACGAGATGACATTGTTCATTGTTCATTGTTCATTGTTCATTGTTCATTGTTCATTGTTCATTGT
>CAYOLL010000284.1:0-5449 GCA_964404765.1 uncultured Gemmatimonadota bacterium | reverse complement strand
GATGGGGCTTGGATAACAGCATTGACATTAGCAGGCTACAAACGGGACGCCCCTACCGGGGCTGAAAAACCACATTTCTAAAAGTCATCAAAAAAATCAGCGAACGTAAGGTAAGGAAAGCTACCAAATTGTCATTCTGAAAGAATCCTTTTCGAATCAAGCACAGTGTTGTTTTGAAAAAAGATGCTTTCAGCATGACAATCCTGCCTTGCGCTTAACTTAATGACATTGATGGTATTACTTATTATCAGTCAATTCGATGACGACATTGCCCTTTTTGTGCCCTTTTTCGACATAATCGTGCGCGGCGACAATTTGTTCTAAAGAATAAGCCCGATCGATGACGGCCTTCAGTTGACCCGCCTCAATTCGCGCTTTCAAAAAGTTCATGTCGTCCGCAGTTTGGCTAATAATTCCGCTCAAAATTTTTCGGGAGCCGGTCAGCGAAGCCCACCCGCCTTGCAACATCTCAGACATCCCGCTGGCGCCTAAAATCAACACGCCGCTTTTATGGAGCGCTTTTAAACAGCTCGAAAATGGAATCTTATTCACCGTTTCAAAAACAACATCGTAAATCTCGCCGCTTTTGGTAAAGTCCTCCCGGATATAATCAATTACCCGATCTGCCCCTAATGACATTACCAAATCTGCATTCGCAGCGCTGCATACACCGGTCACCTGTGCGCCAAAGTATTTGGCTAATTGAACCGCCGCAGTGCCAACCGCCCCGGAAGCGCCGTAGATCAGGACTTTCTGACCCCGCTGAATTTGCGCTTTACGGATAAAGTGCAACGCTGTAGTGCCGCCAAACGGGATGACAGCGGCTTCCGGATGCGAGATATTACTTGGCTTGATGGCCAAAACTCCGTCTTCAGGCAGACATTTATACGCGGCATACGCGCCAAAGCCCATCCCGGTCGCGCCAAAAACCGGATCACCCGCCTTGAAGCGTGTAACATTCCGACCAATTTTTTCGACCACGCCGGATAAAACACCCCCTAAAATCGCAATCCTGGGCTTTGTCAGTCCAAAAAACAGCCGAACCGCCGCCGGGTCGGCTTTTCTCAGCCGCCAATCGCCAGAATTGACGGCGGTCGCCATAACCTTAATCTGAATTTCATTATCACGAGGCTCCGGCTTTTCCACCTCTTTGAGCTGAAGAACATCCGGCGGGCCATATTGGGTATAAACAACTGCTTTCATAGGCATCTCGACCTTTCTGTTAAATGCGACAGTTCGGCGTAAAATGAGTTTCTTCGCTCGTTAGCCTTGCTTTTGTGCGCATTGCCTGTCGCTCCCACTCAATACTATGCTGATTTTTGAGCAATGCGCATGAAGCGGGAATGCAAGATATTAGGCGTAAAGACATAGTCAAGTAAACTTTGACATGCGGAAAATCTATTTCGAAATCATCGGCTAAAAATTTGACAGCTGATATCGCGATACCTCTGATCTCAGCATTGCAGAGTAACTTTCGCTTGTCGATTGAACTGTGATTCAATATATTATTATATTGACTACGGGTTAGAAGTTGGATATTAAACCCTTAGTTTATCTGTTGCCAAAAGCGTAAAAACCGGCCAGCTTTAACCATCTCCGTAAGGATTACCCTAAAGGTTTATTCTGCCAAAAATAATCCATAACGAGTATATATTGTATTCTCAGCCTATTTTTTAATTCATGTACTAGTCAACAACCTTTGATACACTTTGTAGCGCGACTCTCCTGAGTCGCGGGCTTGCGAGACAGGAGTCTCGCGCTACAGGCTTAACCAAAAAGTGTTCTAAAGGTTGTTGACTAGTACACTATTTTTTAATTCAACGTGAATCCATTACTTATTTTTTCAAACAAGGAGATTTTTCCCTATGCAAATTAATTTTTGCCGCACGTACTTTTTTGTCTTATGGGTTTATTGTGCTTCGTTCATGGTTTTTGCTACCAATAGCTGGGCAAATTCAACCCCGATCAAATTGTCAAACAGACCTGATCATCATTTAGCGGCTGTATTATCGGATTCGGTCTATTCGCCTCGTTCTGTAGCTTTGCTTAAAAAGGAAACCCACCATCCTGGGGCCCCGGTCCGCGGCAGTGAAAGTGCGCCAAAGAAGGAACTCGTATTGGATGATGCCTATCGGACGAGGATGAGCCCCGTCAGGCAAAACTTTCCGCCCAATGCGCCGGCTGGTACGCTGTCTGGCAACGAGCTGACGGCAATAGAAAAACCGATAGCGCCATCGCCAAAGAAAGCCGCAACCCAAATCCAATCAGCCACAAAAGCCAGAGCTTCTTCCCCACAAAAAATCGCCGCCACCTTTATCGTCAACAGCAATAATGATGCGGACGATACGGTTTGCGACGGGACACACTGTTCTTTGCGCGAGGCGATCAATGCGGCCAATGCCAACGTCGGCGCCGATGTGATTACTTTTGCGATTGGCGCGATTGGTTCGCCGCAAACGATCACGCCCGGCGCGGGCGTAAGCTGGCCGGCGATTACGGATCAGGTTTTTATTGACGGCTGGAGCCAAGGCGGGGCCGGTTATACCGGGCCGCCATTGATCGAGATTGACGGCGGCAGCATTACGACCGGCAATTTGGTTTTAGTCAATATCCAGGCCGATAATTGCGTGATTCGAGGCATCTCGGCCAATAATGCCACGCCAACCGCGCATACCGGCTTTGGCTGCTATAACGGCGCGGATAACGCCTGGATTTACGGCTGCTACTCCGGCCTCCGGCCCGACGGCGTCACGGCGCGCGGTAACGCGAGTTTTGGGATCGCGGTATACAGCTCGGCCGGCAACGCGCATTTGTTCGGCACCAATGGCGATGGCGCTAATGACGCAGCCGAGCGAAATCTTGTTTCGGCCAATGGCGTCGGTATCTTCATTCAGACCAATCTTAACGCCGTAGCCGGCAACTACATTGGCACAGATATCACCGGTCTGGTTGATTTGGGTAATATCGGGTCGGGCATCATCCTCGACAATGCCGCGAGCAATATGATCGGTGGGACTGTGACTGCCGCCCGAAACGTGATTGCCGGTAACAACAACCGCGGCATCGAAGTGTTTGGCAATGCCGCCGACGGCAATCAAATCAAAGGCAATTATATCGGCCTCGGCGTGAATGGCACGACGGCGTTGGCGCAACCCAGCGCGGGTATTTATATTTACAGCAATGCCGATAATACCGTCATCGGCGGGACGACTGCGGCCGAGCGCAACGTTATTTCCGGTAATCAGGCCTCCGGTATCTGGATTGAAAACGCGACGGGCACGACGATTCAGGGCAACTACATCGGCACGAGTGCTGCGGGCACGGCGGCTGTGGGTAATGGCGATCCGGGCGGCATTTTTATGCAATTCACCGTAACCAATACCTTGATTGGCGGCACGGCGGCCGGCGCGGGCAATGTCATTTCCGGCAATACGAGTGTCGGCATCCGCCAAAATGGCGCTAATGTGACCAATAACATCATTCAAGGAAACTATATCGGCACGGACGTGACCGGTCTGGTTGATTTGGGCAATAGCGGATCGGGGATTATCCTCGACAATGCCACGAACAATCTGATTGGCGGAACTGTGGCGGCAGCCCGAAATGTCATCGCCGGTAACAACAACCGCGGGATCGAGGTTTTTGGCGCTACGGCGGACAACAACCAAATCAAGGGCAATTACATCGGCATCGGCGCAACCGGCGCGATAGCTATAACTCAGCCCAGCGCCGGGATTTTTATTTACAGCAATGCCGACAATACCATCATCGGCGGGACGACAGCGGCCGAGCGCAACGTTATTTCCGGTAATCAGGCCTCCGGTATCTGGATTGAAAACGCGACGGGCACGACGATTCAGGGCAACTACATCGGCACGAGTGCTGCGGGCACGGCGGCTGTGGGTAATGGCGATCCGGGCGGCATTTTTATGCAATTCACCGTAACCAATACCTTGATTGGCGGCACGGCGGCCGGCGCGGGCAATGTCATTTCCGGCAATACGAGTGTCGGCATCCGCCAAAATGGCGCTAATGTGACGAACAGCATCATCCAGGGCAATTATATCGGCACGGACGTGACCGGCATGGCGGATGTGGGCAATACGGTTTTGGGGATATATCTGGTCAGTTCCTCTAACAATTTGATTGGCGGATCGAGCCCATCGGCCCGCAATCTTATTTCCGGGAATGACACGAATGGAATCGAACTCAATAACGTGGGGGCGGCCAACAATCGTATTTCGGCCAACTATATCGGGGTCAATGCGGCGGGAACGGCGGCGCTGGCCAATGGCCAACGTGGCATTTTTATTTCAAATAGTCCAAACAATACGGTTGGAACCGATGCCGACGGCGTCAATGATGCCGCCGAGCGGAATATCCTTTCCGGCAACGGCTATCTGGGTGTGGCGATCTGGGGCAATACCGCCACCGGTAACACCATCCGCGGCAACTACATCGGCACAAACGCCGCCGGAACAGCGATCATTCCGAATGTCACATTTAATGGCGTTGAGATTTACGCGCCGAACAATATCATTGGCGGAACACAACCGAACACCGGCAATCTGATTTCCGGCAACCCGACCGGTATCCGCATGGGCAACCCCGGCTTTACCGTCACCGGAAATGTCGTGCAAGGCAACTACATCGGCACGGACGTGACCGGCACGGTGGATTTGGGCAATGCCAGTGACGGCATTTTGCTGCTGGATGGCGCGGCCAATAACCTGATTGGCGGAACGTCCGCTGCTGCGCGTAACATTATTTCCGGCAACAATCGTGTAGGGGTTTACATCTATGGCAATTCCAACAGTAATACGGTGCAAGGCAACTATATTGGCACGAATGTAACCGGGTTAGCCGACCTGGGCAATACGGCTGCCGGCGTTTTAATTGGTAACGGTTCAAAGAAAAATGTGATCGGCGCCAATGGCGATGGCATCAATGACGCTGCGGAAGGTAATTTAATTGCCTGCAATGACCGGCAGGGCAATACGATTAATGCGGTTAATGCCAATGTGCGGATTGAAAGCGCCGGTTCGGACAGCAACTTGGTGGCCGGTAATTTGATCGGCACAAATATCACCGGGGCGGCGACATTTTCCCCGACCGGCGGGCCGCGGGGGATAACGATTTATAACGGTCCAAAGTATACTATCATTGGCGGAGCTACCCCGGCCATGCGCAACATTGTTTCCGGTCACCAGCATGTTGGCGTTGAATTAGTGAGTGATGGGACGGAGAATAATCATGTTATCGGCAACTATATTGGCACAAACATCACAGGTACGGCAACAATAGGCAATGGCACCAACGTGCAACTTTACTCCGGGCCCGACTTCAACTACATAGGCACTGATGGCGACGGGGTGAATGATGCACTGGAAGGGAATTTGTCAATAGGCAAATAAAAATGTACCAAAAATCGGCATGAGAAGTGTACCAC
>CAYOLL010000283.1:0-5572 GCA_964404765.1 uncultured Gemmatimonadota bacterium | reverse complement strand
AGCGGTTGCGTCGTTTACGCCGTTTGCGTCTCTTGCGTTTATGAATTATTCAGGTTCATAAACCTTTCGTGTATTTTGTATATTTCGTGGTGAATAACACCGGAGTTATTTTTTTAATGCGTAGCGCACACAAAAAACATGTTGCACATAGTTTTAAAAAAGCTACATTTCGTTATACGGCGAAATGAGGAGTGAACGATGAAAAATGTAACCAAATTATTCAAAGCGTTGTCAGATCCCAATCGTTTGCGCATCATCAAGATGCTGGAAGTGCGCCCGCTGTGCGTCTGTGAGATCACGGACATTTTGCAGTTAGCGCCGTCCACGGTATCCAAGCATTTGGCTATTTTACGGGACGCCGGGCTTATCCTGGACACCAAGCAAGGCAAGTGGGTAGATTATCGCCGTAACGCGGAAGATGCGCGCCCTCAGGTGGCCGACCTGCTGGAACTGCTGCAAAAATGGCTGACCGACGATAAAGTGGTGGGACAAGACGCCGAGAAAGCGCGGTCGGCCAATCGCAATGCACTATGCGGCATTGCCGAATAAATTTGTGTCGGCATAATTTTTTAATTTCCTGAATTATTCATAAATCTTAACGCAAACGTCGCAATTGACGCTAAAGACGCAAGTTGCGAATTTATATCTTAAAAATGGATTATGAGGCAACCTAATCGTTTTAAATTCAGCTAATTTAAAACAAATCAAGCGGTTGCGTCGTTTGCGCCGTTTGCGTCTCTTGCGTTTATGAATTATTCAGGATTTATAATTCGTTATTTGACGAATTAACGAATTAAGGACTTCTTATGAATTGGCGCGATGAATACAAAAAACTGCTCTGGCTGATCGGCCTGTTCCTGCTGGCCTGGTTTCTGCCGGTCGGTCAGCCCCGCTTCGACGAGGCCGTGGACGCTTCGTTGTCCCTGACGCGCTGGTATGCCCGCGAGCATGTTCTGTTCTGCCTCGTGCCCGCTTTTTTTATCGCCGGGGTGATTGCGGTGTTCGTCAATCAGGCGGCGGTGGTCAAATACTTTGGGGCCGGGGCCAACAAATGGCTGTCTTACTCGGTCGCCGCCGTGTCCGGGACGGTGCTGGCCGTGTGTTCGTGCACGGTTTTGCCGCTGTTTTCCTCCATCTACAAGCGCGGGGCGGGACTCGGCCCGGCCGTTGCCTTCTTGTATTCCGGCCCGGCCATCAGCGCGTTGGCCATCATTCTGACAGCGCGGGTGCTTGGCCTGGAACTGGGCCTTGCCCGCACCGTCGGCGCAGTTGGTTTCAGCATCGTCATCGGCCTGATCATGAGCCTGATTTATCGGCGCGAGGAGGCCGGCAAAGTGGCCATGCAACTGCACGCGCCGGAATTGCCGGACGAGCGCCCGCTGTGGCAAACCGCCGGGCATTTCTTCATCCTCGTGGCCATTCTGGTCTTTGCCAACTGGGGCCGCCCGGACACGACCGACGGGCTGTGGGCCTTCATCTTCGGCCACAAGTGGGCGATTACCGGCCTGCTCGGTCTGGCCCTGGCCGCATCGCTGATCTACGTCCTGCGCCTGCCGCCTTTGCGCGTCGGACTGGCCGCCCTGCCGGTCATTCTCGCGGCTTTTATCTTCCCGACGCTGCCGTTGATTCCGTTCACGACCGCCATTGTCACAATTTCGATTTTGCTATCCTTTGCCCACGACGAGGCGCAGGCCTGGCTCAACGCCACCTGGGATTTTGCCAAGCAGATTATGCCGTTGCTGGCCATGGGCGTGCTGGCCTCCGGCTTCCTGCTCGGTTCGCCGGAAGGCCCTTCGACAGCGCTCAGGACAGGCCACGCCGGGCTGATCCCCAACGAGTGGATTGCCCGGCTGGTGGGCGGCAACTCGCTTTTTGCCAACTTCTTTGCTGCCATTGTCGGCGCGTTCATGTATTTCGCCACGCTGACCGAAGTGCCGATTGTGCAGGGCCTGCTCAATAGCGGCATGGGCAAAGGCCCGGCCCTGGCCCTGTTGCTGGCCGGTCCGGCCCTGTCGCTGCCCAGCATGTTGGTCATCCGCAGCGTTATGGGCACGGAAAAGACCGTGGTTTATGTGACGCTGGTGGTGGTCATGGCCACGATCAGTGGGATGGTTTTTGGGGCAATGTTTTGACACAAAATACAGAACGCGGATTAGACGGATTGGGCTGATTTTGGCGGATAAAACATAATCGAAATGCTTTATCCGTGCAGATCAGTTTAATCCGCGTCATCCGCGTTCCATTCTTTACTAAATGGAGCAACCCATGACCAAAATCCTCATTCTCTGCACCGGCAATTCCTGCCGCAGCCAAATGGCGCACGGCATCCTCCAATCCCTCGACCCGGCTCATCTGGACGTGCATTCCGCCGGGACGCAGCCGGCGGCGCGGGTGCATCCCAAAGCCGTGCAGGTCATGGCCGAAATCGGGCTGGACATCGGCGACCACTTTCCCAAAAACGTGTCGCACTATTTGTCCGACAGTTTCGATTACGTCATCACCGTCTGCGGCTCGGCGCAGGAAACGTGCCCGGTCTTTACCGGCGCGGTCAAACATCGCCTGCACATCGGCTTTGACGACCCGGCCGAGGCCACCGGCAGCGAGGAGGAAGTTTTGGCCGTCTTCCGCCGCGTGCGGGATGAGATTCAACAACGCTTTACCGACTTTTATCGTGAATACATCCAACAACCGGAGTAGCAAATTTATTTTGCCTGGGCAGAATAAATTCTGCTACTCCAGCAAAAGGAGCAATTATGTTAGACATTAAAGTATTAGGCCCGGGCTGCATGAACTGCCAAAAACTGGCCGATCTGTGCAAGCAGGTGATAGCCGAGGAAAAGTTAGACGCCACCATCGAAAAAATCACCGACCCCGACAAATTTGCCGACTACGGCATCATGCTCACGCCCGGCTTAGTCGTCAACGGCAAGGTGCTGGTCAGCGGCAAAATACCGGTCAAGGCCACGCTGGCCAACTGGCTCAAAACCGCCGCCAGGTAACGCGGATTGCTGATCCGTCGTCAAGTAAGGCGGATAGCTGATCCGCGAACTCCGTAACACGAATAACCGATCCGCGAAAAGGAGAACATAATGACCTCATCTGCAAACGTAAACGTCCCGGTTGCCCCGCGCCGGATGGCCTTTTTCGAGCGCTTCCTCAGCCTGTGGGTGCTGCTGTGCATGGTGGCGGGCGTCCTGCTGGGCAAGCTGCTGCCCGACCTGACCGCCGCGCTCAGCCGAATGGAATTCGGGCAAGGCTCGCAAGTCAATGTGCCCATCGCCATTTTGATCTGGCTGATGATCTTTCCCATGATGCTGAAGATCGAGTTCCGCGCCTTAGCCGGGGTGGCCCGCCGGCCCAAAGGACTGGCCATCACCCTGTTCGTCAACTGGATCGTCAAGCCGTTCAGCATGGCTTTTTTGGCCTGGCTGTTCATGGAGCATATTTTTAGCGGCTGGATCGGCGCGGCGCAGGCCAAAGAATACACGGCCGGGCTGATTATCCTGGCCGCCGCGCCGTGCACGGCCATGGTCTTTGTCTGGAGCTACCTGACCGACGGCGACCCCAACTACACCCTGGTGCAAGTGGCCGTCAACGACCTGATCATGCTCGTCCTGTTCGCGCCGATTGTCATGCTCCTGCTGGGCGCGGCCGATGTGGTCATTCCCGGCCGGGTGCTGTTTACGTCGGTGGTCGTGTTCATCGTCATCCCGCTGACGGCGGCTTTTGTCACGCGGGCGCTGGTGATCCGGGCCAAGGGCGAGGCCTGGTTCGAGCAGGAATTTCTGGCCCGTTTCCAGCCCGTCAGCATGATCGCCCTGTTGACCACGCTGGTGCTGATCTTCGCCTTCCAGGCCGAGAACGTGACCACGCAATGGTTTGCCGTGCTGCTCATCGCCGTGCCGATTTTGATCCAGGTCTATGTCAATTCCATGCTGACCTACGGCCTGATGCGGCAATTCAAAGTGGCGCACAACATCGCCGCCCCCGGCGCGTTGATCGGCGCGAGCAACTTCTTTGAACTGGCCGTGGCTGTGGCCATCACGCTGTTTGGCCCGACCTCCGGCGCGGCCTTAGCCACCGTTGTCGGTGTGCTGGTGGAAGTGCCGGTCATGCTGTCGGTGTGCCGGATTTGCAATCAGTCGCGGGGTTGGTATAATCGGGTGACGGGGTGAAGGTTCTGTTCAGAACTACGCGGTGTCAAAGGTGTTATCGTTTGCCTATTGGGCAATTTCAAGCATAATCAAGCGACGAATCTTATGGGTTGCAGGTGCACTGGAAGCAGTCGTTGTAATATTAGTTCTCATGGAGAAATTGCCTTTCCTCACAGTCCATAAGTGTATTAGATTGTGCTTTTGTGCATCCATTGAATTAAATACTGAAGCAACTCATAAGTAATCAAGATCATTGTTTCAACAGCTTCAGAGTAAATTTCTGCACTTACAAACTTGTCCTCCGGACCAACATAGCCTAAGAATGTTCCTTTATTACTTTCGTTCACAACCATTGTATTGAAAACATGTTGCTCTGAAAAATGAACATATCCAGATGTTTTCTTATAAATATCTTTGATCCAAGGATATTCATCTGAGAGCATGCTTTGTAAATAAGTATCTGTCATTTTCTTACCCCGCATATCATTAATGTTTCTTATCTCTAAACCGGAAAGAACATCAACTACAAATTTTTTCGTATCACTTACCATAAATGCTGCACGAAATCGAAGGAGATTATCTACTTGAAAACGTATTAACGGTACTGCACAACTGAAATTCTGTGCTCTGATTAATCCTGAAAAGCCATAGACCAAACAAATTGAACGCTTTAAGACCGCAAGCGCCAAAATGTGTATAGGCTGTATAGAATGAGGAAAACCCTTCACTATACTGAAATGTGAGTGCCGACTCTCTTCTAAAAAATCAAGCCGTTGCTTATAATTTGTTTCCACAGTAGTCTCCGTGTAGCAATTTAACTTTAGAGCCCATAATATCAATTTTGGATGTTGCCAAACAAATATCTCGCAACTTCAAAACCATACACGAGATATTTTACCGTCCTATTCGCTCTCCTGCCAACCCTCATTTTTCGCTTCTGCTACAAGAATATTCTCCAAAAGGTTTTTTTCTTAGATCAAATTGAGCTTCAATCTTACATTCCGCTCCACCGCCGTTTGACACACACTGCGCCAGAGCAATGCCGCAAGTGGACAGGCCGATGTGAATGGCGACGATTCTTTCGCGGTCAGACTTGCAAGCTTTCTTCTGTCACGCCACAATATCACCACCGGATGAACAGATCGCTATCTGTCAGCAGCTGCCGGAGTTCATTCTTGTCGGGCAAGATGTTTTGGTAGTGCGCTTTAGCCGGTTTTCCCGCTCATAGAGCCAGTATTTCTTCGGCTCTTCGTATCCTGAATAATTCATAAACGCAAGAGACGCATACGGCGCAAACGACGCAACCGCTTGATTTGTTTCAAATTAGCTGAATTTAAAAAGATTAGGTTGCCTCACAATCCATTTTTAACCCAGGTTCCGCGCTGTAGCACTCGGATCCTTATTTCATGCGGATCGGA
>CAYOLL010000282.1:0-5730 GCA_964404765.1 uncultured Gemmatimonadota bacterium | reverse complement strand
ATGCCAAATTTCGTAGCCAATTTCGGACAATTTGGTACGCGAGAGTGAGGTTAGTGACGGGCTCGAAGCCACAGGACACTACCCTCCTCAACCGTCAAGTTACCGATTCACCGATAGTTTAACAACGATTTTTACGTCTCGTGCTTCAATCCGTTTTTACGATGACTTTCAACATACAAGACACCAAGAAATAAAGAGTTATAGAAATTGACCTCAAAAACTTAATTTTTGAAGAGGACTTGGAAATTGATCGCCCCATCCTGATTTAACAAGCCTTTGTGCCTAGTGGCATGAATTATCCAGGAATATAACGCTACGGTCGGCGGCACCGATGACTTGGGGTCATCCAAAAGCATGCGGATTGCCTTCGTTATAACCGGCCGGACTTTGCACACCGATAATCGCTTTATATTGATATTCTTCAATACTGCCGGCGTTGGAATAGGTGCAGGATGAGCGTAAGCCGGTCAGATATCGCACCACGACATTAATAATTGAAGTCTTAAACTTAAGCGGGCTGTTTTTGTGGACATTATCCAGCGCGATATCTTCCATAATGTATTCGATTTGATTGATCTCACGCCGCACAAGCCGGGAACGCAGCAGAGGGGTAATTTTCGGCTGACCCTGATCTCCATAAGCCGCCTGGGCCGCATTTTCGTATGTGGGAGCCAGACTATCACGCAAGCCAACCGCGTTTGCGCCCAATAAAAGGCATAAATTGGCGTCGCGCGGATGCTGAATGGTGTTCCGGTCATCGGTAATGATTGCTTTGCCGGCCTCTTGGGCGGCCTTGGCGCATTGGTTAATTGCCTCTACGTAAGGCACTTCACCGGCTTTTGAGCCGACTTTGATCACATCCGCGCCTGCATCAAACAAGGCAATTGCGCCCAAATAAGTAGAAACGCCGGCAGCCATTATCCGGCACTTGACCTGAGTGCGGATGCGACGAAGGAGTTCTAAGTAATGCGCGGAAAAACCATCGTCGGTTTCCAACAGCAGCATATAGATACCGGTTTTGTCCAATTCGATGGCCTCTCGGACGACCACATCCATGCGCATGTCATCTACATGAAGCGCCGCGCCGACGACTAACTTGCCATCTTTGTCCACGTTTGGGCGCAAGCCATACAATACCCGCAGGGTCATATCTCGCGGCGTAATGCAGCCAACTAATTTACCGGCTTCGTTGACGACCGGCAGATGGTGAATGCCTTTTTTGAGCATAAGTTCGCTGGCCTCACGCCAATCCACGCCCTCCTTGACCGTCACAATATTGTTGTTGATGACTTCATTGAGCGGATCGGTACGCGGACGATCCTGCAGGTCGTTGGGTGTGGCAATGCCTATGGGTGTCCAGTCGGCGCGGGCATCTTTGACGATGATAGCACATGAAAATGCATTTTCGCGGATGAAATCTATGGTCTTGCCGATTTCTTCCTGACTGTCCTGAATGGAAGGGAAAAAATAGCCGGGATGATGTGTGCGCACATGCCGCACGCGCTGGACCAATAGCGAAATATCCTCAGATACTTTTTTGCGGCTGACAAATCCTAATCCGCCCAATTGCGCCATGATGGTGCATATCTTTTTTTGAATAAAATCTGCCGGCAAAGCCACATAAGGGATGTTCAGATACAATGATGGTGTGCGATAGACGGCGATATCAACATGTTTGCGGCTTAGAACTTCCGACGGTTGCGGCTTGATATAAAGATCGTCAAAGCGCAATTGGGAAAAATGACGGTAAGCGCCATCGTTGATGTGGCGGAGCCGTAGAATTTGATCTTTTCGGTCGCGAAAACCGCCAATGTCCGTGGCGCTGCTGTAAGCGATGCGCTGCTTAAGACCCTCGACTAATTGAAAAATCTTGTGGGCAACCGAGCCGACAACTTTTACCTGCCCGTCCGCGCCCTCCGAATATTCCAGGTCCTCGGTAATATACTTATCACCATATATTTTTTCGCGCCGATAAGTAGCGGCAGAAGACGAGGCATTCCCCCGCCAGCGCTTCCATAAAATGCCATCCACAATTTCCGTCTCAAAAGCGCTTTCGTACGTACCGGCCAAATAGGACCCGATCATTACGCCGGTTGAGCCCATTAACATGGCCACCGCCAGATCAAATGAGCTGCGAATGCCGCCATCGGCCAAAATATAACGCTGCTTGCCTTCAATAGAAGCGGCCTCAGCGGCTTTAAGCGTTTCCAGTACAGCGGTCGCCTGCGGAACGCCTACGCCCGTTTCGCGCCGGGTGGTACACGCCCCGCCCGGTCCGATGCCCACTTTGATCGTATCTACCCCAACTTCGTACAAACGCATGGCCCCGTCGTAGTCGGCAACATTGCCGGCAATAATTGGAAAGTCCGGGCCAATTTCCTTGCGCACTTCCGCCACAAAGTCTACAAAATTTTTAAGATAACCGTTGGCAATATCCAACACCAGCACATCCACACCTTTTTCGATGTAATAGCGCGCCAGCGTCACCGGGTGAAAAGTCTCTTTGGGCTTGATGCCCATGGCCACACCGACCATGAGCTGCCGCTGCCGATTAAGGGCAGGTTTGTATTGATGCAGCCGCAGCGTAATATCCAAGGGTGTCAGACAGCCCACAAGCTGATCGGAACGGTCAACTACCGGCAGATGATTGATTTTATTATCAATCATGATCCGGCTGGCCTCCTCGGTCGAAATCGTGTTTAGCACCACGATCATTTCGGTTTTCATTACATTTTTAAGGATTTCCCAACCGGCAACTTTGGTTAAATCACTCTGCGTGGCCAGTCCAATCGGCAGATATTTGGCGTCGACCACAACTACGCAGTCAAAATGGCGTTTGTCCATCAGAGACAGGGCATCGGCCACGCGGTCGTTGGGATGGAGGACAATGGGCATGTGCAAATAGGGATTAGCGGATTTAACATGATCGATCCGCTTGACAATTTCTTCTACCCGGAAATCCTGGCTAAATATACCAATGCCGCCCAACTGAGCCAGTTTTTCGGCCATGCGGGCGCCCATGTGGCCCATGTTGGCCCCGACAATAGGTATATTGAGTTTCAGACGATCGGCTAAGAAGGTTTGTGTCGAAACCGTGCGCGGGTCGATGCCTTCATGCGGTGTGGGCAGAATGATATAATCACGGTAGGTATAGGCCAGATCCGCAATCATTTGGACGCCAAAAACAGTTTTCATGAATTTCCCCCCGGAAAGAGACATATATTGGCTTTTTTCAGGCGTAGCCAAGCGGCTAAGATATGTAATTTACGCGCATTACACCCGTATTTTTTTGATATTTAGTAAAAAATGCGTCCATCTTTGCAGACTGCGCAAATCACCATTAAACTTTTTTCAGATTCGCGTGTCAAAACAATTGACTTGAGCCGAAATCACAACATGTTCAAATGCACGGATTTCCAAAGTTCCAAGATGTGGAACAGTTTATGCCTGAAAATGTTACGCACGATAAACCCTCCGGGTTGAAAAAGGACGACGAATGACGCCGGAAACAGCAGATGTAAACAAGCTTGTAGCGCGATTCAAAAAAGGCGACGAGCGGGCTTTTAACGACCTGGTCAATCTCTTTAAAAAGCCGCTTTATTATGCTGTGTACAAGATGGTGCGGAATAGTGATGACGCGATGGATATTGCTCAGGATGCCTTTGTCCGGGCCTATAAAAGCATTGATACCTATAAAGGTGAGGCCGGATTCTACACCTGGCTTTATCGCATCGCCATGAACCTGAGCATTAATCATATCAAGCGCAATAAAACTAAAGATTGGGAAACGATTGATGAATTGCCGCTAAAAGCGCCTAAAAGCAATCCAGGCAAGGATACTGAGCAAAGCGAGTTACAAGAATTAATCAGCAAAGCGGTTGCCGGACTGCCGGAAAAGCAGCGCGCCATCTTTGTCATGCGGCATTATGAAGATATGAGTCATGAGGAAATTGCAAAAACGATGGGCAATAGCGAGGGGGCGGTGAAAGCCGGCTATTTCCACGCAGTAAAAAAGATGCAAGAAGCTTTGGCTATCTACAAAGGATGGATGGAATGAAAAAAATGCGGCACGTCGATCATCTACTGCTTGACTATTTGGAAAAAGAGCTGTCAACAACCATGCGCGAGCAGGTCAATGCCCATTTACGGGTATGCCCGGACTGCGCGGAACAGTTAGATACATTGCGTCAGACGTTCTTCCTGTTGGAACAAGAAGCGCTGCCGGAGCCGGACAATGTAGCCTGGGCCACCTTTTTGCCGAATGTGCGACAAAAAATTGAGGCGTCACAAGTTCGCTGGTGGGAGGGCTGGCTGCCAAAACTGCTGCCGGCGTTGGCAACGGCATTAATCATGGCGCTGATGTTTTCCCTGTCAAATCAGTGGCGGCCCGCGATTACAGCAGAAAAAGACACATGGCTGCTGACGGAATCCATGGATGCTGACAGCGACATTTACAGCGCCATTGCCGAAGCAGACAGCAGCGACGCCGTCTTCGCCCAACTTATGGAAGATGACGACGACACGTTCGTAGAAGCAGTCAAAGCAGATTTGACGGATGAGGATAGCGAAAAAGCGACAGTTATTGACGAGGCCATGTATGATGATCTGATCCGGTCGGAACAAATTTTCAACGATGCGGATACCGCGCTGGAATCCATGAGCCCGGACGAATTAGAAAAATTTATCAAACAATTGCAAGCCATTTCATTTAAAATCGGATGATGAAGGAGGAGTTATGAACGCGCATTTTGTAAAAATTTTAGGCATAATCGGCCTGTTGGCTTTGGCCGTGACAACCCAAAGCTTTGCTCAGCCCCTGGAGCGGTTGGAGGAAAAACGCGACGATGCCCGCGAACGTATCAAAACCATTAAAAAATGGAAGCTGGTGGAAGCGCTTAACCTGAGCGAAGAACAAACCACAAAAGTTTTTCCCCGTCTCAACGATTTAGAGAATCAGCGCGATGCCTTTCAAGATCAACGACGGGACAAAATGCAATCCCTGGAAGTTCTGTTGAAAGATCGCAAAACGACCGATGACAAGCTGCTGGCAAAAATCAAAGAGATCGAAGAATTTGAAGCGCAGCAACTCCAAAAAGAACTACAGTTGCGCGATAAAGTTAAGGAGGCGTTAACTGTTGAACAGCAAGCCAAATGGGTTTTGTTCGAGGCCAAGTTTGAAGATCATCTGCGCAAACTGGTGCGCGATTTTAAAGGGCCGGGCGGCCCGGGCGGCCCTGATAAAGACAAGCGCCGGGAGTAATCATCCGCGAGCGCATAATTTCAATTTGCCAATTTGCCGCTTGACTTTTCACGTCTGATTTTTGATATTAGACCCGCCAGTGTTGTTTGCTGTCGGGTCTTTTTGTTTCTGAAAGATTAAAAATTTTAGCGGCATCCTTTACGCTCGCGGAAATTTTGAAGCGATTTTGGAAATTTGACGCTCCGCTTCTCCGTTAACCCCACACTTCAGTGTGGGGGAAGGCGAACTCTTTAACATGATCGCCGGCTTTAGCCATTTTTGCGGCAGTTCGAATGGCTAAAGCCGCCAAAGAAGTAACAGGCGTTGTAAACCCCAACCTGAAGGTTGGGGTTACGGGATGAGCAGCAGTTATAGCAGTTATTAAATTTAGTCGTAACCATATATGAGTAAACAAATTAAACTAACTATTGCTAATTTCAGACCTCCTGATCCCGTGCGCGGCTAAAAGTTGTGAAACTTATTTCTGCATA
>CAYOLL010000281.1:0-5744 GCA_964404765.1 uncultured Gemmatimonadota bacterium | reverse complement strand
AACTCTGCGCTAAACTTTGCCGACTTTGCGGTTAAATTTCGCGCGGATAATGCCAATAATGCCAATATTGGTATAATTTTTTAAAGGAGAAGAAAATGAATAAAGCATTGTTTACGGGTCTGGTCGCTTTGATCCTGCTCGTCATCGGTCCAGATTGGGCGCAGACTACGGATACTCCGGCAGATAAAGCGGGAAAAAAAATTCCGTCCATCTACGACTTTATAGTGTCCGATATTGATGGAAAAGAGGTCAAACTGGCGGATTTTAAAGGCAAAGTGGTGCTGATTGTCAACGTAGCCAGCAAATGCGGATTCACCCCGCAGTATGAAGGTTTGCAGGCCATTTACGCAAAATACAAAGAGCGTGGATTTGTGATATTGGGATTTCCAGCCAACAACTTTTTATGGCAGGAACCTGCTGACAATAAGGAAATAAAAGAATTTTGTACTCTTAAATACAGCGTGACCTTTCCGATGTTTAGTAAAATTTCGGTCAAAGGCGGCAAGCAAGCGCCGCTTTACAAGTATTTAACCGACAAAAAGATCAACCCGGAATTTGGCGGTGACATTAAATGGAATTTCAACAAGTTTTTGATCAACCGGGATGGCAAGATCATTAACCGCTTTGGTTCCAGCGACAAACCGGACAGCGATAAAATTATTAAAGCCATCGAGGCCGCTCTGGCTTCATAAATGATGCGGTTTGTAGCGGTGGCTACCCGAATTAGTATTCAAACCGAATGCCAAAGTGCGCTTCCGAGTGGTTTTCGTCAGGCGCATTTTCAGTTTCAACATGCTGCTTTTTATAGGCAAAATCAAGCCACAGGTCGTTGAGAAATTCGTAACGGACGTAGAACTCGGCCTGACGCTCGGTGCGCAGAATGCCTTCCAGAAACTGACGGGTCTCACGGGGCGCGGTCTGCTCGCCCAAAAGATCGTCGTGTCCCAGCAAAATATCGCCGCCAATATTTTCGTTGGGATCATTGGCCCCGTGTTTCCATTGCCGACAGCGCAGGCCGGTACGCAGCCGCTGCGTCCAATCTTTAAGCCCGTGCAGATAAATAACCTCCGAGTTTGGCCCAGCCCAGTAGCCCAGTGACCGCCCGTCATTGATGAAGGTATTGATGTCATACGTATGCGTGTAGACCCAGGGCATAATAGCCACATATTCGACCCGCAGCTCGGTGTTCGACAAGCCAAAAGGATCCGCCGCATGAGCGCCGGCTAAAAATCCGTGCTTATTGCCATACCAATCCGTAAAAATCTTGCGTGTCTTCCATTCATCCAACAAAATCGAACCGTAAAGTTTGACTCCGTTAGCGATCCTGATCTCACCGTCAACGGCCATAAAGGCGTTATCCCGATCCCGCAGTTTGTGCTCGCTGGAACGGTAGATCGTAAACGGCACCAGATAGGCCCACTCCAGGCCGCGATTGCCGTAAAGAATCATATCCGTGATGCTAAAAGCCATCCGGCGTGAAGGCGAAAACTCAAAACGATGGGTAGCCAGCCATTTCTCCGGGTAGACCGCCTGTCCGTCAACAGTCTCGCCATTGGTCTGGGCAAAGAGCTTGGCGTGCATGGAATGAAATGTGGCCCACTTCCATTGCTTGCTGATGGCAAAATACGGGTACTGTTCTACATTATCCGACAGGATCAATTGGCCGGACTGCCCCAGGCTCCAGGTCAAAGGATGCTGGGCAAAGCGCAGGTTGATATAGGGCGAATAATAGCTGATTTCGCCACCGGCCCGGTCGGTAAAGAGCGTATTTTGTTCCAACAAATACCAGGCGCCGTTGATGAGTGGATCAAGCTCTTTGTAGCCGTCATCACCCCGCACCCCGCTAAACTGGAAATGCCCGGCATAACCAAATCGCTCGCCAAATGTGCCCCGACCGGTAAAGGTTTGGGCCAGCGACCAGCGGCTTTTGCCGTCATTCCGCCGGTCATAGGTGTAGGCCGCGGTCACATCCATGTAAAAACTGTTAAACGGATCTTCCCAGACGATAAAGTGGTTCTCCGCCTCCGGTTGGCGGCGGTGAAGCAGCCGGGCGGCATCGCTTTTAAACTGTTTCCAACCGGATAGCGGCTGATACCAGCGATGTGCGCCGACGATGTGGGGATAGGGTATCGTTTTGTCCAGATCATGGCGGTAATCGGCCAAAAGGTTATCGAGCCGTTGCCGGTCAATGGTCGTCAACCGCTCGCGTTTAGCGTCCAGATCGCGCAAAAACCCGCTGATGCGACCCCGATCCATTGGCCGAACGCCGTCCACCAGATTACGTAGCACACCCAGCGTCTCCATCCGATCAAGGAATTCATACACCGGGTCATGGATGGGTACGGTCACTGGATTCAGCGCGTATAAGTCGGATGTATAAAGAAGCCCCAACAGAATCAACAAAAATTTTCGCATCATGGCAACACCCGTTTCAAGTTCATCCCGAAAAATGCCAATTCCATACAGCCTCGCTGCCGGAGAGTTCCGGTAAGAATGAGCCGTCGGCCTTATCCGGGCGCACGTACTTGACCAGAAAGTCAACGACGCGCAGCGTTTTGCCTTTCGCGCCGGTCGGTCGGTCGCGCTCGACCCGCCAGATCGCGCCTTCAACGGGATCGAGCGCGCCATGGAGGCCGTAGGGACCCAGCTTTTCCAGCGTGGCGGGAATGCTCAACGGCCCGCCGCGGTGCAATAGCGCCGGCGTGACAAAATTTCCCGGGGCAATCCGAGTCACAAAATCGGCATAAGGCGTACGCTTGTCTTCGATCATCAGGTCAAAGGCGACAAACGGCTCGTGGCTCAGCTTATAGCGGGTGCCGTGCGCCTGCATCAGCCATTCGCCGACCAGACGCTCGCCATCCCGCAAAACCGCCAGGAAGCGTTCCAGATTGGCAAAGGCCCATTTGTAAAAAAAGATGTGCTGCTCGTAGGGCGAAGTAGAAGCCAGGTGTCCGGCGCGCGTGAGCGGATAGATGACCTCGCCGACGCGGGCCACGCCGACATTGGAGCCGTCCAGCTTTTCCTGGACAAAGATTTCGTCGTGCTTGTCACGGGCGGTTTGGGTAGCAATCGCCGCTTGACCGGGGTCGCAGGTGTGATCGCCCGGCCCCATGCGACTGCCCGGTAAGTGGGGAATATGTCCGTAGTTTTTCCGACCCAAAGGCTTGGCCATGCAGATCACCTCTTGATTGCGACACCTGTAAAAAATGCTTTTTGCGGGTTTAAATTTGAGCCGTCGCTCATTTATTTTGCAGCGAAGGCGTCAGACACCAATGACAAGACGCAGCGTTTCCAAACGTTCCTGATTGTGCTCACTGAATTTGGCTGAATCCCAGTTTTTGGCATAGCGGAGAATATTCAGAATTTCGACTTCCCGTAAGGAAGCGCCGCGCAGGTTGGCGTTAGCCAGATTCGTGCCGTCAAATTTGGCGTCATACAAAAAAGCGCCTTCCAGATTGGCATTTTCCAGATTGGCGTTTTCCAGATGCGCGCCCTGCAGGTTGGCTTTTCGTAAGGCGGCATAGCGCAAATTTGCGCCGCGTAATGATGCTAATTGCAGGATACAATTATCAAATATGGCTTCTTCGGCAATAACATTATCCAGATTCGCGCCTTCCAGGTCGGCGCCGCTTAGATCCGCACCGGACAGAGCCGCGCGTTTTAAAATAGCCTGGCGCATAAAAGCTTCGCGCAGTTTGGCTTTGCTCAGATGGGCGCCGGTTAAATCGGCATTTTTAAAATTGGCTTTTTCCAAATTGATGGACATTATTTGTTCCCACCGGTTTCAATCATGTTGGTTAAGGGTTATTTTTGGCAGAATAAACCCTAAGGGTTTTCTTTACGGGGATGGTCAAAACTTGCCGATTTTTACGCCTTTGGCAGGAAAAACCCTAAGGGTTTAAAGTGCAACTTCTAACCCTTAATCAGTATAACCGCCAATTTCGTCGAGTCTTCGTAATTTTGTGGCTGACGAATAATTCAGATTAAATAAATATAACGCATTATTGATTTTTTGCAAGGGGCTTTTAAGGACGTTTTTAGGTTAACAATTGGGCCAAATTCCCGCGGAATAATGCCGGAATTGTTTTTGTTTCATCCCTGGCAAAAGCTGTTAATCATCACGCCGGATCGAAACCGTTTTTGGGATTCGGCAGTTGGTGGCAATCATAAAGCCTGAATGCTGTTTCGTATGGCGAAAGCATCATGACCTGAACGGAAATTTGTCCTGGCTGTATCTCAATGATATGGTAATTATTCATGTGCTCATTTCGATAACGACGGCAGGTGGCTGTCCCGCCATGCACAACTGTCAACCTGTGGGCGTTTTGGCCGTCCACGCTACGTAGATAGGCCGAATGACGATGACCGCAAAGGACCATGTCTACCTGATA
Organism: uncultured Gemmatimonadota bacterium; assembly: GCA_964404765.1. Taxonomy (GTDB): domain Bacteria; phylum 4572-55; class 4572-55; order 4572-55; family 4572-55; genus CAYOLL01. The sequence continues at coordinate 1,353 of CAYOLL010000281.1, read as the reverse complement.
TTTCAGCAGTGTTTGCAAAACAGTTTGGGCGTTCAGTAAAGGATATAAATCGAGGCCTGTACCGGGTACGGGAAACAGCGGATGATGCATCACAACAACGGTATATTGCCCGACCGCTGCCGCTAATTGCCGCCGCAGCCAATTCAGCTCGGCTCGGCTGACCCGACCGGTGGCAATGGCAAAACTCCGCGTCGAATCCACACCAATCAGGCACAGGCCGGGCAATCGCAAACAGCGCAGGGCCTGATCGCCTATATATTTTTCAAATAAACGATGCCGATGGAAAAGCTGATCGCGCAGATTAAACCAATTCACATCGTGATTGCCGGGCACAATGACTTTTGGGGCGTCAATTCGGCGCAGCCAAGCCGCGCCGGCTCTAAACTCAGTGTGTCGCGACCAGCGGGTTAAATCACCGGAAACAGCAACTACATCCGGACGCGCCCGCTGAATTTCATCAGCCAAAATTTCGCCTACATGCGGTAAGTAACGTGATCCAAAATGTAAATCGGAGATATGAATGAGGCGGTAATGGAAATTTTCCGGCGCCATTAAGATATACTATGTCGTCTGCTGAAGCTGTTGGGCGGCGACAGCAATCGGAATAAGAATTCTTTCACGTAATTTCATGCCGGATAATTGCACTTACAATCTCCATTATCAAATAGGGACAAACTTCTGGTAGGCTGGTTTGTTCAGATCATGAATAGCGAGGGTAATCTCCAGCTTTTGCTCCAGAATCGCCGGGCGATAAATGGTTTGTAAAATTGCCATCAGTTTCTGACCGATAATCTGCTTAGTTTCCGAGGACCGGCCCTCCATAATCCACACATCTACATGCACAAAACACTGCGATGAAACGCCGTCTCCGGCAAAAAAAGTATGGAGGGGAATGGCCCGGCTTTTGCAGTTCAACGCCAAAATGCCGTCAAAACCGTCCAGCGCCTGATGAAAATCAGTGAATAGCGCCTTAAAATCAACTGACTGACGAATATTGTCGGTGTATTGCAGAATTAAATGCGGCATCCTGTGTCTCGTGGTTAAATGTTCGCTTGGAAAGGAGTAGGTTTAGATCGTGCCCGAAAATAATTTTAGCCGATGACTTCCTGAATTATTCATAAATTTTGTAATAGTCAACGACCTTTAGAACACTTTTTGTCGGTGTCATTCCGGTATGTTTTTAACCGGAATCTTCTTTCAGGCATACAAGATGCCGGATAAAAGCATTCCGGCATGACAAGTGTTCGACAGGTTGTTGACTAGTACAATTATTCATAAATTTTGCCACAAAGCCACTAAGCCTGAATTATTCATGAAGTGACAAAAAAAGCAAGCATTTTTTGTCATAACATG
>CAYOLL010000280.1:0-5913 GCA_964404765.1 uncultured Gemmatimonadota bacterium | reverse complement strand
TCCGAGGTAGGGAGTTGATCCTGCCCCTCCGAGGTAGGGAGTTTTGTCATCCGTGTCAAAAGGAGACCCACCCCCGGCCCCTCCGAGGAGGGGAGTTGATCCTGCCCCTCCGAGGTAGGGAGTTTTGTCGTCGTCGGGGATGAGCTTGTAGATGTACTGCTGATCCAGCGGGTGCAGGGAATAGGCGTCGGCGCTCTTGTCCCAACTGACGTGGTAGTCGTTGACCAAATCGCCCAGCCGGCGATCCAAATCGCTCAGGCCGGGGAAGAGGTAGCGCAGGGCGGTGGCGCTCACGGGCCGGTCAAACACGGCCAAGCCCTGCATGAGCAACTTTTGCGCCGGGCCCAGGTCGGCGTAGGTTTCGGCGGTCAGGGCTTGCAGGATGTCGGCCTGTCCGGCGGCGCGGGCCTGGCTCAGGTATTTGGCCAGGTCAAAGTGCTTGTGGCGGGCCTTGCCGCACAGCTTTTCCAAGGCGCGGGGTATGCCGTGGGTCAACCGGACGGCCTCGGCCAGCAATTTGTCCGGGGTCTCGGTCAGGCCGCCGGCCTCGCGCAGAAAGGCGATGCCGTCGGCTTCGGGCAGGCCGCGTTCCAGCTCCACCCGGTCGTGGCGGTAAGCCAGGCGCAGGTCGGGCGCGCGGCGCGTGGTGGCCACCAGACAGGCGGCGTGTTCGTATTGCAGGGCGTGGTCAATAAAGGCGGCCAACTCCGGGTCGCGGATGGCGTGGCCGTCCAGCAGGTCTTCAAAGTTGTCGAAGATGAACAGATACAGCCCTTCGGCAAATTGGTCGAAGAAGAAGCTCAGTTTGGCGCTCAGGTCGGTCTTGGCCGCCCACCTTTGGCTGAACTCGTCCTCGCGGCGCAGCAGTTGCCCGGCCTCGGCAAAGACCCGGCCCAGCGCAAGTTGCCCGCCACGGCAGTTGATGAACAGAATGCCGTCCACGCTGCGGCCGTCAATGGTGTAGTCCTGCCGCCGGGTCTCCTCATACAGCCGGGTGACCAGCGCGGTCTTGCCCATGCCGGCCTTGCCGCAGATATAGACAAAGCGCAGCCTGCCATCGCTCAACTTTTTGCGCAGATCGGCCATCTCGCTGACCCGGTCTTTAAAATGCTCGCAGGTGTAGATGGGCGCGTGGCCGACGACTTTGGTTTTGGTCTGCTCGCGGGCGCGGCGCTCCTTGTCGGCCTCGGCGATGCGCTCACGTTCCAGGCCGTTTTCCAAAAGTTGTTTTTGTTCGGGCGTGGGGTGTTGGGATTTTTGAAAAGCTTCCCACATCGCCTTAAACATTTCCGGGGTCATCCCCACCTGCCCGGCATTGATGATCGTTTGGGCTTGCTGCTGGTCGGATAAAAATTGGGTGTCGGGCATGGCATATTTCCTGTGGTTTTTTAGTCAATACGAATGCGTTGGTCGTGATCCATACGACCCCGTAGGGGTCAACTGTTTGTAGAAAAAACAAAAAGGCATCCATCGAACAAACCCCGTAGGGGTGACCTGTTTACGGGCATCGCGACAATTGAACAGGCCGCCCCGATGGGGCTAATCACCAATGAAGAATTGGGTTTGGCTGCTACAAACAGGTTACCCCTACGGGGTATTTTCTCAGCCATTAGAAGATCCAACCCAATTCGACGGCGGTTTTGCCCAGCCAGGCTCCGGCCTTGGCGGCAAAGGGCAACAGTTCCTTGAGTTGGTCGGCGGCGGTTTTGGTATTCTTCAGCACGACCGCGGTTTCCTCCAAACTTTTGGCGATGGACTTTTTGTCCGGCTCTTTTTCCTTCAGTTCGTCTTTGGCCTCTTCCAGCCGGTTTTGGGCCTTCTTCAAATCCTTTTCGGGCAGACCCAGTTCGTTCATTTTAGCGGCCAGGGCGTCGAAAATCTTGACCACGTCGTCGGCGGACGATTGGGCGGTGATGTTCAAATCCCCGGCCACGTTGTAGATGTTTTGGGCGTTTTGTTGCCCGATATTGAATGTTACGCTCATGGTTTGTCTCCTGTTGATTGTGAACTTTAGATACCCACGTTCTTGGAGAAAGTGGGTATCTGGACTGGCGGAACCACTAACACAAAAACCGTCGGCTTTTAGTCTTTAATCCGCTCCATTACGACCACGGTGACATCATCATATTGGGCGGCGCCCTGGCCAAACTCGGTCAGATAGGCAAAGAGTTCATCTATAATCTGCTGCGGCGAAAGTACGCCCTTTTCCCGCATAAATGCCTTGAGCCGATCCAGACCAAACTTCAACCCGTCGCGATTGATATGATCTTTGACGCCATCGGTGTAGATCAATAGCTTATCACCAGGCGATAGATCAACGATGGTCTCGTCTAAATATTCGGCGATTTCTTCGGTCAGGCCCAGGCTGACGCCGCCGGTTTTGACCAGCTCGCACTGGCCGGAATCCCCGCGGTAAATCAGCATCTGCTCATGACCCGCGCCGGTGTAGGACATGACTTGCTTTTCGATGTCCCAGCAGAACAGCAGCAGGGTCAAAAAAAGCGGCTCGCCGCTGGCCAGAATATCTTTAAACACTTGCTGATTGGTGCGGACTAAAATACGACGGGTCGAGATTTCCTGCGAGATCAACAAGCGCAGCATGGAGCGGATTTGCACGGTCAGCAGGCTGGCCGGAACGCCCTTGCCCGACACATCGCAAATGCTGATGTAGAAACGCTTTTGATCTTCCGACGGGATAAAGTCGTAGTTGTCGCCGCCCACTTCGCTGGCCGCCTCCATGCGTCCGGCCAGGACGAGGCCGGGAATTATCGGGATGCTTTGCGGCAGCAGGCCGAGCTGGATTTGGCTGGCTAAGGCTAACTCGCGGTTAAGGCGCTCTTTTTCGATGACTTGCAGGGTCAGCCGGGCGGTTTCAATGGCATTGGCTAATTGATGGCTGAGGGCGCGGAAGAAAGACAACTCCGTAGACGAGAAATACTGCAAGCCGGTCTGGCTGTCGACATAGATGACGCCAATGCGCTTGTCGCGGATTTGCAAGGGAATGCACAAGACCGATTTTAACTTCAGATCAAAGATGCTGGCGGTGGACTCATCTTCGGCCACGTCGCGGAAGAAGACGGGCTCGCCGCGTTCCAGCACTTTTTCCGGGATGCTGTGGCTGTAGCTGATCAGGGTTGTGTTCAGGTCGCTTCCGCCGCGGGCACGGGCCAGATGGGGCCGCAGATATTTTGCATCGCTTTCGACGATGAATAAGATGCCGCGCTCGGTATCGGTAATTTCCACGACCATGTCGACAATTTTCAGCAACAGTTCGTCCAGATCAAGCGAAGAACCCATGACGTTAACCGCGTCAATCAACATTTGGACATTGCGGTGGTCGCGGATGGGATCGCCGGATAATATTTCCGAGGCGGCGCTGCGGGTGGCGGCGCTGCGGCTAAAATCCGGCTGCCAGACGGCTGCCTGATCGCGCCCGTTTTTCTTGGCATAATAAAGAGCCTGGTCGGCGTTTTTCATCAGGCGGTCGATGAGCGAGAGCGATTCGGTTTCATTCGCATGATCGGGAAAGCCGCTGATGCCGATGCTGATGGTCACCTGTCCGGACGGATAACGATGCGCCTTTATTTTTTCGCGGATGCGATCTGCAATCATGAGGGCGCGTTCCAGCGTAGTATTAGGCAAAACCATGGCAAATTCTTCTCCGCCATAACGGGCGCAAACATCGTCGCCACGCAGTGTCTGCATAAAAATCCGGCCGGTATCACGCAAGACCGCGTCGCCTACCTGATGACCAAAACGGTCATTGATTGACTTAAAAAAGTCAATGTCCAGCATCAGCACGGCTAATTGGCCTTTGGACTCCATGGCGGTGCGTAGCTCGTTTTCCAGAACATTGGCAAAATGCGGGCGCAGAAACAGTCCGGTCAGGGCGTCGATGTTGGTCTTTTCATAGAGCAGCGCATTCATCAGCGCAACGGAAACCTGATCGGCCAGCGCTTGCACCAAATCCAGATTTTCTTCTTTAAAACGGGTTGGGCCGATGGCCGGCAACTTATCCAGATACAGTAATCCCAGTAGTTGTTGCCCGCTGGGCCCGCTGTAATGGCGGCGCTCCTCGCGTCCCGGCTCGGGTCGGCGGCGGCCCAGCGGCAGGCACATGACGGATTGCAAATGCAACTGCATGATGCTTTGGGCGGCTGAAAATTCGGAATCGTCCGTAATAATCGGCATGTAAACGGGCGTGCCGGACTGTACCACTTTGCGAATAACGGATTGGGACAGATAGTATTCACCCTCGACCAGATCGATATGGCGCAGGTTCCGGGCGATTTTGGTTTCTAAATCACCTTTGGCATTAAAAAGTAGCAGAACGCCCCGATCGGCATCAATAAATTTAATACCCAAATCAACGATGGACTGCAGCAATAAATCCAAGCGCATATTACTGTTAAGCTGTTGAATCACCAGCAGCATTTCCTTGACAAAGTTATAGCGCTCGTCGGGTGAGACGTTGACATTGCCGACATCGGCCACCGTAATCGTTTGGGTCGGGTGGATTGTGCGCACCTTTTGGCTGACTTCTTTAAGTCGCTGTTGGATGGCTTCCAATTCGGTATAAATGGCATTTACGGACGTATCCGGGCTATCGACAGGCATGGCGGCCTCCAACTTTTGAATGCGCTTTAGATAATCATGACGATGGGATTTTTCGTAGCCGGTTTTGTAGAAAGTAAGCGCTTCCCGGTGATGATCCGGCGCGTGCGTCATTTCCCACAAATCAAAATGCAAATCGGCGGAATGCAGCGGGTCTTTGGATAGGGCAAGCAACGCGGTCAACTTGTGAATCGGCGCCGCGGTATCACCTTGACCATATTTTATTTTTTCATGCAAAATAGTAACTGTTTCCAGAAAGCCGATTTTATCCGGGTCTTCCTCGCCTAACTCCAGTATTAGCGCTCGCGCGACTTGATTCGTATTGTCGGCCTCATCATAGCGTTTTAGGAAATAGAGGACTTCCGCTTTGTTTAGCGCGCTCAGCGTCACGCCTTTGTGGTAGTCGGTTTCGCGCGCTAAGGTCAGCGCCTTATCATACCAGACTAAGGCTGTTTCATAACTGCCCTGATCGTGATAAACTCCGGCGATTTCATTATAAGCCTGGCACAAGGTCTGCTTATTATCCAGGGTTTCTTCGATTCGCAACGCGCGATCCAGCGCTTCCAGCGCCGAATCGTAGCGACCGTAGGCGCACTGAATTTGTCCGATTAAGCGCGAAACCCAGGCAATTCCGGCCTTGTCGCCCAGCTCCTCATCCATTTTAAGCTTTTGTTGGTAGGCTTCCAGGGCTTTTTCAAAGTCACCCTTTTCATACCAAAAAATGCCGAGGTTGCCGGTTGAAATAGACACGCCTTTTTTGTTGCCGACTGTGCGGCTCAGCTCCAGGGATTTTTCGGTATAGGCCGCGGCGGTATCCAGGTCGCCGCGCATTTTGTAGACAGCGGCCATGTTGCCATAAGCGACCGCCAGGCGGCGCGGGTCGCGGGCGGCCTCATCCAGCTTGAGCTTGCGCTCAAAATATTCCATCGCGGCTTTGTAATTGGTCAGGTCGGTGTAGATGCTGCCGATACGGCCCAGGGTTTCGGACAAACCTTCCTCGTCGCCTAATTCCTCGCAGAGTCTCAACCGTTCCTGATAGTAATCCATCGCCGTGTTAGATTCGTTTTTAAGCCAGTGAATACTGGCGATAAAACTCAGCGAATCGGAAATTCCCTTTTTATCATCTAACCGTTTAAAGATGTCCAGCGCATTTTCGTGCAGTTCCATTGCCGGCGCATACGTGCCTTTTCGCTGCAAGATCTGACCCTGCTTGTTCATGGCCATGGCCAGCCGCGGCCGGTCGCCCAGAGTTTCGGCCAGTTGCAGGGCTTCGGCGCACAATTGTTCACAGGTAGCCCA
>CAYOLL010000279.1:0-5928 GCA_964404765.1 uncultured Gemmatimonadota bacterium | reverse complement strand
TGCGCAATACCTACTGCAACCTAAAATCGGGAAGTTATTTAAATGGCATTCCTTATCGCCCACTTGCCAGGAACCAGGATCATCATCGCGCGGGTCAAGTTGTTGACGCGGGGCCATGCGTAAAATCTCATCCGGCGTCAATATCTTCGTCCCACCCGGTTGCGGTGACGATAAAGTCTCTTTTAGCAAAGTCTCTTGTTTCCGGCCATCCGGTTCGGGTCTCATCTCCCGTCCCAGCCACTTATCGAAAATGCTCATCTTCGCCCCCTTGGTCCGAATTTATATTTTTAAGGCTGTATTTTTTTTTGCGCGATTAGGCCTGACCGGCCCGCTCAAACCGGGTGCGAATCACCCGCGTCAGAATCCGCTTGCCGTCTACAATTTCATCTTCGACCAGCGTATCCTGCTCGGTGTGCTTGCTGCTGAAGACAACGTAAAAGCCTTCGTTCAAACTTTCCGTAGCCAGATAGGTTGCCAGTTGCTTCTTGCCTTTTTTATAGTGACCCGGCGTCCGGTATATTTTGGTTTCGATAACATATTTGCGATTCTCGTACAAGATCAAAATGTCCGTCCGACCACGACCCGACGGCACTTCCACAAATGTCTGCCCGCCCAGTTCGTGAATATAAAAATGGATGAATCCGTCCAGCGAATAATGCCACGCTCCTTCGCGCAGATGCTCGGTGTCGAAGGCGCGAAAGCCGCGCCGCCGCACGTATTCGTCATACTTTTGCAACAGACCGGCCACGTTTAGCTCGCCGCCCGCAACATATTCTTCCACGCCTTCCCGCGCGTTGGTGATATACTCGTCCGCTTCGCCGTTGATCAGCGGACGGAAGGCCGTAATCAGCGCTTTGCGATACAACGGCACTTTGACATCCGCCTCGCCATCGTGATCGGCAATCACGCCATTAGCATACAAAAACGCCATGTCCGGATCGTGCACACTAAACGGGATTGTTTGGGTGCCAAATAAAACTTTGAGCATGAAGCTCTTCTTCTCACGCGCTTTTCGTATAATGTTGGTGATATTGAAGTCATAACGATCTGTCAAAAAATGCTGCAGGGTTTGATAAAAATGGGCCATCTCGACCGGTTTTGCGTGATCTGTCGCCATTTCTTCCGTCAAGTGCTTGCACAAGGCGCAGACCAAGCCGGGCTGTCCGCCGCTGTTTTCGAACACCTCCCGCCGCACTTCCGGCGCAAAAGCCTGTCCGCTTTCAGCCGTGTATTGATCTATCAGGCCGTAAACTTCCGCCTCGTTAAAATAGCCCAAATGCAGTTGATCGACAATATTGAACGGCGACGCCGGCCCAACCACCAGATCGGCAATGGTGCTTACACCAACCAGCATTAACGAGTGCAAACAGTGATTTTCTTTTTTATGATACAAAGTGCGAAACGCATGTAACAATTCGCCGATAATGGCAGATGGGGCGCCTTCGATTTCATCAACGATCAGAACGATTTTACGCTTCGTTCCGGCGGTAACCAATTCCGAAAACAGCCGCAACAAGGATAATGATTCCGTGATATCATGCGGCATCCGGATATTTTGCTTATTGAATTCGTCTTGCAGATGATAAGTCAGGCCTTCATAAAAGTGGACATTGGACAATGTATGCATCGCCTCAAAGCTTATCCAAATCGGCACGTAGTCCGGCTCTCTCTTCAACTCTTCAATCAGCAGTTGAAAAAAAGTCGTCTTGCCGGTTTGGCGTGGGGCAAAAATGGTAAAAAACCGCCCGTGCCGAGCCATGTCCAACCCTTTGACCAGCAAGACTTCCCGTCGCACGGTGTAATGTTCCGCCGGCTTGCATGGCCCGGTAATGTTAAAACAGCGCATTATGATTCTCAGTTCAGGTTATGGGGCGTAATTCACTTGAATCGAAGCAACCGGCCCCGCAACGCCTGCCGTATTCAGTGCCGGGCTTCCAGAGCGCTTTCGCCTTCAGCTAAAGTCCAATCAACTATCGGTGATACTTCCGTCCAGCCGTTTTTTGCGCCCAGGCGAACCTCAAAGCGCTGAAAATCCGGGGTATTTGTTTTCAGCGCCAAGGTCATTGTCCCCGAGTCATCATTTTGAGCGCGAACGCTCAAAAAAGTCTGATTCAGGCTCCAATAGAGATCGTTCGGGTTTGTTGCTGTTGCCTGCGAAAACTCCGGTCGCCCGTTGGAAGCATGATCAACATAACCCAGCGAATAGCGGTTGACCGCGGGGTCAAAAGATGAAAGATGATTGTTGCGCATAATAACCGTCACATGGTGATAAAGCGCAAGCATTTCGGCCAGTGTGTATGAAGTCGTGGAATCCGGCGTCATCGTTATATCCATTGTGGACTTGCAGAATAGTAATCGGCTGTTGCAAAGCGAACACCCTAAGTCCGATATAGCCTAAAGCCACTAACAGTAACGATAAAAGAATTACTTTTTTTGTTGAAAGCAATGCCATTATAAAAGCCGTTCTGCGAGATGCTTTTCGCCCGGTTCATTTAAAGGCTTACTCCATTCTATTTTATCGTAAATTTCTGCAATTGCCAACGCAGCGTCAACGGCAAATAATCCAAATGTTGCCGCGCGATCTTGATAAACGTGGAGAATCCAACTGCCGTCCTCCGTTTTATGAAAATGCTCAATATAAACCCGTTCCGAATCCATCAAAATATATTCTTTTAGCGATGATAGACCGCGGTACAGTTCAAATTTACCGCCGCGGTCATAGTCTTTGGTGGATGGCGAAAGCACTTCCACGATGATCAGCGGATTGGTAATCGTATCGTTGCGGCCAATCAAATATTCCGGCCGACCACACACCACTGTGACATCGGGATACGTGTACAGGCCGTTTTCCATCACATGAATGCGAATATCGCTGGTAAACACCCGGCAAGGCTTCTTTTTGACGGCATTTCCAAACTCACGAATCGTATTGCCGGCAATAAGGCTGTGATTCGCCGAGCCGCCGGAGCGCAGGAAGATTTCGCCGTCAAAGTACTCATGCTTTTCGAGGCTGTTCTCCTCCGCATCCAGATATTCTTGCGGGGTGATGTAAAGTTTTTCGGCCGGTAACGCCATTTAACTTTCCTTTGAAAAGGTTGATTAAAGATCGCTGCGTAATTCAAACCCGTTGATCCAATTCTTCATGTCTGACACCCAAGCCCATTTCATGGTACAATTTGTAAAAAGCGATGTATTGACATGCGGAGTTTTCTTTTAGATCCACGCGTCGAGCCCGACGGGGAAATTCTTTGCGCAGGTAGGCTTCACTTTCTTGCGGATACAACATGGCTGCGCCCCCGGTCATATTCAGGTCATGATAGCTAATAATGCGACTGAAAACCAACACTCCAGGAAAAGCTGTTTGGCTAAATCCTACGTCCACTACGGGAAATGGTGATCTTTCGGTTAACATATCTTGAAAATAACATGAATAGTTTTGAGAATCAACGGATTCAACCCGAAACAGTGACGCGCGGGATTTGAGATGCGCTTGCAGCATTTCCTTTTCGATATCGTTTTTCCAAACTTCGTGCTTATTATATCTTTCAACCGCCGACTCGCCCTTTACGCGAAATTCATGAAACATAAAATCGTTTAAAAAGCTCATATCCGCTTCATCGGCAAACACAAACGTACCGCCTTTTTTCATGCCCAATAACGAGCCAGATCGACTCATTACGTACGTCATATCCAGACCGGGAATCTTTAAGTTCATGGCATTGCCCCAGAACGCTCGACCGAATTCGCGAATCGTCTTATACCGCATCAAAACATCGGAACTACTCATCTTAAGCATCCTTTTTATTGTTTATAATTGCCTTTTTACTCCACCAAATCCCCGTACAACTTCACATTATTTGCCGTCAGCAGTTGGCCGACCAGTTGTTGATAGGCCTGCTGCTCGCGTTGCATTTGCAGTTCCTGCTTGACGCGGTCTTTGACTTCGGCCAACTCCGGCACGCGCTCAGCGCCTTTGTCGTCTTTGGTCTTATATTGATCTTTGTTGGCATCGTAATACAGCTTGATATCGAAATCCGTAATATTGATTTTGCTGCGGATTTCGTCCTGAATCAGCTTTTGTACCAAAATCGACTTTTTGGCCTGAAAAAGTTGGTTGACGATCTCCTTATCGTTCTCATAACCGGCGCGTTTGGCTTTCTCGAACATCAAATCCGTGGCCAGCATTTGCTGCAGAAATTGCAGCTTTTTGGCTTTGGCCTGATATTCCTGACGCAGCGGCGGCGGCAGGTTTTTAATTTCAGCGTCCAGATCGCCCTGGGTGATCTTGCGTTCGCCTAACTCGGCCACGACTCGGCCCGGCAGACTTGTTTTGGTCTCGCCCGGATTCATCGTCGTCAATTCGGACAGGGCCTGTTGCGCATCCGCCGAGCGCTCCAGCCGTTCCAAACAAGCCACCACGCCCTTGTTGACTTCACTGTCCAGCTTGCTGCTCGGATAATAAGTCTTGATCTTCAGGAAGTAAGCCAGCGCGTTTTGATAATCCTTGAGTCGCTCCAAATACGTCGTAGCGATAATATAATTGATGTTGGCGCGGGTCTCGTCATCCAGGCCGTCGTTTTGCAGATACGTTTCAAATTCCGAAACCGCCTGTGAATAAAGCTGCTTGTTCAACAGCTCATTAGCGTATTCTTTTTGCTTATCCAGGCTGACGTTCGTCTTTTTTTGCCCGGATGAGCAACCGCCGGCAACAAGCGTCGCAGAAATAAAAATAATGGCTAAAATTTTGTTTGTCATGCTAAAACCCATTGAAAGATGATTGCAGTTGGATCGAGATTGGTGTTTCTTCGAAAAAGTGGATCGAATTCATTTCCTTGAAGGGTTTTGTTTGGTAAGTGTTCATAAAACGTGGGTAACCTTGCGAAGGCTTTACTGCAAAACTTGTGAAAGTGTGCACTGAAGCCTTCGCAAGGTTCGGTTTGCCACCATTTTTTGAGCAATTACTTTGTTTGCGCATAACCTCAACAGGTTCAATCAATTAAATCCTCATGGTCTATGCTTAAAAGTTTAAAAATTTTGTTTATATTGACTTATTAAATAACAATAAATGAATCTATTGAACTTTTTCACACAAAAACCCGCATGGGGACTGCATCGAAGTTTCAAGCATTCGTTTATAGTCACTTAACGCAACAGCTTGCCACAGCTTTAAGAATTCAATGTCAAATGCAGCAGATTAGCCCGTCAGCCCGTCCAACACAGTTTTGACGACCGCCAGCAGACTAAATTTCGTTTCGACAGCAAACTCGGCCTCTTCATCGTCAAAGAAAGAAACGGCCAAATCCAATAAAAACGGCTGGTCGGATTCCGCTTGAAGCACATCCAGGACCGCCTCAAAATCGTCTTGCTTATCGCGACGTAACTGCTGAATTTTATGAAAATTAGCTAACTCTTTGTCGGCTAATTTCAGCTCGGTTAAGACAGCCTGGGTTGTATCGACGGCGCACACCGTCGCCCATAAGGTCATACCCTGATAAACAATTACATCCAGGTCTTCCTCATCCAGGTATTCTTCGCCGGCTTCCAGTAAATATGCCAGAATTGCCGGTTGTGCCTCGCCAAAACGCTCCATCCGCTCGCCGAGTTCGTCTTCCGATAATGTTTCCAACTCGTCTAAGACACGATCAATCACTTCGATTGAAATGGTTTCCATCAAATCCTCTCAAGAAAGTAGATTTTTTAGATAAGTCTCATCACAATATTTATCAACATGTTATATTCAATATGTATGTCGCTTTGCCTCATATCTCACTTCTTGTGGAATGGGCATCACGTTCGGGATGTGGGCGGCTCCTATGCACCTTCCTGGTTTGTCACATGTTACATTTTCGTGTTTTTCGAGTATTTTGTACTATTCAACAACCTTTCACACACTTGTCATGCCGGAATGCTTTTATCCGGCATCTTGTT
>CAYOLL010000278.1:0-5957 GCA_964404765.1 uncultured Gemmatimonadota bacterium | reverse complement strand
ACCATGATTTACCCGCTGTTGCGCGAAGCGTGGCTGCGCCATCAAACCTTGCAAGTTTGGCGCGAAATGTTGCTGCGCGTGGATGACGTCTTGACCGGAATGCCGGATTATCTGATCTGCAAGCCTTCTCCGCTCGGCATCCGCGAATTGGTGGCGCCGATCATGGCCGTGGTTGAGACCAAGCGTGACGACTTTGAAATGGGCTGGGGTCAATGTCTGGCGGAAATGGTGGCGGCGCAACGATTCAACGCCGATAAAAATCCAAACCTGACGGTTTATGGCATTGTCACCACCGGCAAAGTGTGGGAGTTTGGCAAATTGGAGGGCCGAAACCTGACGATTGATCTGACCGGTGTGTCGTTGCTGCCGAATGTAGATGTGCTGCTGGGTGTTTTAGATCACTTTTTTGCGCTTTGTGAAGAAGAGCTCAAGAAATTGGATGCTGAATAAAGCAACCCGACGCGAAAATCAAGATAGCATGGGAAATAGAAAACCTCGCCCGTCCCTCATCGGATTGGCGGGGTTTTTGCGTTTAATGCGCCTCCAGCCAATTCTTCCCCACGCCCGTATCGGCTTTGACCGGCACGTCCAACGGCCGGCAGCCGTCGCCATCGCGGACGACGCGCACGTTTTCCATGGTCTCGACCACCAGTTTTCGTAGGGTTTCTAACTCGCTTTCGGTCGTCTCAAACAAGAGTTCGTCGTGGACTTGCAGAATCATGCGGCTCTTGAGCCGGCGGACGTCCAACTCGCGCTGAATGCCGAGCATGGCCAGCTTGATCATATCAGCGGCGCTGCCCTGGATCGGCGTGTTGATGGCGGTGCGTTCAGCGTATTGGCGAATGCTGCGGTTTTTGGCAAAGATGTCCGGCAGGGGCCGGCGGCGGCCGTAGAGCGTGGTCACGTAGCCTTTTTCGGCGGCCTGATTTTGGGCGGATTGGATGTAATTTTTGACGCCCGGATAGGTCTTGAAATACAGGTCGATAAACTTGGTGGCCTCGCTGACCGTAATGCCCAGCGAGTTGGACAGTCCGAACGCCGTCTGGCCGTAGACGATACCGAAGTTGGTCGCCTTGGCCGTACGGCGCATCTCCGGCGTGACTTGGCTCAAGTCGCAGCCATTGACTGCCGCGGCCGTGCGGGCGTGAATATCCTCGCCATTTTTGAAAGCCTGAATCAGCGCCTCGTCTTTGGCATAATGGGCCAGCACCCGCAACTCAATTTGCGAATAATCGGCCGACAAAATATAATCATAGCCCGGCCCGACAATAAAACCCTTGCGGATGCGCCGGCCGATTTCCGTGCGGATGGGAATGTTCTGCAAGCCCGGATCGCTACTGGCTAACCGCCCGGTCGGGGCCACCGCCTGGTTGAACGTCGTGTGCAGCCGCCCGGTGCGCGGGTTGATCATCTTCGGCAAGGCGTCCACATACGTGCCTTTCAGCTTGGCCAACTCGCGGAACTCGATGATTTTGGCCGGCAGGTCGTGCTTGCGGCCCAATTCTTCCAGCACATCGGCGTCGGTGCTGGGATCGCCTTTGGGCGTTTTGCGGATCACCGGCAGCATCAGTTTGTGGAACAAAATCTCCTGCAACTGCTTGGGCGAATTGATGTTAAAGGTTTCCCCGGCGACGTGATAAATCCGTGTTTCCAGTTCGCGCATACTGGCCGTCAACTCTAAGCTCATTTCTTCAAAAAAGACCGGATCAATGCTGACGCCGTGCCGCTCCATCGTCGCCAACACCGGCACCAGCGGCATTTCCAGATCGTGAAACAGTCGGTCCAGCCCGGTTTCGTTCAGCTTCGGCAGCAGCAAATCCTTGAGACGATAAGTATAGTCGCTGTCTTCGCCGCAATAGACCGCCGCGGTTGGGACATCGACTTCGGCAAAATTGAGCTGATCCTTGCCTTTGCCGACGACCTCGGCATAGGTGCGCATTTGGTGGCTCAGCAATTCTAAGGTCAAATCCTTCAGGCCGTTTTGCCGTCGATTCGGATCGAGAATCCAGGCCATCACCATCGTGTCGTACGTCTGCGGTTGGACGGTCACGCCGGCCGCCGTCTGCAAAACTTGGGCGTCAAACTTGATGTTGTGGCCGATTTTTGGGATAGCCGGGTCTTCCAGAATCAGCTTGAGCTCGGCCCAAACTTTGGCCGCGTCTAAATTGATTGACAGCGGCTTTGGATTCGCCCCAAACGTGCCTTTTTCGACGTGGCCAAGCGGAATATACCAGGCTTCCCCGGCTTTGACGGCAAAAGAAATGCCGACGATTTGCGCCAGATGCGGATTCTCGTCTGTCGTCTCGGTGTCGAAGGCAAACCCGCCGGAAGTACGCAGCCGCGCCGTCAATTCGCCAAACTTTTCCCACGAATCTATAATCGGATAAGCGGCTGCCGCGACCGGTTGCGCCGCGTTAAAATCGAAACTCAATTCTTTGGGAATGAAACGCGACAGCAGGCTGCGGAATTGCAGCTTTTTGAACAGCTCAAACAGGACTTTGTTGTTGAACTGCGGCAGCTTAAAATCCTCCAAAACATAGCTGACCGGCGCATTGAGGTCGATGGTCACCAATTGGCGCGACAACTGAATCAGGTCGATGTTGATCGGCTTGCTCAGGAATTCGCGGGCGCGTTTGCTCTTCAGCCCGGCCGGATTGGCCAGAATTGCGTCTAACGAGCCGTGCACGGCCAGCAGTTCCGCGGCGGTCTTTTCGCCTACGCCGTCCACGCCGGGAATATTGTCCGAAGTATCGCCGATCATGGCCAGCGCGTCAATCACCCGACCCGGTTCCACGCCGAACTTCTCCTTCACTTCCGGGATGCCGATCCACGAATCGTCGTTGCCCTTCAGCCCCGGCTTGAGCATCTTGACCCGCTCCGACACCAATTGCATGTAATCCTTGTCGCTGGTATACAGCACGACCGTTATGTCCTGGGCCTCGAAGCGCTTGGCCAGCGTGCCGATCACGTCGTCGGCTTCGTAGCGCGGGGCTTCGACCACGGCGCAGGTCATGGCAGTCAGCACGTCGCGGATCATGGGGATTTGCTCGGCCAGTTCCGGCGGCATCTTTTGGCGGGTGGCTTTGTAGTCCTGATACATCTCGTTGCGAAAAGTCGGGCCGTGCGGATCGAACACCACGCCAAAATAATCCGGCTTGTGCGTATCCAGCAGCCGCAACACCGACGTGACAAAGCCATACACCGCGCCGGTCGGCTTGCCGTCGGCGGTCAAATTCTGCTTTTGAAAGGCGAAGAACATGCGATAGGCCAGCGCATGGCCGTCAATGAGAAAGAGGGTTTTGGATTTGGACATCATTTGGCTGCCTTTTTCGGGGACTTGCCGGCCGCGTCCATAAACTGCCGGAATGCGGCCAATGAACTGACGGTGGCGCTGTGCTTATGCAACTCCCGCAACAGTTGTAGATCATCAAGCGTGTTAACCCGATCCGTCAGCGCTTGGGACACCTCTTGAAATCGCAGTTGCAAGATGTCAAGCACGGCTTCCCGGGCGGTTTGCAGCGCACCTTTCTCCATCCCTCTTCGCTCAAAACTTGTGACATACGGCATTTTTTGGCACTCCTCGTAAGGTTTTATGGCATCGTCAAATTGATTCTCTAACTCTTTCGGCAAAATCAGTACCCAATCGATAAAGCGCAACAAATCCAGAACATGCTGGCGGTCATAACCCACTCCGTACAACGCCTTGACCAGCTCGATCTTCCAATGCAACCGGTCTGTCGGCTGGCGGCGCGTTTCCATCGCCTTCAAATGGGCGCGCACCACGATGGCAAACGGATTGCGCTCCTGTTCCAGTTCATCACGGCGCTTGCGAAAATCCAACAGCTTGACCGTGGGAAAGCGAAAGTCAATCGCGCATTTCAGCAGTTGATGGCGATAGGCTTTTGGCCGCCATTTGGCGCGGGCGTCGCTCAAAATCGCCAGGCTGATTACCCGGCGCGGATGACGGTCGTGCAGGCGGTAGTAATAGGTGAACATCCGTTCGGCAAAGTTTTTTTCATATTGCCCCTGCACTTCGACGTGAATATAGACACGCATGTCCTCGCCGGTCTTTAGCCAGACTTTGGCCAGCTTATCCACGATGCGCCGGCCCGTATCGCCTTCACGCGCGATCTGCTGTAATTCCTTGTCCAAAAACTCGTAGCCCTTTGTCCAATCAATAGCGGCAAAAATTTCTGGGAAAAAGAAAGCCATAAACTCAACAAAATACTGCTCAATGATCTCTTTCCACGGGCTGTCCAAATCCGCTTCCACACAAGACCTCATTTTGTTCCGGGTAATCGGTTGCGCAAAAATAGAATGATAACGTATTCCATGACATTCAACCAAACACGTCGCAAAATTTTAATTTTTAATTTTGTGTATTGGTGTCCACGGAATTATCGGCGGCGCAAAAACCACAAACAGCTCAATATATCCGGTCACTGTGATGCAATGCAATAAGATTTTGCAAGGGTTTAATACAATACGAATGCGTACTGCAAAGTGACGCTGCGCAAATGGTCCGGTTTTGGGCACTGTGGCGACGCAGCTTTATGGTCAGACCTCCTGATCCCGTGCGTGGCTAACAGTCGTGAAACTTATTTCTGCAAAAGCGGTTAACGCCGATTTTGCTCCCTAAAAAGGGTTGCTTTGAGCGTGAATCTCATGAGACCATTTTTGTAAAGTTTCCAACGCGGATTCAGCGTTTACAAGGGTTGGAGACATTGGATATTCAAAAATGGTCTCACTCCAGATTCACGCGGATCAGGAGGTCTGATGGTATGACTACCGACATGATCAAGGCGTTCTGGAAAAACCATAAAGAAAAGATCGAAGTGCAGCACATGGAAATGGAAAGCCCGCTTAAGCGCCGCTACTTTTTTGTTTCATCATCGCCTTTTATGAACAATCGTTTTATCACCTCTTTTAGTGATATTACGACGCGCAAACTTGCGGAAATCGAATTGCGCGAAAGTTACAAGCGCTTTGCCACGACCTTTGATTATGCGCCGCTGCCGATGACGTTGAGCGATCCGAAAGACGGCGCTTATCGCGATGTCAATCGCATGTTTTGCCAAGTCTCCGGATATCGCCGGGAAGAGGCGCTGGGCAAGACATCCCTTGAGCTGGGCCTGATTCAACCGGCGGATCGGAAAAAACTAATCGGGATACTGGAGACCGAAGGCCGGGTAACCGATCTGGAACTGACCCTGACCGCCAAAGATCAACGCACCGTTCATTGTGTCTATAGCGGCGAAATCCTTAATTTTAAAAACGAACAACTGCTACTGTCCACTGCACAGGATATTACCGCACGCAAGCAGGCCGAGACGGCGCTGCGCGTCAGTGAAGAACGGCATCGGACGATACTTCAAACGGCGATGGACGGTTTTTGGGTGACAGACATGCAAGGCCGCCTGCTGGAAGTCAACGAGTCTTATTGTCGGATGAGCGGCTATAGCGCCGGCGAGCTGCTGACCATGCATATTTCCGATGTTGAGGCGTTTGAAGAGGCTGCTGATATCGTTATCCATCGCGATGCAGTTATCATACAAGGCGAAGACCGCTTCGAAACGCGCCATCGCAGCAAGGACGGGCGGATTTTTGAAATTGAAGTCAGTGTGCAATATCGTCCTGACGAGGGCGGCCGGTTTGTTGCTTTCCTGCGTGATATTACCGAACGCAAACGGGTCGAGGCTGAGCTAAATGCGGCCAAAAATGCAGCGGAAACGGCCAATCAGGCCAAAACCAAATTCCTGACCAGCATGAGCCATGAATTGCGCACCCCGTTGAATGGCATTCTGGGCTATGCCCAAATTCTTAAACGAGACCCGAAATTCCCGGAAAACTACTATCTGGCCATTGACACCATCGAGCGCAGCGGAGAGCATCTGCTCAAGCTCAATAGACATCTTTCCTAAATAAACCATTGCCTATTGTGAGTTATGGCCATATTA
>CAYOLL010000277.1:0-5968 GCA_964404765.1 uncultured Gemmatimonadota bacterium | reverse complement strand
ACACGGGTAATCGCTAATTTGAAAAGCCGTGCGAAAAATGCGCGAACGTAAGGGTAAGTAGCTACAAAAAAAAGAATCCGCATCCAAAATGGATGAACTGTTAAAAAGAACCAACGCCGCCGATTTTCTGGAATTGACTTTACATTGCACCAAATTTAAAGCGCAGTGTGAAGCAAGAGGTGATGAGCCTTCACTTTACATGACAGAGGAATACATAGGTTCTCTCGGCGATAAACGATTCAAAGAGATTCTTGATCTTAGCATGAAATTTTACGAATTTATGGGTGGACTTACTACATTTATCGAGTGCAGCGTATCAAGAAACTGTTTCGTAAATTACTCTTACCAAACATGGTGCATAAAGGGAATAAAGGGAATAGAGTTTCTGACGCAAAATCCTCGCGAAAGTAAAGGTTTTTTCTCTTCTTTGTTCGGTAGTTGAATCTTAGCAGAAAGGTCTAATTTTTTGGAGGTAACACCATGTCGCAAGTTTTATTAGCGGTTTATGAACAAGGGCTTTTACGCCCGCTTAAGCCTTTGAAGTTGAAAGAGCATCAAACCATTCGCCTTCAAATCTTGCCGGAAACCGCCCCGGACAAAAATCAAAAAAGGTTGGATGCGTGGATAAGGCTGGGTTTAGTTACGCCGGCTTCGGGCATCTCAAAAACAAAGGCAATTTCCGAATCCAAACGCTACGAGTTGGCTAACCGTTTGGGTAAAGCGGTGCAAAAGCCGTTATCCGAAATCATCATGGAAGAACGAGGCGATTGGTGAGCACATATTTTCTGGATATACTGATTAAGGGTTAGAAATTGCATTTCAATTCGATGTCATGCCGGAATGCTTCTATGGCGGCGATCCAAAGACCTACATTTTTGTGGCCAGCGATAATCGTTTAATCACCGCCGCACAAGCCGAGGGCTTGAACGCTGATAATCCACTGAATCATCCGTAACAATTGACGCGCTAACGAGCAGTGTAGGCGACGGGCGGCCTTCGTCCGCCCCGAACAGCGGCGGTAGCTCTGCTTCTATGGAAACCAAATAGAGGCGGAATCGCAGGATGATGGTTGAAAAATATTGACTTTCCTATGGTAAATGTCGAAATTAGACCTTGCAACTCACGCAGTTGCAGGGTCTAATTTTTATGGAGGTGTTACAAATGAGAAAAGTTGCTCCATTACGATACGATGTTATTTTCAAGAAAGCGTTTGGCGATCTTGAAATCTTCACCGCCTTTGTTAAAGATATTGTCGGGATTGATTTGGACATTGATAAAGTTGAGATGGAAAAATCCTTTCAGCGTCCGGTTGGTCATGTCAAACCACGTTTTGATCTATTTGCCGAAGATGTCAAAAACAGAGTAATTGTAGAAATCCAACACGAACGCTATCCGGATCATTACGATAAATTCCTGTATTACCATTGCGCGGCGTTGCTGGAGCAAATTGAACGTTCCGAAAATTATCGCCCGCCGCTGACCGTTTATACTTTGGTAGTTTTAACCTCAGGTGATCGTTTTAAGAAAGATATCGGACTCATTGATTTTGATCCGCATGATCTGGAAGGTCATCCTTTTGGCGCAATCAGTCACAAAATTTTTTACATCTGCCCGAAGTATGCGACCGACAAAACGCCACAGGCGTATCGGGAATGGCTGGAGGCGATTGAAGATTCCTTAGATGAGCAAGTGGACGAGACACACTACCATCGCAGCATCATTCAGAAAGTCTTTGAGAAGATTGACGCCAGCCGGGTCTCGCCGGAGGATAAAGCCCAAATGATTGATGAATTCAATCAAGATGCTCTGTTGAAAGAAAAGTTGGAAGAATCCCAAAAGAAAGTTTGGGAAGATGGTGAAAAGGAAGGGCTGAAGAAATCTGCTCGCAATATGCTGAAAATGGGGCTACTATCAATTGAACAAATTTCTCAGGCTACAGATTTGACAATTGAGGAAATCAACGCACTATCTACGGAAATGACGCGCTAACGAGCAGGGTGGGCGCAATTCCGACCTACCCAAAGCCGCCGTCGGCAGGATAAAACGAATCATTGGAGGGAAACAAGGCCGCCTAACCATTCCAAGCGGACTGCAGGGCCGCGCCCTGGGCGTTTATTTCCGCGGCAATTAAAGTTTGGAGCGGCAGTGAAAAGACCAAAGGTGGCGTACGGATTGATATAATGGCGAAGTGATTGTCCGGTTTACTCTAAACGAACGTCAATTTGCCAATTTGCCGCTTGACTTTTACAATTTGATCTTTGATATTAGACCTTGTAGCCGCAAGTTACAAGGTCTAATTCTTTTTGGAAAGTAAAACTTACGTTCGACTACAGCTTTTGGAAACTACGACAACATGATCCTTGAAATACTTCAAAGCTTTGCCATTCAGCTTCCGATACTCCTCGTCTGCCTTGTCGCTGCTGTCGTCGTCCTTACCAAGTGGAGACAAGGGTTACGCGCATCTATCTGGGCGCTCCTGGGGTTCGGGCTTGCGCTATTCCTGTGCTTCGCGATTCCACTCGCGCAGTCACTTGCTCACTATTGGGCCATGCAGCGCGGAGCCTCGGTCAGCGCGACATTCACCGGCCTCGCAGTTTTGTGGTCGATGCTCAGGGCTATCTCATACGCCTTGTTGTTGGTCGCCGTGTTCGCTGAACGCTCAGCGCCACAGTCCGCTACTGTGCTATGAACGAGAAGGTTTTGTGCTTGGCGGCAAGACCGTTCTTCGATTCAAGCGGGCGCGTTGCTAACGAATACTTGCAGGCGACCGGCGCCGTCGCCTGAAGCGGGCGTTGGGCGGAAAATAAAACTTACTCTTAACCCATCATAAATACGCGCGTAATTGGAATGAATTTTTTTAAAAGTTTTGCCAGCCTTTTTAAATCACCCGCCATTTCCCTTGCCCCTGAACTAAGCATCCTCCAACAGCGGCTTGATTATAACTTTCGTCATCCAAGCTTTTTGCAGCAAGCTTTGACCCATCCTTCCTATGTCGCAGAACATCCTGCGGAAATGAGTTCAAACCAGCGTCTGGAATTCTTAGGCGATGGTGTCATGGGGCATTTGGTTAACGATTTTCTATTTCAATCTTTTCCAGATGAAGATGAGGGCATTCTGACGCAGAAGAAGTCCAACGTTGTTCGGGATGAGGTTTTGGCAGAGATTGCCCGCGGCCTTTGTTTGGGCGACTGTCTGCGCCTTGGCGTTGGCGAAACCCGTTCCGGTGGTCAGCAGCGCGCATCCAATCTGGCGGATGCATTTGAGGCAATTGTTGGCGCAATCTATTTAGATGGTGGTTTAGCCGCGGCGCGAAAGTTTTTGGAAACACAAATATTTTCCAGGATTGAAATGTCATTCGATCCGGACGGTGGTAAGGATTTCAAGAGCCTATTGCAAGAGTATGCCCAACAGCAGCATAAAGCGCAGCCAGCCTATCGGGTCATCACCCAATCCGGCCCGCAGCATGAGCCGATTTTTGAAGTCGAGGTGCGGATCGGTCAAAATACGATGGGCGTCGGTCAGGGAAAGTCAAAGAAAATTGCCGAAAAAGATGCGGCAAAAAATGCCTTATATAATTTACAGCAGAACCCCTCCCTTTTAAAATTGACAAATCCCTGATTCTCGTATAAAATATGAATGGGTTTTTGTCTGTATTATTCATGTTTCCCTTAGTCTGAAAAATGCTATGAATTTTCAAGTTAGCGATTTTTCTAATGAGTAATCCAGGAGATGGACAACACTTCAGCGTATTCTGACGGATTTTGGAATGAGCATTCGCGACGCATTAGCCAATACAATTTTGGAGATTACCAATACCGAGGGTAGCGACGGCGGTTTTTTCCCGTTTTTCGTTACGGACAGCAACGGCATTGAAGCCTGTGTGCGGCGTCCGGTTGAGAAGCCGCTATCGTACATGCCTCGTGGTGGTTACGATGGCTCTGCCAGCTCAAAGTTCTTGATCATTGGCCCCCCCGAAAGCGGCAAAACCAAAGAAGCTATCGAAATTATCAACAAATTGGACCGCTTACGTCCGCGCACTATCTTCTACACTGGCGATGGTCTGCAAATCCCAAATAAAATACCCGAAGCGTTTAAGCCGGAGGCGTCTATCATTGTTTTTATAGATGATTTTGGGCGGGATAGTACCTTTGCCCAAAAGCGTCCACAGGTTCTGGCCACGCGCGGCGGTTTTCCACGTCCTATGCAGAAAGTTTTCGCGCTGGTCAATCTTTTTGAGAAGCGATTTCCGGATGTTACTTTCATTATCACTTTGAATAAAGAATATTTTGACACCCTTAAGATTGAAGATGAAGGCCATAATTTGCTGCTGCAGTTTAAGAAGATTGAGCTGCAACCCTTTAAACCAAAGCAGATTGAGCGCTTTATCAATGTTGTATCCAATGCGTTAAGCATTTCGGTTTCCGAAGAGAATACAGCCCGGCTGCTTAAGCTGACTTATGGCTCGGTTAGCGGCTTAGCCTATTTTTTTCATACACTCGCGTTCAGTGGCGTAAAAGAGCTGCAGCGAGAGCACGTAGATCGGTACTACGAAGTTTTTAAATCTGGTTGGGAATCTATCCACAAAGGTTTTAGCGCTGACGAGCAAGCAATTCTTGAGGCGCTGGCTAATTTACGGTATTGGCTTATTATCCCGCATAAGGATTTAGTTCTGGAAGTCGCAAAATCGTTGAGCAAGTCTTTTTTTCTGCAAAAGGCTAAAAAAATTCAGGAAGCTTTTGATAGTCTTGTTGGTCGGGTGATATTTACATACGAAGATTTTCTGTTAAGTTATGACGCTTTGCTGCCGAACGTTAATCTGTTGCCGGTTGATGTCGTGGTTAAGTTAGTGTTGGATTTTGCCAAAAAACAGCGGCCCGGCATTCGTATTCGGCAGTCATTACTTAATTTTTCCGATCGACTGATGGATGCCGGAAAATTTGATCTTGCGATTCAGGTCAACATGCGTCTGGCGGAATTACTGACGAACTATCCCGAAATTCAATTTAATTTGGGCACGCTGCGGGCCGCCAAAGGGCAAAATACGGAAGCAGAAAAAATCTTTATCAAGATGATCAACGACTATCCGCGCGATGCAATGACTTACTACAATTATGCCGTTTTTTTGTCCGATCAGAAGCGCACGGATGACGCATGTCAGCAATATTGGAAAGGGCTTAATTTAGCGCCCAACGATGCTGATATTCATTTTATGCTGGCGTCCGTGCTGATGTCGCTTAAAAAGTTTAATGAAGCTGATGAAGAGTTTAAAAGGGGTTTGGAATCCAACCCGTTTGATGCCGCGGCGCGCAACAATTACGGCGTCTTGCTGCGTAGTCTAAGCAAAATCAGTGAGGCCGAGCATCAGTATCGTCAGGCGATTAATATTGACCCGTCTTATGCCCGGGCATATAAAAATTTGGGCGTTTTGCTGTTTGGTAGCGGGCGTGTGGCCGAGGCGGAGAAGACGTATCGTAAGTCATTGGAGTTGGATGATACCGATTCCCGTACCCATTTTAACTTAGCCGTGTTGCTGCGGCAGTTGGAGCGCAAGGAAGAAGCCGAAAAAGCCTATCGCCGTTCCATAGAATTAGATCCGGGCTATGCCAAAACATACAATAACTTAGGTGTGCTTCTTTTTAGCCAGGGTCGCTATCAGGAAGCCGAAGAACATTATAAAAAAGCGATTGAATTAGATAAAGACTATAAAGACGCCCACTATAATTTGACTTTGGTTTACGAAAAAACCGGCGATGCCGAGAAAGCCATCGAGCATTGGGAGGCTATTACCCGCGGCTGATCCTGCCATCTCGTTGATTTATAAACCATGCCTAACATCACATCTCCATTTTTACAGCGTGTCCTGCACAACAACCTTGCGCTCATATCGGTTTTAAGGTGGAATGGGATACCATTAAACCTCACGTTCGCTGAAAAAAAGAATAACCTTTTAAAATATTGAAAGTTGTAT
>CAYOLL010000276.1:0-6014 GCA_964404765.1 uncultured Gemmatimonadota bacterium | reverse complement strand
TTTGAATGCTTCAAAATGGTCTCACTCCAGATTCACGCGGATCAGGAGGTCTGAAGTTTGTGAAAACCTTGAAAATATTGACTTCCGCTGCAAGTTTAACCTTCGCAAGGTTTGGTTTTATCAACACTTTTTGAGAAGTTCAGACCTCCTGATCCGCGTGAATCTGGAGTGAGACCCTTTTTGAATATCCAATGTCTCCAACCCTTGTAAACGCTGAATCCGCGTTGGAAACTTTACAAAAATGGTCTCATGAGATTCACGCTCAAAGCAACCCTTTTTAGGGAGCAAAACCGGCGTTAACCGCTTTTGCAGAAATAAGTTTCACGACTTTTAGCCGCGCACGGGATCAGGAGGTCTGAAGTTACTTTGTTTGCGCATAACCTCAACAGGTTCAACTAATTAAACCCTTAGGGTCTATGCTTAAAAGTTTAAAAATTTTGTTTGTATTGACTTATTGACTTATATAGTCGAAACTGCAATAGTTTTTGAGAAAAGGGGACATGTGTGAAAAAAATAGTCTTATTGTTCGTCGCGCTCAGCCTGGTGGCCGGTACGGTTGTTGAGATAGCAACCGCGCAATCGGCGCCGGCCAAAAAAGCGGATGCCAAACCGCCCAAGCTGCGCAAATCCGCTCCGCTGACTGAGCGTGAAATGAATATGGCCAAAATTGCCTGGAAGTACTTCGAGAATAACTATCAACCGGAGACCGGATTTGTCAATTCTGTGGACGGCTACCCGTCGGTGACCATGTGGGATATGGCGTCGTACTTAAGCGCGCTTGCAGCGGCTTATGAGCTGGAAGTTATTCCCAAAAACGTTTTTGATACGCGCATGGCCAATTTGCTGCAAACACTAAGCCGACTGAGTCTGTACCGTGGCGAGACGCCCAACAAAGCCTACCATACCAAGACCGCCGAGAAGGTAGACTATGGCAACAAACCGGCGGAAATAGGATTTTCTGCACTGGATTTAGGCAGAGCGCTAATCTGGTTCAAAATCATCAAGGAGCGTTACCCGGAGCACAGTAATGGTATTGACAACGCCCTGATGCGCTGGAAATTTTGCAATCTGATCAGCGAAACCGGGGATATGAACGGCGCTTATGTGGACAAGGACGGCAAGACGAAGTACGTGCAGGAAGGGCGTTTGGGCTATGAGGAATATGCGGCAAAAGGTTTTCAGATGTGGGGTTTTAATACGCGGCGGGCATCGTTGCACGAGCCTTACACGTTCCTGCCTATTTATGGGGTGGAAGTGCCCTACGACAACCGCGACCCGCGCATATTGCACGCGCATACCTATGTTGTAACGGAAAGCTATGTGCTGGATGGAATTGAGTTTAACTGGGACCTGGCTGACGACTATACATCACCGGACAGCGTGCATACAGATTCGCTGGCGGCTGTCTTCGCCCAGCGCATATACGAGGTGCAGGCCCGCCGTTATGAGGAAACCGGCATCATTACCGCGCGCACCGAGCATCAATTGGATGGGCCGCCTTATTTTGTTTACGACACCATTTATTCGGATGGCTTTCCCTGGAATACAATCACTGATGATGGTAAGTTTGTACCGGAATTTGCGGCCATCTCATTGAAAGGCGCGTTGGGTTTGTGGGTACTGTGGGATACCGAATATACGCAATTGTTGTTTGACACGATTGCCGATCTATACGATCCTGAAAAAGGGTACTACGAGGGCCGTTATGAAAAAAGCGGCGGGTTGGTCAAGGCATTTACGGCCAACAATAACGGCATCATGCTTAGTTCTCTGCTCTATAAGGCTAAGGGCAAAATCTACCGGAAAAGCAATCAGGAGTCGGTTTGGGATAAGGCGTTGAAAGATGAATTTACCGGCAAGGACAAGTGTTTGCCACACCATAGATAAACTTGTGCTAATGTGCTTGAGTAATTCAGGCCACAAAGTCACAAAGTCACAAAGGCTTATAAATTCAGGGTTTAAGCGTTTTGAAAAAATAATCTCAAAAATTTATTTTTGGGATTGAACTCTATAACTTGTTATCTCTTTGTGTCTTAGAGTCTTTGTGGCAAAAATTATGAATACTTCAGGTGTGATTATCAGCCTAATCTGTGGGTATAAAATGGTGGGGAAAATGCGACAACAAACCGGTCTATCGTCGATTTTATTGATTTTTTTGATGGCATCAGGCTGCGGGGTCATGGTGCGCTCGGCTAATAATGGCTGGCAGAGCTTTACAAACTCTGGCCTGTTTCATCAAGGCCGACATGGTCGGTTGACCGAAAAGGAAAAGGTCTGGGCCGCGGTCGCCTGGAAATATTTTGAGAATAACACCAAGGAAACCGGCTTGGCTAATGGCAGCGATCAAGTGCCGTCAGCGTCCATGTGGCAGACGGCCGACTACTTGGCCGCCCTGATCAGCGCACACGAACTGGGCCTGGTGACCGACCACGATTTTGATGTACGGCTGAGCCGTCTGCTCAAGTTCCTCAACACCATTTCTCTGGTGGATGGATGCGCGCCTAATAAGCTGTATCATACCGAAAAAGGCGTGGCGGTCAATTACAAAATTGAAGACGGCCTGCTCGGCTGGTCGGCAATGGACATCGGGCGGCTATTAATCTGGCTGAAAATTGCCCGTGAACGTTATCCACTCTTCAGTGAATACGTGGACAAGATTATTCTGCGCTGGAATTTTTGCGACCTGATTGATAATTGCGGTCAATTATACGGTTCGGTTAAAAAACCGGACGGGCAGTTGCAAATTTTTCAGGAAGGCCGGCTGGGCTATGAAGAATATGCCGCCCTCGGTTATCAACTGTGGGGCTTTAACAGCCGGCGGGCATCGCTGCTCAAGCCTTATCAGGAAGTGAAAATTTTTGATCTGACATTGCCGTTTGATGCCCGTGATCCGCGCCAATTTTCGGCCATGGACAACATCGTGACCGCACCATACGTGTTGTGGGGTATGGAAATGGGTTGGAAAACCGTTTGTCCGGTCAATCAACCGGAAATAAGCACGGCGAGTATCGCCCGGAATATTTATTGTGCTCAGGAGCGCCGTTATCGCCGCGACAAAATTCTGACAGCCCGCACCGATCATCAGCTTTTGCAAGAACCATATTATCTTTATGACGCAATTTACGCATACGGCTTTCCTTGGAACACCGTTGCAGACGACGGCAAGTATCATCCCTGGCTGTCATTGGTGTCTACCCGCGCTGTTTTTGGCATGTGGGCGCTGTGGAAAACCAAATATACAACCAAGCTGATGTCTGCTGTCGAACACCTTTACGACAAAGACCGCGGTTGGTACGAAGGTCGCTACGAGCGCACCGCCGGTTACGATGGCACAATCACCTGCTCCACCAATTCTATGGTTTTGCAAGCCCTGCTCTACAAAACAAAAGGCCGCCTGTATAACTTTGATACGTACGACGGCTATTATCAGGCTAATGTGGCTGATGCATTTAAGCGCCCGCCTGACCGCTGTCTGCCGCCCGATCTGGAAGACTGCAATAATACTAATTAGGTATCCCTTCAATAGCCTCTGGTTAAAGTGGACTGCTTTGTCAAGACCAAAAATGGTCTGATATAAGTTACGACGTGCTTTTTAACATTTTTAAAGCAACTGTTGAGAGTACACCGTTTACTTGAAAACAGCCACATCACCCTTACCTTCGCGCAAGATGACCGGTTCTGCGCCGGTTAAATCCACAACTGTGCTAGGTATTGTCTCCAAAATATCGGAATCTATTATTAAATCGACCTGCTTTTGATAAAGCTCTTCAATGAGATGGGGGTCACCCATTAATTCACCGTCCCGATCATTGACGCTGGTATTGAGCAGAGGATGACCCAGTGTTTTAACGATTGCCAGAGATACCGCACAGTTGGGAATACGTATACCGACTGTTTTTCGGCGGGACAGCATCAGGCGAGGCACCTCACGTGAGGCCGGTAGGACAAAGGTATAGGGACCGGGTAGCAATTTCCGCATAATCCGAAAGGCCGCATTGGAAATCTCGGCATATTGGGCAGCATTGGCCAGATCGGCACAAATAAAGCTGACGGGTTCATATTTTTCCAAATTTTTGAGCCGATAAAGACGCTCGATCGAATTTTTATGCTGTAAACTGCAACCAAATCCGTAAACCGTATCTGTTGGATAGATTAAAATCCCGCCATTATTCACAATATTGACTGCTTTTTGAATACGGTGTTGCGGTGGGAAATCGGGATGAATAGATAGCGTCATCGTCTAACTTTCGTTGAGAATAGGAGATAAGAGATAGAATTTTCCTCCCTAATATAAAAGTTTGTCACAAAAAAACAAGTCTTTTAGAATACAGATTCATTTAAACGATTCATGCTTTTATTCGTCTTTTTGCTTCGGGACAGCCAGAAATTTGCACGGGCCGATCAAGTTTTTTGCTTGACAAAAAATGGGCTAAGCCATACTATAACCGGGATGGACATTCATGCGGCAGAATATTGTCAAATCTTTGCGGGGGGATTCCAAAATTAGCCGACGATTAGAGATAAAATATGATGTAGATGCGCTTTTACGGCGCTACAAAGACCCAAATTTCAGATCGGTTGAAGGCGAAAAGGAACTCGACAAGTTGGTTAAGAAATACGGGGCTGAGTTTTTTGACGATCTGATAAAGCGCTTAGACCAATGGGATGAATCCGAGCACGAGGGTTTGTTTTGGATCCTGTCGTATGTGGGTACGGATCCATTAGTTGATAAGCTATGGTCTTTTGTTAATCGACCTAAAAACAGCTTTAAGCCCCGTTTAGTGGCGCTTAGTCTGCTTAAAGAAATGGGGCAGGATATTGCCCCGGAGCTTCACAATCTTCAGCAAGACCTTCCCCTTGATTTTAATAATCTTGAAAGCATTATGTCGGAGAGCATTAATTTTATGCTGGATGCGCTCCAGAATGCCAAAGGTTCCGATCAGGTTCAGAATATTGTCTTCCAATTGGAGGAAATGCAGGCGCAATCCATTGGCGGCGACGAATTTATGCATTTTCTGATTGATTCGACTTTTGAGAAAAAAGATCAGCGCGCCGCCGATTTTTTATTAGCCATGTCTTTGATTCTGCCGGCGAAAGATGTGCGTGAGAAAGCGCGCAAAAGTTGTCAAAAGCTGCGCTTAAAAGGAATTGAACCCGTTTCGCCATATATCAAGGCTCTGGAAGAAAATCGACTGTATAAAATATATTATACAACTGACTTAGAAGAAAATCTGAGCCAATTATCCATCGCCTGGAGCCGTGAGAACGAATTGATTCAGGTATTTGTTTTTCTATTTAGCGCCGAACAAGTTATTGACTTTTTTGTTACCCAGAATATTTCAAAAGGTCGTTTTGAAAAAGAATTTTATTCAGAACTCATCAAAGCTGACGCTACTGTACAGGAACTTGATCTCTCGGCAGGCGCAAAAATTTGCCATCATTATCTGAATCATCCTTCCATCAATCAACCGGATACATTCCAGACCTTTCGCCGTTTCTCCCATGTGTTGGAACATACCTTAGCAACCGTCGGCGACTAACCTGACTCTAAAAAAATGACAGATACCGCCGAAATCCGAACAGATTTTTTAGTGATTGGCAGCGGAATTGCCGGGCTTAGTTTTGCGATTCGAGCCGCGGTTACCGGTTCGGTCATTTTAGTAACTAAAAAAGAAGATTTTGAATCCAACACTAACTATGCTCAGGGCGGTATTGCCTCCGTTATCAGTCCAACCGATACTTTTGAATCCCATATAAAAGATACCCTGGAAGCCGGGGCAAACCTGTGCAAGCGCGAAATCGTAGAAGGCGTTGTCAGTGATGGGCCGGCCTGCATAGACGATTTACTCAACTGGGGTGTGGCATTTTCGCGCGATCAGGATAATCAATTATCACTGGGGCGCGAAGGTGGTCACAGTGAGCGAAGAATTGTTCATGCTGCCGACTTGACCGGGCGAGAAATTGAAAGCGCACTCTTAACCGCCTTGCGCGCGCATCCTCAAGTAACACTGCTG
>CAYOLL010000275.1:0-6060 GCA_964404765.1 uncultured Gemmatimonadota bacterium | reverse complement strand
TGGGGCTATTCGCCGGGTTCTGTTGGGCTCGCTTTTCTACAAACGGACCGCCCCGATGGGGCTAAAAGCTGCGTCGCGACCAGATTTATTTTGGAAAGATGTCTATTAAAATTTGAAAATCTTTTGCTATGGGATGCTTTTTGAGGAGTTTCATTTGAGCGAATTTAAAAAAACTTGGTATTGGATCGTTAGTTGGCTTTCTATTCTGACTTGTTCCCCACATCCGGCTCAGGCCGTTCCTGCCGCGCCTGTTCCGCCGGGCCCTCACGCCATGAGCCGGCAAACACCCGCAGGTTGCCCCAGCAGCGCCGAATTTGCGCGTGTCCCAACAGAAGACGGTCTCGAATATGTTCTGGTCATTCGGGTAGATTTTTCGGACAAGCCCGGCCAAAAAACCGCTGCAGATTTTGAGCAAGCCTTTTTTGGCGACGATTTA
This sequence comes from uncultured Gemmatimonadota bacterium, assembly GCA_964404765.1. Classification (GTDB taxonomy): domain Bacteria; phylum 4572-55; class 4572-55; order 4572-55; family 4572-55; genus CAYOLL01. The sequence continues at coordinate 5,624 of CAYOLL010000275.1, read as the reverse complement.
AGCCTCATGGCCTACTACCGCAGCCTGAGCCGGAATGCAACGAAGCCCATGATCGTTAGCCATCCGGCAGGCCCGGCGATTTACCCGGCAAGCGGCGCATGGATTCGGATGCCCAATCCCATGAGCTATTATGGCCGGCCGGCTTCCGGCAGTGGCTATCCCGATGACCTCAAACATCTTAAAGAAATGGTACAGGATGCTTTCCGGGCGCTGCTGACCCAAATTGACCTGTCCCAATATGACCGCGATGGGGATGGTTTTCTGGACCATTTGATGATTGTTCATGCCGGGAATGATGAAGCCGAAACCGGGCGCAGCGATGACCTGTGGTCACTACGCTTCACCGGCGGAATTGGCACTTTTAACGGCATTAAGATTAATGCCGCCGTCGTTGTGCCGGAAAATCCGGGCTCAGCCAAATTGCCGATTGGCACGATCTGCCACGAGTTTTTTCACGGATTTGGCGCGCCGGATCTGTATGACTATCGCCTGGGTACCAGCGGGTTGTACGAAGAAGCAGTCGGCGATTGGTGCTTGATGGGTGGCGGCAGCTTTTTGGGCAGCGGACAAAAACCGGCTGCAATATGCGGCTATCTGCAATGGGACTTTGACGGCAGACCGTCTACCGGTCGAAATGGTTGGATCACTCCAACGGATATTGCCGATTCACAAACAGGAATTCCGGTTCAAAATCCGGGTGTTGCTGCCAATCAATCTTTATATCGGGTATTTATCCCCGGCACAGCAAATACTGAGTTCTTTTTGATCGAAAACCGTCACGCTTCCAACGACTACGCCTATGACCGGCAATTGCCCGGTCCGGACGGCCTGCTGATTTTTCATGTAGATGAGAAGATGACACCCGGCATTACATATCCGCATCCGGCCGGCTATAATGACGGCCCGCCGTTGATGGCGTATTATCGGATTTGGCTGGAAGATGAAATTGATGATGTGCGATATCTTGGACGGGATGCTTTGTCGGATGCGGCTTTTTCGCTTAATCAGAAACGCAGCTTTCTTTCGTCTACCTCGCAGCCGGGAACTGCCGCAAACGGTCAAACGCAGGGCGAGTTCAAGATTTATGACATCAGCCACAGCGGCAAGACCATGACATTTAGTGTCGATTTTGACCCGCCGGACCCGCCGGAAGCTATTTATGTAACAGGCAGCTATCCCAATCCATTTTCGCGTTATACGCAGATTCAATTCGGCCTGCCGACGCCGGTCGTTTGCCAATTTGGCATCTACAATCTGGCCGGACAGCGGGTTTATCATTTAAGTCAGGCATTTGAAGAAGGTGATCATACGCTGATTTGGGACGGACGCGACCAGAACGGGCAGCGTGCGGCTATTGGCCAATATCTGTACAAGTTGGAAATAGGCAATCGGGCTTTTCACGGGCGGATGGTATGGATACCGGAAAAATAGGCGGCATAGCCTTTCAGACGATTTTTACAGCAGGATTTTTGAGCTTTTCGAGCAGAAAAAAGGAGAGCTCTTTTATGCCTTCGCCGGTTACGGCAGAAATGATTGGCAAATCTGTCGGTAAATCGGGCAGTTTGAGGTCCGGCGTGAGTAAATCTTTTTTAGTCCAAACTAAGTAGGTTGGTTTTTTCATCAACTCCGGACTATAAGCGGACAGTTCGTTACGAATCGTTTGATAGTCGGCTTCGGGGGTTTCCGAACTGATGTCCACCAGATGCAATAAAATTTTTGTCCGCTCCACATGCCGCAGAAACTCATGCCCCAGACCGCGGCCCTGGCTGGCTCCTTCGATCAGACCGGGCAAATCGGCTACTACATAGCTTTGATACTCGCCCATGTAAACCACGCCAAGAATCGGTTCCAATGTAGTAAAAGGATAGTCGGCAATTTTGGGCCGCGCCGCCGATAACCGTGACAGCAGCGTTGACTTGCCGGCATTGGGCAAGCCGATCAAGCCGACGTCGGCGATCAGCCTAAGCTCCAGTCGCAAGTGACGGCCCGAACCAGGCCAACCGGGCTCGGCACGATGGGGTGTGCGATGCGTCGGTGTGGCAAAATGCGAATTCCCGCGTCCCCCATCACCGCCTTTGGCAGCCAAAAACGTGCGGCCGATTTCGGTCATGTCCGCCAACAACTCACCGCTTCCATTATCATAAACAAGTGTGCCCGGCGGCAGCAAAATGGTTATAGCATCAGCGCCCTTGCCAGACCTGCGGTTACCCTCGCCTTTCTGGCCGCTCGCGGCAATGTACTCACGGCGGTATCGAAAATCCATCAGTGTATGGATATTAGCATCCACTTTTAAGCTGATATCGCCGCCCTTACCGCCGTCACCGCCGTCTGGCCCGCCTTTTGGCACGTATTTTTCCCGACAAAAGCTGACAACGCCTGAGCCGCCATCGCCGCCTTTAACATAAATTGTGGCTTGATCTATAAACATTTCACATATCCGGAGAATAATCTCAAAAAAATTTACAGTTGCAAATCTTTGAGCTGTTGGGTAAGTTCTTTTGGCACAAGCCCGTTTTTGCGGACAATTTTTTGGATTTCTTCAGTGATTTTAATACGTTCGTAAACTTTATACAGACTATCGACTAACTTTTCCAAACGTGCCCGGGTGGAGGTTAATTCCAGCAAGGTTTGCTCTTCATTTTCATTAAAACCGGCGCCACCGGCAATCATAAAGGAAATTAATTCCGGGCTCATATCGGCAAAGTCTTTTAAATCGATTTCCTGATTACGCTGCACGGCAATTTGGCCCATCAGGTCTATGCTTTTTGCGGATAAAGCATCTAAGGCAAGGCTATCGGCGCCGGGCTCATCCTCAAAATAGACGACGCGCGCCTGCAAGTACATCTTCTCATCCAGAATCTTTTCAATTTTATAACGTCGAACACCCTTGACCAGAATATCCAAACTGCCGTCATCCCGGCGCTGCAAAACTTTGACGACGCTGGCCGCACATCCGACACGATGCAAGTTGCCTCCTTCATACCAATTGATCCCAAAAACAAGATCCCCCTGGATACAATCATCTATCATATTTTTGTAACGTTCTTCAAAGATATGAAGGGGAAGGGGAAGCTCCGGAAAAAGGACAAGGCCAAGAGGGAATAGCGGGATAATATTCATAGGCATTGTGACAGCCCCTATTTTGAGGAACACTGGTTTAGCCAAATTCTCAGCTTGAGCTGTCAGATGATAATCATTTCGTGGTGGATGTGCTACTTTTTTTTGATAGAATAATCAATAAGGATTCATTTTACGCTTGAAATTTAAACGTAAATTGTATACTTTAAGAACCAGATGAAAATGTTTGGCGGGGCGTGGCGCAGCCCGGTAGCGTACTTGAATGGGGTTCAAGTGGTCGCTGGTTCAAATCCAGTCGCCCCGACCATGAAAAGGCAGACCTGCTTAAAAAGCAGTCTGCCTTTTTCTTTTACAATCAACAGCGAATCGCTATTCCGGATATGTTTTTACTGCTTCGGCATAGCGAGGTCTGTTTCCATTCGATCCAGCACCATTTGGGTTTTCAAAGCTTCTTCACTTTGATTTAAATCGGCCTTATCTTTGGATTCCAGACTAAATTTGGTGACATCCGCTTCCACATAGATGCCGTCATCCGCCGTGCGAACCCGATAGCGTACCTGGGTTTCTTCCACCACATCACCCGGCTGATCCTCTACAATTTCAATCTTTTTACCGGCCTGCGCATCAGTCAGCGTGCGGGATTTGATCCGGTTTCCTGATTTCTCAACCTGTGTCAGAAGCCATTCAATGACTTTTTCTTTGGTTTGACCGGGCAAAAATGCCTGCGGATGTCCCGTTTTGGCCAGCGTAATTCGAGCTTTTAAGCGATCCAGCATGATCTGAACGCGCCCGACATCGCCCGGCGTCGTAAGCTCTTTGACTTCTTCCCACTCCGTGCCGGGATTATAAACACGATAGGGCTTGGCTACCACATGCACGCGCTCACCCACCTGTTCAACCCGGTAGCTGACGCGCTCCTCTTCGATAACCCGCTCGCCGGATTTTTGAACAACTTCCGCAGTCTTAGACGAAACAGCGGCTTCCTGTGAGCGCGAACGAATCTCCTGTCCTTCGGATTGGGCCGATTCGGCTACTACATTAATAACCGCGTCGCTTTTTACGTTTCGCATGTAAATCTCGGCAACCCGCGGCGACGCCGGTGTCGAAACCGTGGTGCAGCCCGTCCCACAGACAGTCAATAAAATGCCGGCAAGTGCAAACATCCGTTGGGTAAATTTCATAACCAATCTCCTTGTGCCTCGGTTTAGTGTCGCTTATCAGGGCAAAAAATAAATTCTTCGGAACTTCCGTGCAATTTGATAACTTTATGCTTTATTTCTGAATTATTATTACAGACTACGGCACATTGTGAATTTCTGAAAAAGATAACCAAGCGTGAAAAGTGTTCATAAATTAAATAATTTTGGTTAAAATGCACTTAATTTATTTCAATTTAAACAACTTCAACCGAAAAGGTCTCTATGTGGAAATTTTTACAATCGCTTACCGCGCACCCCAATTGGCCGGATCGCGCAAGCTTTAATCCAAAAGTAATGATTATTTTGCTAAGCGCCACTTTTGTGATCTGCCTGTACTTATATAGCGGTTTGGCCTCTTTTTTTATTCGGTTTTTTCCGACATTAGCCGCGCGTGATTTGCCCTTCGCCTCTATTTACCCAAGCCTATACAATTATGGGATCGGTTTTGTTGTGCTGGGCATTTTCCCGGTGCTAATCGTCAAAGTGGTTTTAAAAGAGTCCCTGTCAGACTATGGCCTGCAATGGGGTGATTGGCAATTTGGTTTAAAAATACTGCCCTGGGCCTGTATCGTAATGATTTTTTTGTCATATCTATCGTCATCTGACCCGCTTTTTCAAGCGGCTTATCCGCTCTCCTATGGCGCCGGCGATAGCTGGCGCCATACGCTGCTTCATGAGAGTGGCTACCTTTTCTATTATCTTGGCTTTGAGTTTCTTTTCCGCGGTTTCATGCTGTTCGGCTTGCGCCAAAGTCTCGGAGACTGGAACGCCATCTGGATTCAAACATTGGCATCCACGCTGATTCATATCGGCAAGCCGATGCCGGAAACATTTAGCGCAATTTTAGGCGGAATCGTTTTTGGTATTTTTGTACTGCGCTGCCGTTCGCTTTATTACCAGATTATTTTGCATTGGATTTTGGGTGTCAGCCTAAATCTTTTTATTGTCTACAAGCCCTGATGCTTTGCCTATGTTTTCTACAGCAACAAAGCTATTCTCATCAAGCCTGAATAATTCATAAACGCAAGAGACGCAAACGGCGCAACCGCTTGATTTGTTTTAAATTAGCTGAATTTAAAACGATTAGGTTGCCTCATAATCCATTTTTAAGATATAAATTCGCAACTTGCGTCTTTAGCGTCAATTGCGACGTTTGCGTTAAGATTTGTGAATAATTCAGGCAAGGGCTATTTTTGGCCGAATAGACCTTTAGGGTTTTCTTTACAGAAATGGTTAAAGCTTACCGGTTTTTACGCTTTTGGCAGCAGAAACCCTAAGGGTTTAAAATGCAACTGTCAATAGGCAAATAAAAATGTACCAAAAATCGGCATGAGAAGTGTACCACCC
>CAYOLL010000274.1:0-6256 GCA_964404765.1 uncultured Gemmatimonadota bacterium | reverse complement strand
GCCTTAAAACATGGGCTTTTTTTTCGCCCCAAAAATTAACTCAAATAATATGCCAGTATAGCCAGTTTTCGTGCACTGTAGCTCAGTCAGGCCGGTCCGCCTCTCGTCAATCGGCCAGTACTGTTTTGGAGGACATCGTTGCAGACATTGATTGTTTTTGGCGAGTTGCTACGACACACCATAATGTTCTGATAGGAGACTGACATGCTTAATCAAACCAAAAGCAACGCCTTATTCCAAAAAGCTCAAAATCTGATACCCGGTGGGGTGAATTCCCCGGTGCGAGCCTTTAAATCCGTTGGAGGCACGCCGGTATTTTTTGAGCGGGGAGAGGGTTCAAAGCTGTATGATGTGGACGGGAATGTCTATATCGACTACGTGGGATCGTGGGGGCCCATGATTCTGGGTTTTTCCCACCCGCATGTGGTAGAAGCCCTGCGTCAGGAAGTGACCAAAGCTACCAGCTTTGGTGCGCCTACGGCCGTGGAAGTGGAAATGGCCGAATTAATCTGCCGCATGGTGCCGTCTATTGAGATGGTGCGCATGGTCAATTCCGGCACGGAAGCGACGATGAGCGCTATTCGTTTGGCGCGCGGCTTTACCGGCCGGGATAAGATCATCAAGTTTGCCGGTTGCTACCACGGTCATGGCGACAGTTTTCTCATTCAGGCCGGATCAGGCGCAACGACGTTGGGGGAGCCCAACAGTCCTGGCATCACCAAGACCAATGCCGCGGATACGCTGCTAGCCAGCTTTAACGACATCGCCTCTGTGCAGCGCATGATTGACGCGCATCCTGATCAAATTGCGGCTGTGATTGTGGAGCCAATTGCCGGAAATATGGGCGTGGTTCCGCCGGAGGGCACATTTTTGCAGGATTTACGCACAGTGACTGAACGGCATGGTATTCTGCTTATTTTTGACGAAGTGATGACCGGCTTTCGCGTGGCCAAAGGGGGGGCGCAGGAGTTGTATGACATCAAGCCGGATTTGACCACGTTGGGCAAGATCATTGGCGGTGGGTTGCCGGCTGCGGCGTACGGCGGACGTCGGGACATTATGCAGCGAGTTTCGCCGATTGGTCCGGTTTATCAGGCCGGCACCTTGTCTGGAAATCCATTGGCCATGCGGGCTGGTTTGGAAACGCTTAAGCTGTTGGACGCGCCGGGGTTTTATGAAAAGCTGGAGCAGAAGTCGGCCAAATTAGATGCCGGTTTTCAGCATAATTTAAAGGAATTAGACTTGTCGTTGTATTCCACACGGATCGGTTCTATGGGCTGTTTGTTCTTCACGCCAGACAAGGTGGTGGATTACGCTACGGCTATGAAATCCGACACAAAAAAATATGGGGTGTACTTTTGGCGGATGCTGGAGCAAGGCATTTATCTGGCTCCTGCCCAATTCGAGGCATATTTTGTGTCGATGGCGCATACGGATGAGGATATCGATCGGACAATTGCGGCGCACAAGGCTGCGCTAAAGGTTGCCTATAGCCGATAGTTTGCGGATTCCCATTGAAACTGTTTCCAATGTCTGGCAGGATGCACTTTCATTTTGGTTAAAAAAGCCGGCAGCGATTCGTTCGCCGCCGGCTTTTTCCATTTTAAATTTGAAGGTGATGACGTCTGAAGTCATGTATTGCGGACGTTGAAATCATCGCAAAAGCAGGACTTGGCTGATAGGTATTCGCGGGGAAAAGTCGTTGAAACGGGTTATTCGAATCAAGGTTTTTACACACGCGAAATGAAATCTTCACGTAACTTCTTAAGCCGTTCAGCTAACTTCATACCTAAAAAGCAGAAAAAAGACTGCATAATTTTCAATTTCAGTAAAAATTCTCTTGACAATGATTTTGCTTTTTGCTAAAATGGACTTAAAGTAATTTGTTAAGCAATTTGATTAATGCTCGTAAAAATAACAAGTTTTATAATTAACTGTATACTCAATTACGAGAGACACCATCAACTTCGAATGTCTATGACATTCAAAGGGGGTTTTATCCGATGAACGTGTTCTCCTTTAGCACACGAAACATGATTGTCACTTTGGCAATTGTGAGCATGCTTATTGGTTTTTCGCAACCGGCTCAGGCGAGCTTTGGAGATATTCAGGCCGGTGCGCGGTCTATGGGCATGGGCGGCGCCTTTGTCGGTCTGGCTGATGATGCCAGTGCGCCGCTGTTTAATCCGGCAGGTATTGGCCAGTTCCAAAAGCTGGATTTGCTGCTGAACTATACCGCGCTGAACTCCGGCCTGACGGTGGGCAGCCTCTATACCGGCTATGTCGGTGTGGTTGTGCCAACGCAGACAGCCGGTAGTTTTGGCATCGGTCTTTATCAGCGCGGCGCCAGTATCGGCTCGGAAAATCTCTTCACCGAGAGCGTTCTGGCACTGAACTATGCTCGCGGATTCAATCAGCTCTACTTTGGTTTAACCGCCAAAGCGCTGATGGCCTCCTGGAACGATGTAAACGGCGCCGTCACGCTGAATCCTTATTTTAACGGCGATGACGGCAAATCCTCATTTGATGTGGACGCGGGCATTCTCTACACGCCGTTCCGCAATCTGGCGTTGGGGTTGGCCGTGGAAAATTTGATGGCGACCGACATGGCCATCAACACCGATTTGACCGAAGACAAGCTGGACCGGGTTTTGAAGACCGGCGTGGCTTTCCGGCTGGGCGAGCGGCTCAGCCCGTATGCGCTGCGCTATCCCGGCACGTTTGTAGCCGACATCAACTATAAGATGCGCGGTGACCGCGAGGCCGTATCGCGCATTCAAGTGGGCGCGGAAGGCTGGTTTGCCGGCGATGGCATTCTGGGTCTGCGCGCCGGCTTTGCTACCGGTGATGAAGATTATCAGGCCGTGACGGCCGGGGCCAGCTTCCGGATTAAGCCGATTCACCCCGGCTTACAGTTGGACTATGCCTATCAAGCGCCGATGGGTGATAATTTAGACGGTGTCGCCACGCATCGGATTGCCTTGCGCTTTAATAATGTGCCGGTGATTAAGTCCGTCGATGCTTCGCGGGTGAACGTGGGTTTGACGGCTGACCCGATGATGTTCTCGCCCAATATGGACGGCCGCATGGATGTCACGCGGCTGCGCCCGACCGCGCCGAACAATATCGGTGTGCAGAGTTGGGCTGTGCGAATTTATACAAAAACAACGGGCAGTCTGATACAGGTTTTTGAAGGCCAGGGTATGCCGCCGACGGAGCTGACCTGGCGCGGCAAAGATCAAAACGGTATGGATTTGCCGGACGGTGAATATCAAGTTGTGCATGAAGTCGCTACTGCTATGGATGGCGTCTTTGTTTCGCCGCGCATAACGCTGATTGTGGATACGACGCCGCCGGAAGTTTTTGCCCGGGCGACGCCGCAGACGTTTATGCCGCTTAACGATACGGGCTTGCCGGCGATCACTACCTTTAAACTAAGCGCCAATGACGCGGTGGCCGGCACGGATGCCTGGAGTTTGTTTATTCGTCATGATGGCTCGAATGAGGATTTCCGCGTGTTGACCGGACGGGGCGCGCCTGCCGAAGACGTGACCTGGGACGGCACGAATGCCACCGGCACGATCGAATACGAAGGCGGCTCTTATGTCTACGTGCTGGAAGCCGTCGATAAAGTGGGTAATCGCGCCTGGACCGAACCGAGCAAGGTTTTTACATCGACCAGTGTAAAGGCCGGGCCTTCCACCGGGACGATGCAAATGGTGCATGAAAAAGTGCATTTTGACTTTGACCAGGCCACAATCAAACCGGAGTCGTTGCCGATTCTGGATCGCATTGTGCGCGAGTTGGAGAAGTTCCCGGATTATTCCATGGTTATCAGCGCGCATACCGACGCCAAGGGCAGCGATGAATATAACTTGGCCCTGTCGCAACGCCGCGCCGAAGCTGTTATGCAATATCTGCAATCGCGGGGCGCTCTAACCCGCGTCGTTGACGCCAAAGGTTACGGCGAAAGCCGTCCGCTGGCCACGAATGATACGGAAGAAGGTCGCGCTATCAACCGTCGCGTGGAGATGGTGTTAGTCCCGCGCGGTGAAGGTCCGCAAGAATAAGATTTAACTCGAAAACCTAACAGGTTTTTTTAAACCTGTTAGGTTTAATTCAAAAATATAATCCTTTGATCCTTTGTGACTTCGTGGCATAATCGGTTGCATATAAGGGGAGGTTTTCCAAATGCGTAAGCTTTATCTAAGTCTTATAATTTTAATGACAATGGCCAGTGGTCTTTTAGCGGCAAATAAGCCCGGAGATGGCCGGATTCAGCAGGGCTCGGTTACGGCGATAACGCCGTTTATTGCTGATGCGGATGCCAAATCGGAAGTCGTCGTCTTTGTGGAAGACCCGAATACGGGCAATCCCTGGGCCGGGGCTTCAGTGCGGCTGGTTTCCACTCGCAATGCCGGTGTGCCGGTCGATTTTTTTGAGCCGGAAGCCGCGGAGACCAATCAAAACGGCTTGGCCTATTTTACAATAGCCTCGGATTTGCCAGGCACCGCGATTATTTTTGCCACCAATTTGGAAAATAACGGCTTTGTCGGACAGGCTTCGGTTGAATTTCGCAAGCTGTCCAGCGCCAACTCTTTTGTGACGATCACGCCGGACAGTTTGACGGCTGATGGTCAGCAAATTGCGACAGTCACGACGTTTCTGCGCGATGTCAGCAATCAACCCATTCCCAACGTGCCTTACCCGCCGTTTGCGCTGATCGTCAACCCGCCCGACGGCGTGACCATCGGCATCAACCAAGTGCCTTCCGACGGCCTGGGGCGCTTTACGGCGACCCTGAAAAGCACCAAATCCGAACTCAAAACGGTAACTGCCAAATGGTACGAATATTCGCTGGGCACACGACCGATTTTCTTTCGACCAGGTGCTTTAAACGAACTCAACAGCCAGGTCATGGTTACTCCCGAAGCTGTGGTGGCCGATAGCATCAAGCGGGCGACCGTGACCGTCATCTTAAAAGACTTTTATCATAATCCGATTTCCGGCATTACCGGTGATCGTATTGCCGTTCAGCTTACGAATGAAAGCGGCGGCACAACCGCGGGAAATCTTATCTACGGCCCGTTTCAGCCGACCAATGAAGATGGTCTGACCACCGCTCAGATTTCCAGCTACAAAACCGGCTACAAGCGGGTGTTAGTCAATGTGCGGACGCCGCAAGGCACCAAAACTCTGGCCCAAACCCCGCTGGTGATCTTCAAATCCGGCCCGCCGGATGTCAATAAGTCCCGCGTTGTTTCTTCGCGCAACCAGGTGGTAGCCGACGGCCAATCCACGGCGGTTATATCTATCACGGTGCTGGACCGCTTTGAGAATGCGCCGTTCCCTGATCCGATTCCGGCTGACGCCTTTGACGTGCGCATGACCGGCAACGGCAATCTGCTCCAACAACCGACCGCCCAAACCGATGTCAACGGCACGACCACCGGCGCAGTGGCCAGCACGGTCGCGGGCCGCAAGACCGTCACCGTCAGCATCTACAATGATGAGTTTGTATTGAACCAACAACCGGTCATCAACTTTACCGCCGGCCCGGCCAATGCCGAGAATACAACGATAGACGCAACGACACCCATTGTGGCCGACGGCGAAGACGCCAGCACAATTACGATTACTGTCCGCGATCAATTTCACAATTTAGTCTCTAATGTTAATCCGCAAAATATCCGCTTTGTGGTGCGACAGGAAAGCGGCAGCGTGGAAGGCATCACCGTTTTTCAGCCGACGACGCCGACTGATGCCAACGGCCAGACCACCGGCCGCTTTACCAGCACGTTGATTGGTTTGCACAAAGTCAACGCCACGATTATTGTTGGGACGCAGACGATTCAGGTTGCCGATCAGGCGGAAGTGGAAGCGCTGCCGGATGTGGCGAACGCCCGCAACTCTGTGGTGACGGCCACTTCGCCGGTCATCGCCAATAATATTGATGAAAGCTTGCTGGCCATCACCGTAAAGGATTCGCACGGCAACCCGGTGGCCGGCGTTCCGGCGGACTCGTTTTTAGTGACGATTACGCCGCCAAATGCCAATATGATTCCGCTGACCGGCTTTACCAATGCCGCGGGTATGATTACGACGGTTTTTACCAGCGCCATCGCCGATACCAAAACGGTGGTCGTGCGGGTCAGGCAAGGCTTGTCGCAGCCTGTGCTGTTGACGATGCAGCCGAAGGTGATCTTCCTGCCCGGCCCGCTCATCTCGGTGCCGCTTTTCCTGTTCATCGTCGCGG
>CAYOLL010000273.1:0-6260 GCA_964404765.1 uncultured Gemmatimonadota bacterium | reverse complement strand
CTTAATTTACAAATAGAAAACAAATTATGAAACTATGTGTGATGTCAATTTAAAACGGAGGGATTAGTGAAAGTGAGCAAAACTATTTCTTTTGAAGAAGCCCTGCAGCAATTGCAAAGCGTGGTGGAACGTCTGGAATCCGGCCAATTATCCCTCGATGATGCGCTGGCCCAATTTGAGCATGGCATTAAACTCTCCCGCCAATGCTCCCAACTGCTGGATCAAGCCGAAACGAAAGTCAAACTGTTGCTGCAGGATGCCGCGGGCAACGTCCAGGAAACGCCCTTTTTACCGGAAAACGGTCAATCATGATAATTCGCGAAATTTTTTTAGAAGGCTTCAAAAAATATACCAGCGCCAAGTTCGCTTTTGAGCCGGGTTTTAACTGTATCCATGGGCCGAATGAGTCCGGGAAATCTACGCTGCTGACGGCCATTCGCGCGGCCTTTTTTGGACCGGGCAATGCCGAGGTCAGCCCCTGGCAATCGACCGGATTGTCGCTCGTCCGCATTCAATACGAAGTCGAAGACGAGCGGCGCTTCGTGATTCAGCGCGATTTTACCACCGGCCGTTTGACGCTGACGACCGACAGCGGCGCGGAAATTACCGCCGGCGCGCAAATTCAAAGCCTGCTGACCACGCATTTGGGATTTGCCGAAGCCTCGTTTTTTGAAGACATTGCTTTTGTGCAGCAGGCCCAAATCGCCCAGCTTAAATTTGCCAACCGTTCGTCCGATCTTTCCAACTTTCTGCCGGGTCTGGAAAGATTGCTGAATGCCCAAAAATCCATCCGCCGCCAATTGGATGAGCTGGATAATCCCCATCCAAACGTCAAGTATGCCCGCCAATTGCAGCTAAAAGAAACCCAATTGGTCGAAAAGCAAGCCCAATATCAAAAGCAATTGGCTTTATTGGCCGATTACAAGCGACTGCATGGCGAATTTGAAACGGCGTTAACCCGCGAAAATCAACTTAAAGCCAATCTAAAACAAGCGGAGATTCGCCTGACGGCCCAAATGGCGGCCCGCGAAAGCAAGCTTAAATCCGGCATTGTCGCCGATGAACTCACCCAATTGGACGCGGTTGACGCCTCGTTGACACAGGTGGCGGCCAAACGTCAGGACTATGCCAAAGAGCTGACAGAACTTGGCAAGCACAAATTTCCGGCGGATTTTGATGTACGGGCCGATTTCCTGATCGGTCAAAGCTATCGCCTGGAAGAGGCCACCAGCGTTCATGCCAAAGTCTCGCAAACGCCGCGCCGCACATTGGATATGGTTTTGCTCATTGTCGCCTTCGGTTTGCTGATCGTCGGTTTTTACCGAAATGACAATATTTTCTTTTCCCTGGGCATTCTGGTCAGCCTCGCCTGGGTGTTTCTTTTTATTCGGGGCGGAAGTCAAAACAGCGCCCAGACGAAAGCGGCTTTTGAAAAGGACCGCGATGTCGTGTTAGACCAGGTGCGCGAGTTGTCGCCAATGTTTAAGGAAATGGATCCGATTGATCCGAATTTTATCGAAATCCGCAGCAAACTGGAGCAATTGCAAAAGCAATTCCGTCGCTGGCAAAATTTGCAAAACGCCGATAACGAGGCGCGTATCCGCTGGGAGCAGACGATGTTGCAACTGCCCAAAGAGTGGAATTTGCCCACGGAAGCGGAGGCGGTTTTAGTCGCGTTAAGCGCTCGCCGCCAAAATCTGGAAGCCGATGTCGCCCGTCTAAGCCAGACCGCGCTTCCGGCGGATGGACAAAATCTGCAAAGCGAAGATGATTTGCGCAAAACGATCAGCCAGATCAACAATGAGCTGCCGTCCGTCCAGGATCAGCGGATTGCTTTGAGTGCGCAGTTGCGGTCGCTGACCGAAACCATGCGCGGTTGGGATGACGCCGAAGGGGCGATCAACCGGTTGGAAGCGGAAACGGCCGGAATTAAGCAGCGCGTGGCCGTGCTCAAAAAAGCGGATACGGGCCTTCAGGAAACCATTAATCGGCTGGCGGCGTTTCCGGGTCTGAATGAAAAAATTTCCGGCTATTTCAGCCAGATTACCGATGGCGTGTACCAAAGCGCGGGCTTTCAAAATACGGAAGGGCAATGGGAATTTTCCGTGACGCTGCCGAACGACAGCGGACGCAGTCTGTCGCCGGAAAAGGCGCTGAGTTTTGGGGCGCAGGAGCAGTTTTATCTGGCGTTCCGGCTGGCGCTGATGGATCGCTATCCGTCGCCGCTATTTCTGGACGATGTGCTGGTGAACTTTGATCGGGGGCGCCGCAAAAAGGCTCTGGATTTGCTGTATCAAGTGTCCCGGCAGCGGCAGATTATTCTGACCACCCACGATGTCAACATCCCCAAAATGCTGGAAAAAGTAGCGCATTTGATTGAGTTGACTTGAGTTGCTCTGAGAGAGACCATGCTGAAAAATCAAATTAGAGATTGTGGACAACGATAAAAAAGGGGCGCTTCCATGAGACCAAATGAACTTATGACCGTCATAGAGAGCTTAAGCTTGTCTAAAAAGTTGATGTTGGTTGAAGATATTTGGGATTCTATTGCGCGAGATAATAATGCGTTGCCAATGCCCGCGTGGCAAAAAGCCGAGTTGGATAAAAGATACGGTGACTATCGGAGCGGTAAATTGAAGCTTCACGATTGGAAGGGCGTTCATACCGAGTTAAGGAACGCATCTAAATGACCGTCAACTATACGGATAGGTCAAAAGATGATCTTGAAATGGCCTTTCGTTGGTATGAGATGCAACGGATCGGCCTCGGTTTTGAATTTCTTGATTGTATTGAAATTGCCCTGGAAAGCATCCTGAGTTTTCCCGAAATGTATCAGAGATCTTATTCTCACTTTCGACGCTGTGTTATTAGACGATTTCCCTTTTCGATATTTTATGCAATCGAAGGCGACAAAATTGTGATCCATTCTATTTTTGATAACAGACAGGATCCGGAAAAATTACCTGACAAAAATTAGCTCGCAGCCCCGTCCCGGCAGCGGCAGATTATTCTGACCACGCACGATGTCAACATCCCCAAGATGCTGGAAAAAGTGGCGCATTTGATTGAACTGACATAATCCGGGAATCGACTCTATGTCAAAACTGAAAATCATTCTTCCAATCCTTTGGCTGGCTTTTGGTTGTGCCCATCAGCCGCGACAATTTGACAACACATCGACTTCATTTACCGAGATGAATCGGGCCACTGGCGCACGTCATGTCCGCCTTGTGACGGTTGACAATAAAATCTTGACTGTCAGTCGAGTGAAGATTGATTCCACAACAGCGCTTTATATCGATAAAGCAGGCGACCCTGCCCAAATCCCGACCGCGGAAGTGGCCGAATTCACGGTTGGCACAACCAATAGCGAACTGCGCACAACCGGGCGGACGATTGGACTGGCGCTGGGCGGCTTTCTTGCGGGCGCTTTATTGGCCGGCAAAATCATGGGCGACCCGAATGAAGATTGCGAAACAGAATGCGACGGTTCCGGGGCGGGCGGCTTTTTTTACGGCGTGATGCTCGGCGGCATCGGCGGCGGGTTGTTGGGCGCATTTACCAGCGCAAAAATTTATCATCCGCGCGCCGAAGACAACCGCTATATCCTCAATCCGACCTGGAAAGCATTATACGGAAACTCGAAGACGTATTTTTTGCAAGGCGCGACCATCACGGGGCAGGACGGGGCTCGGGTAAGCATAGCTTACAACGGTCAAACCGGTTGGACGCTACGCTCACGGGTACGGATTGTTGACGGCGGACTAATGATGCCTACCCAGGCTTACACAGAAGCGTTCAATTGGCCGTAATTGTCGTTTAGTTGCCGTTATTTCTATGTGCATAACCCAAAATGAGCTTAAAATGAAAGATCAAAAGCTGCTTGAGCACATTGTTCTAAATCCTAAAATTAGAATGTTGAGAAGAACTTGACCGGCAATTCTGCCCGCATTAATATTAATCTCAGATTTAGCGGCACATCGGAGAATTGAAAGTTTGACATCACCGGGCTGTCACTCGGCAAGATTAATGTTTGTATTCTCAAATAAAGCGATTGCAACGAGGTGATTAATGATCAATCAAACATTATAGATTAGGTCAGGATGTAACCGTTGATCGGGATGAATTATATTCAGAGCGGGGATGACGATGATGTTTACCCCGCAACGAAGTAGCCGGTTTTAATCCGGCAAAAAAGGAGCTAATCATGCAAACGCATACGGTTAGATTGCAAGAAAACGAATTCAAGCTGGTTCAAGCCCTTCGTAGAATTAGTGGACAATCCGTTGCCCAGGAAACCGTCATCCAGGTTTTACTACAAGGACTCGAACAATTAGGCTCTACGCAGCTTTCCAATCCAGCTTGTAAATGGCTGCAAGTCGTTGATCCCAAATGTTTTCGGCTTGTGCGCCCGGTTAAACCGAAAGCAGGTTCGCCTTTAGCGTCAGACATCATTTTGGCCCACAGAAATCGGCTGGCGGGAAACCGGGAATGATTATTTATATGGATTCATCGGCGTTGATCAAATTCTTTGTCACTGAACCCGGATCGCTGGAAATACGACAATTTATGGTGGAGCGGATGGCGGAAGGAAAGCACTCTTTTGTCACGGCGGCTATTACCAAAAGCGAGGTCATGGCCGGATTAGCCACTGCGAGTCTCCAACGTGCACAAATCCTGGCTACGGGCAACAAAAATAAACGATGTTTACGGAGGTTTTCTTGCTTAAATTTTTTGCAATCGCAATCGCTTTTTTTGCCATAACAGATCATGCCTTTAGCCAATCGGCCAAGTCCGCGCAGGATTATTTGCTGGATGGTCAGGCTCTGCTCGATGTCGGCCAATATGAGCAGGCGCTGATTCCGCTCTACCGGGCCTGCCAAAAGGACACGTCCTTGGCGGATGCTTTTGCCGGGCGGGGCCTGGCGTACGAGCGGTTAGGCGCGTTCGGCGAGGCGGCTGTGGCCTATACCAGAGCCTGTCAGTTAAAAACTGACTTTGACTTTTGCGACCGCATTCCGCAATTGGAAGTCCAGGCCGGAAGTCAAAAGAAAGCCGCTGATACCAATTTTAGCCAAGATCGCGTGGCCTGTTTTTTGGCTATTTTTAATCCGGATTATGCCGAGCTAAAAAAGGCGAAAAAGGCTTTGGCGGAAAAGGGCTATTTTCCCGATGTGGCTGCCAAGCATTCACTGCCCGGCCGACCGGAGCGAGTGACGTGTGAGGCGCTTGGCAATCTTGAAGCGGAGTTAGCCAAACAGCTTACCGCCGCGCCGATTGGTAAAACAACCGATATTTTCCCGACCACCACCGGCTTTTACATGCTCTTAAAATTGTCGGAGGGTTCCGCGCAAGATGCCGCTAAAAATCCATGGGAACCCGTTTTGGCTGCGATCCGTGATTCGCTGGGCATTAAGCCTCCACCGATAGAAAGCGATAGCACCGTTACCGAGGGTCAGTCACGCCGCGCCCGTCGGGCGGCGCAGGCCGCGGATTCTCTGGCGAAGGCGCCGGACGAAGTGTCCGAACAGGAAAATGTGCAAGAACCGGATGCTATTACCAAAAGACCAACCCGACCCAAGCGTCCGGGCCGACCGGGTGGCGCGGCTTTTGCCGATAGCGCCGATATGACGCCAACGATGAATCGCCCGCCTCAGATGGCGCCGGGCGATTCGTCCTCAAATCCGGCGCCGGCGGATTCCGGCCTGGCCGGGATTGATTTGGGCCAATTGGGCCGCTTGTTCGATGAACCACGCTATGTGCCGTATGATGTGGGCCCGGCTGTGGTGCGCCGAATCGAGCCGGTTGTGCCGGAGTTGGGCGATTTGCCCGGCGGTGATGTCGTTCTGCATGTGTTGGTGCACGAAAGTGGCAAAGTCCTGAATGTCAAAATCAATAATAGTTTTGACGCAAACGGAACGCTGGGCTTCAACAACGCGGTCATGAACGCCGTCCGGCAATGGTATTACCAACCGGCGACCCGGGAGACCAAACCGATTACGGTGTGGATTACCGAAAAATTCACATTTCCTAAAACAGAGGAATAGCACATTCTCAGCTTTACCAGACCGCCATTTTGAATGACTCAAAGTGGCGGTTTCTTTTTGTCCGAATGGCAGCTTGTTTTGCGGCGGTTCGAACATTTTTGGCAGATGGCAAAAGAGCATTGACGGATCACGTTTTTTGTCGTAAAATCAGGATTAACGTCAGACCACCTGATCCGCCGCCCGGGAATGTCCCGTGCAACAAAAGGATAGCCA
>CAYOLL010000272.1:0-6364 GCA_964404765.1 uncultured Gemmatimonadota bacterium | reverse complement strand
GGGGTCGGCCAGGAAAATAGGCAGCCGTTTTCGAAGGCGCGTTTGTGGCGGGCCAGGGGTATGCTGGATCGTGATCACCCCACGGCAAGTTTAATTGTCATCAATCATCCCGATATTGACGTGGTGCATATTAAAGATAAACTGTTGGCCAAACCGGAGCCGCTTCGCAGCCGTTCGATCAATGTGCCGCTGTTGCAATTGTCCCCGACGGCGCCTGTCGCCGAAACGCTTGCGCGCAGTTTTTTTGCCCGACAGCAGACTTCCTCCGAACCGGTCGATGCCGCTGCCATTCTAACCGAGTTGGACGCCCTAATTCCGGAAAAGAAATGTCGCTCGCCCCGTGCGGCTTATAAACTGATCAACACTTACCGTGATTTACGGATGCAGCGCGATCAAGCCGAAGCGCTCAACAAGCACGCCCGAAATAAAACCGACGCCGAAAAAACCCTGCAAGATATGGAACGCTTAAGCCGTGAAATGACTTTACTCCCATGCGAAAATTGCGTTCATCAGCCGCAATGTCAACAGCGGAAAGCCAAAAAAATTCGCTTTTTGACCGACGATTTATACGATCTGGAAATCCACGAGAAAAATACGACGGCGGGACTACAACGGCAGTGGCAATATGAGCAGGCGCTGTGGCAGGACTACGGCTTGATTGACCCTGCCGGGACGTTAACCGTAGCGGGCCGTCTGAGTCTGGCGGTAAATCCGGCCCAGCCTTATCTGTTGGCAGAATGCTGGCGGCGCGGGGCGATTGTCTGGTCGGAAAGCGAAACACGCGCGGCGATCATAGGCAGTTTCCTACCGCTTTCACCTTTGCAGGCTTCATTTGACGCCATTGACCCTATTTTAGACGCTCGATTTCAAGCTGTCCTCGCCGTGTGTCAAGAAGGCCGCGCGCGACTGATGCTCGACGGAGTATCGGCGACCTTGCCTATGATTGAGCCGGCCATGATCATTTTTTTGGCGCAACAAGGTCTTGACATCGACACTGTGGCCATACGCAGCGGACTTACGCAGGATACCATTTGCAGCGTGCAACATCAGGCCCAGCGGACGGTTGAACTGGTGACGCTGCTGCTCAAAAACTTCTCATAGCGCGGTGAACGTGTAGCGCGAATCGCCTTATTCGCGCGAGTGCGATTTAAGTGTTGGTTATTGAGATGTTTACATTATCGGCGAATACGTTTTAAACCTTACAACGAATCCAAATAGCCAAATGAATCATGCTACCTCTGCCCTACCCGACTTTTTCAACGACCTGCGTCCGCGCATCGCCGGCGAACTGCGCACGGATGTGTACAGCCGCACGTTGTACAGTACTGACGCCAGCCTGTATCAAGTCATGCCACACGGCGTTCTGATTCCCCAAACCTTTGACGATGTGCAGGCGGCGCTGGAATTGGCCGCCAAATATAAAGTTCCCATTCTGCCGCGTGGCGCGGGCAGCAGTCTGGCCGGGCAAGCCGTCAACGAGGCGCTGATAATTGATGTCAGCCGCCATCTTGATCAAATTCTGGAAGTCAACCCAACCGAAGGCTGGGCGCGCGTCCAACCCGGCGTGATTGTGGACGATCTCAACGCTCGGCTCAAGCCGCACGGGCTGCAGTTTGGCCCCGATCCGGCCAGCAGCAACCGCGCTACCCTGGGCGGACTGACGGCCAACAATTCCACCGGCGCACATTCGATTTTGTATGGCATGACCGCCGATCACATACTGGAAACCCGCGTCCTGCTCAGTGATGGCAGCGAAGCCCAATTCCAGGGCATAAGCAACGTCGCTTTGGCGCAGCAGCTTAAAAAATCCGGGCTGGAAGGCGATGTTTATCGCACAATCGCCGGGCTAATTGATCAGCAAGCCGACATCATTCGCGCCGGTACGCCCAAGCATTGGCGGCGCTGCGGCGGCTATAATCTGGATCGCTTTGTGGACGGCGTATTTTATCATCAGCCGCAGGAAAAGCAATTTAATTTGGCCAAGCTGATCTGCGGCAGCGAAGGCACACTGGCTGTTATCCGCGAGATCAAGCTGAATCTGGTGGCGCGGCCAAAAATGACCGGGCTGGGCATTGTCCATTTTGACGATCAACATGTGGCGCTGCGGGCCACGCCGGTGATTTTGGAAACCAACCCGTCGGCGGTCGAACTATTGGATGATGTGGGCTTGAGCCTGTGCCGCCAATCGCCGGCCTTTAACGCGCTGCTGCGGACATTTACCGACGGCGAGCCCAAATGCCTGCTGATCACCGAATATTACGGCGAAAGCGAAGCCGAACTGCGTCATCATATTGACCGTTTGATCAATCATCTTAAACGGCAAAGCGTCCCGGCCAAAGTGCGCCCGGCCATCGACGCCCGCTTGCAGGCCAACGTCTGGCAAGTGCGCAAGGAAAGCCTCGGCCTGGTGATGTCCATGCGCGGCGACCGCAAGCCGATTCCCTTTATCGAAGACGCCGCTGTGCCGGTCGAGCATTTGGATGATTACATCCGGCACGTGGAGGATTTTTGCCGCGAGTTGGGTTGCGAAGTCGGTTATTATGCCCATGCCAGCGCCGGCTGTCTGCACGTACGACCGCATCTCAACACCAAATCCGCCCAGGATGTGGCCAAGATGCCGCAGATTGGCCGCCACGTCGCCGGGCTGCTCAAGCAATACAACGGCGTCTGGTGCAGCGAACACGGCGACGGCCGCGCCCGCAGTTGGTTGAATGCCGAGTTCTTCGGCCCGGAATTGTACGGCCTGTATCGTCAGGTCAAGCAGGCATTTGATCCCCACAATCTGCTCAATCCGGGGAATATTGTGGATTTGCGTAGAGATTCCATCGCTCCAGGCGATGGAATCTCTTTAACTCAAAATCTGCGCTTGGGGCCGGGCTACCAGACCATGCCGATTCGCGAGCATCTGGATTTTCGGCATGACGGCGGTTTTGCCAGGGCCGTGGAGATGTGCAACGGCGCGGGCGTCTGCCGCAAGTTATCCGGCGGGGTGATGTGTCCCAGTTTTATGGCCACCCGCGACGAGGAGCATTCCGTGCGCGGTCGGGCCAATGCCTTGCGCGCCGCTTTGTCCGGTCATCTGCCGCATGAGGAATTAACCAGCCCGCGCATGTATCAGGTGATGGATTTGTGCATTTCCTGCAAAGCCTGCAAAAATGAGTGCCCGTCCGCGGTGGATATGGCCAAGATCAAACTGGAGTTTATGGGCCAATATCGGCTGGATAACGGCGCGTCGTTGCGGGATCGCGCTTTTGGACATATTGCCGCGATCAGTCGCGCCGGTCAATTTGTCGCGCCGCTGATAAATGTCGGATTACAAAGCGGTTTGGTCAAAAAAATGTTGGGCGTTCATCCCAAACGCGAGTTGCCGTTGCTGGCCCGGCAGACGTTTGTGGATCGGTTAAAGCGTCACAAACTTCTTGATAAGCCGCGTGTAGATGCAATCCTCTATGTGGATACATTTACAAACTATTTTGAGCCCGAAGTCGGTATAGCCGCGCTGGAAGTTTTGGAAGCGGCCGGATTGTCTATCGGAACGATTTCCGGCGGATGCTGCGGCCGGCCGCTCCTTTCCAAAGGCCTGCTGCCGGAAGCTAAAAATGTTGCGTTGCGAGCGCTAAAAATCCTGCATCCGCTGACGATGTTCGGCATTCCGTTGATATTTCTGGAGCCGTCTTGTTTGTCGGCTTTGCGGGACGATTATTTGTATTTGCTGCCGGACGATCCGCGCACCAAAATTGTGGCCGCCAACTGCCTGTCGTTTGAAGAATTTGTCGTCCAGGCAATGAACAACAATACCTGGAAATTGCCGCTGATCGAGGATAAACGTCCGATTTTGCTGCACGGTCATTGCCATCAAAAAGCCATTACCGGCATGGCCGCCGCCAAACACCTGCTGGCCTGGCCCGGTCACCCCGTGCAGGAAGTGGACACAAGCTGCTGCGGCATGGCCGGCTCCTTTGGCTACGAAGCCGAGCACTACGATATCTCCATGAAAATGGCCGAACGCCGCCTGCTGCCCGCCGTCCGTGAAGCCGCGCCGGAGACGCTGATTGTGGCCGCGGGCACGAGTTGCCGCCATCAGATTGCGCACGGTTCGGGCAAGCGGGCGCTGCATCCGGCGGAAGTCTTGCATCAATCCTTACGTCCTTAACCATTCCATAGAACATCAACATGCGCCTTTACCTACGCTTAGCCTGGCAAAATATCTGGCGGAACAAACGGCGGACGCTGATTACAGTGTCGTCCATCTTCTTTGCCGTGTTATTGGCCTTGTTTTCGCGCTCCATGCAGCGTGGCAGCTATGGCAATATTATTGGGAATGTGGTTAAATTTTATTGCGGCCACGCCCAGGTTCAGCATCCCGATTATTGGGATAACAAAACATTGGATAATAGCCTGGCTTATTCACCGGAAGCGGTTCGGCAGGCCGCTGAGAATCCACATATTCGGCTCATCACCCCGCGGCTGCAATCCTTTGCGCTGGCTTCGTCCGGTAAACAAACACGCGGCGTTGTGGTGATCGGCGTTCAGCCTGCCGAGGAAAATCAGCTTAGTGAATTAAGCAAGCGCCTGATTGCCGGCGACTATCTGGACTCGCTTGGCGCCGGCGTGCTGGTGGCCGAGGGCTTGGCCGGATATCTAAAATTGATTCCGGGCGATACACTGGTTTTGATCGGGCAGGGTTATCACGGGGCCAGCGCCGCCGGACTTTTTCCGGTCATCGGCATCGTCAAGTTTCCCTTACCCGAATTAAATCGCAGCCTGATATACCTCAATTTGACCGCCGCGCAACAGCTCTACGCTGCCGATAATCGTATTACTTCTTACATCATTTTAGCTGACAAAGAAGCCTATCTGCCGCAAATTACCGCGCACTTGCGACAGATTTTTGGCGCGGCCGGCGCCATATTAAGCTGGCGCGAAATGGCCCCGGAACTGGTTCAGGCGCTTGAGTTGGACAGCGCATTCGGCTTAATTATGATCGGTATTCTCTATGCGGTGATCGGCTTTGGCATTTTTGGCACAGTCATGATGATGACCGCGGAACGGCGGCACGAATTCGGCATGTTGATCGCCATGGGTTTACGACGCGAGCGGCTGATTGGAATTGTGCTGATTGAAACGCTGTTTCTGACGGCGCTCGGCGCATTAAGCGGCATTATCGGCGGCATTCCCATGCTCTTATTTTTGCATTGGCATCCATTGCGTTTGACCGGCGATGCCGCGCGAGCGGTGATCGAATACGGCTTTGAACCGGTCATTCCCTTTTCACTGGACCCACGTATTTTTATTGGCCAAACACTGGTAATTGCCGTCTTGTCACTGATCACCGGCATCTATCCCCTCGCGACCATCTTGCGGTTGAAGGTGGTGGAAGCGATGCGCTCTTAGCGAATAAAATATCGGAGAATTTGTATGTCGGTCATTCAAACAGAAAATCTTAGCAAAGTCTACCGGACTACAAAAATTCCCGTCACGGCGCTGGAAACGATCAGCCTGACGGTCATGCGCGGCGAGTTCACCGCCTTAGTCGGGCCGTCAGGATCGGGCAAGACCACGCTGCTAAACCTGATTGGCGGGTTGGATGAGCCGACGACGGGCCGGGTTATGGTCAACGGGGTTGATATTAGCCAACTGCAAGGGAATGCTTTGATTGATTTTCGGCTGCATCATATCGGCTTTGTGTTTCAAGCCTTTAATCTCATTCCGGTCTTGACGGCGCAGGAAAATGTGGAGTTTATCATGCTGTTGCAGAAGCGCCCGGCTGCGGAACGTCGGCTGCGCGCACTGGAGCTATTGGAAGCCGTGGGCATTGGCGATAAGGCCCGGCATCGTCCGGCCGAGCTTTCCGGCGGACAGCAGCAACGCGTAGCGGTCGCCCGGGCATTGGCCTCGCGCCCACAGTTTATTCTGGCTGATGAACCCACCGCAAATCTGGACTCCAAATCCGCCGAAACGCTGTTGAATCTCATGGCAGACTTGAATCAAAAAGATGGAATAACCTTTATTTTTTCGACCCACGATAGCCGTGTCGTGGAGCGCGCCCGCCGGATCATTACCCTTCAGGATGGCCACGTCTTGACCGACTTAGCGCGCACTTAGTGCGGATAACGTCCCCGGTCAAAAGTGCAAAAACCGGCAAGTTGTAACCCTGACCAATTCAGGCCACAAAGTCACCAAGTCACAAAGGCTTATAAAATAAGGGTTTAGGTCTTTTGAAAAAAATATTCTCAAAAATTAGTTTTTGGGATTGAACTCTATAACTTGTTATCCCTTCGTGCCTTAGAGTCTTTGTGGCAAAAATTACAGCAATTCCCGCGATCTTATTCGAGTTGAATGTCATAGAGGGAGGCAATAGTCA
>CAYOLL010000271.1:0-6450 GCA_964404765.1 uncultured Gemmatimonadota bacterium | reverse complement strand
GAATAATTCCGCCTGTAATGCTAATACCAAAAAAACATTGCCCACTACCGAAAAGCAACAAATAATAAGGCTCTATTTTTCTTTCGCGTCAGGGGGCGGAGGCGTTTTCCAACGCGAATCGCCGGGGTCCGTCTGATCCGGCGGCTGCTGTAACCAGCGGTCATCCACAGCGCTCCGGCGTTGGTCAGGGGCTGTTTCCAGATAATGGTCGTAGGTGGGATGGATTGGCTCGGCTTGCCGTTGCACGAGCTCGTTCGATTGAACCGCAGTAGTATCGTCTATGGGTCGGGCAAACTCGTGCGGTTTGTTTTGCTCGGCCCATACCGGCGTGCCTCCCGACGACTGACCAACCGGCTTTTGCTCATTGCAAGCGCCCACAGCCAAGCTTATCCAAACGAATCTCAGGGCTATCCATTTGTTCATACGTTTTAACCTTTCTTCTTCTGTAAAATTACAGGCCAACAATTGTGCTCATCGTTTCATACTGCCACAAAAGAATCAGACCTTGCAACATTCGTCACAAGGTCTGATTTCGGCTTTTGCTCAAGCAAAGTTAAGGGTTTCGTCTCGGTTCGGCTGTCATTGAATTTGAAATGAAACCATGTGGTAGTTTTCAGCCTGGAATCGCAGATTTCAATTTGCCTGTGAGCCACGTATACTGAATTCATAATAACAATAAATGAAGATTTGCTAATGTGCGCTGCGCAATTAGAAGGCTATTCCTGGCTGCCAATGTGGATTCTGAATTTTACCACACAGCCGCGGCCATCGGCGCTGCTCTTGCTGATGGAAATATCGCCGCCGTGACCGTCCACAACGTGCTTGCCGTATGGCAGACCCAAGCCAATTTCGTCCAGACGCAGTTCCTCGTGTTCAACGAGTTGAATGGTTGGTTCAAATAGTAGGGATTGCAGGTAATCGGAAACACCTTTACCATTATCGGAAAATTCACCCAGCAGATATTCTTTTTCCCGCCATAGTTTAATGGACACGCTCACATCTTCGCCGGCATGATCGTAAACATTCTCGATCAAAATTTCAATGAATTCACCAAAATGATCTTTGTCAATTTTAAGAACGCCGACATTATCGGCCACCTGGACATCAAATGTCGCTTTGTTAGGCGCTGCGGCTTGAAAGTTGTCCACCATGGTCTTAATCAACTCACTGACCGGCGTTTCGACCCGTTCGATGCGCAGCGGCCCGGCAATAATCTGCAAAAAGCGTCGCAAGCGGGTAATGCGCCGATCCAGATCAACCGCCAGCGTCCCCAGTTGATCGGCTTTAATGATGCCGTCTTTATGTGAGTCGGCTGCGGCCTTGCGCGGTTCGTGAATCACCAGCGACACAATTTCTTCCGAAAGTGTCGGCAGTTTTTGGGCCAGCAGCGACACAACTTCCCGCTTTTCCCGCTCGGCTTTTTTAACATCCGTCAAATTGCGGATCGAGGCAACCAATCCGAACGATTTTTGAGCGGGATCGAAAAGCGGATTAGTATGAATCGACAGGAAAAGTTTGAGCGGCTTCATGATGATCATTTCAAACACACCGGAGTTGTCTTTGCGAGTGCTTATTTTTTTCATCATTAAAGATAAGCGCGAGTTTTTTGCAATATCTTCCTTGGTGGGAATACGATTTTCAGTAAAGCCAAAAATATAGCGCGCCTCTTGATTAAAACGAGTGATCTCACCGCTGTCCGTGGCGACAATAATACCGTCGGCGGTCGTTTCGATAATTCGTTCGACCATGTTTTTTTCATATTCCAGCTTTTGAAACAGGGTCGCATTCTCGATAGACTGAGCGGCCTGCGAGGCCATGGCCGTCAATAATTTGCGGTCACCGGTTGTAAAGATTTCGTCGCCGTCTTTGTTGATGAGCAGTAAAACACCGATAATTTGGGACGAGGTTTGTAAAGGGGCGCACAAAGCGGATTGAATGACAATAGTTTTGTCTGAATTTTGGAAAAAAATCGCGCTGGGTTGATCCAAAACAATTTTTGACTCTCCATCCGTCAACACTTGATGAATGATGTCTTTGTGAATGTCCACGGCCAGCGCCATGTCCACCCCGGCGGCGTCCAGAATGCTATCGTCATAGATATTGGCAATTTGGTACAGCCCGCTTTTTTCATCTTCGATGATTAAAAAACCGTTTCTTGCGTTGATAATCTCAACGGATTCGGAAACAATTTTTTCTTTGACTTTAGCAATATCGCGGATCGAGCTGACGGTTCGCCCGATTTCATACAGCAGGTTAAGCTCTTCATAAGTGTCGATAAGCTGCGAGCTAAGGTCTTTCAAACGAAACTCTTCATCCAGCATATAGCTAATGGCTTCCGAAACCATCTGCGTTTGATTCTGCTGCATTTGGGCATCGCCGATTTTAAAATTTCGGCAAAAAACCGTACCCACCGCGCCTTGACGTGTCAAAACCGGCGCCCAGCAGCCGCCATCTTCAAAAATGGGTTGGCCATCGTTGGCGTTGAACTGTCCGACACGGGCGACAGCAACAGGATTAAGCGCAGAAGTATCGACGGATCCATCGGGCTGCGTCATAAAAACATGACCCTGCTGATCAAAAACGACGATCTCCACGCCCAGAGCCAAAGCCGAACGGCTAAGCACCATACGTGCTTTTTTGGACTTAATCTGACGCGCCAGACTAAAATTTGGGTATATACTCACGGAAGTCGCCTAATCCCATAAAAAAGAGGTTGCAATACTATGTAGGAATTATAGCTTTATTACCTGCTTTTGTCAAACAAATTTTCCGATTCAATCCTGCGTTTTTCATAACACAAAGACAGGACTTGTCCGACACTGAAAAATTTAAGGCTGATTTATGCCTGGAAATTGTGTCCGACAGATATTATTTTCATCTTTGAACAACACAGGACTTGTTATAAAAGCACAAAAGCACTAAGTTTCCCCAAAAGTTTGGCATTATAAAAAGGCACGTTTAATGACGCAATCCGAGTTAAAGTCGTGGTCATTTGGAAAAATTTGGCTGACAGCCAGTCGGCCCAAGACGTTGCCCGCCGCGGCTTCGCCGGTCATTATCGGCTGGGCCATGGCCTATGCGGATGCCGGATTTCAGATCGGTCCGGCTCTGGCCGCGTTAGTGGGCGCGTTACTGATTCAAATTGGCACGAATTTTGTTAATGATTATTATGATTTTAAAAAGGGCGCGGATCAAGGTGAGCGTTTAGGCCCTGTGCGCGTGACGCAAGCCGGTTTGGTAACTCCTGCCGCAATGCGGCTCGCGGTTGGTTTCACATTTGGACTGGCATTTTTAGTCGGGATTTATTTGGTTTGGCAGGCAGGCTGGCCGATTGTCGTTATCGGTTTGCTTTCATTGTTGTTTGGTTTTCTGTACACCGGTGGGCCGTATCCGCTGTCCTATCTTGGGATTGCCGATATTTTTGTGCTGCTGTTTTTTGGGCCGGTAGCAGTAGGCGGAACGTATTATGTCCAAACCCTGCACTTGAGTTGGGAAGCCATTTTTGCCGGACTGGGGCCGGGCCTTTTATCTACGGCCATCTTAACGGTCAACAACATTCGCGATTATGAAGGCGATAAGCGCGCCGGCAAAAGAACCGTAGCGGTACGGTTTGGCCGGCAGTACGCTTGCTATCAGTACACCGCCTGCCTTCTGTTGGGGGGCTTGACCCCCATTTTTTTGACGCAGCTTATTCAAGCGCGATTTTATGCCGGTGCGCCGATTTTTTTACTGTATTTTGTCGTCCCCAAAATAAAAGTAGTTTTTAATCAAACCGACGGGCCGACTTTAAATAAAATCTTGGCGCAAACCGGCCTGTTTCTTCTATTATATAGCCTTTTATTTTCCATCGGCTGGATCTTCGACAGTTGATCTATTCGCTTTCCAAGCGGCAAACTTTCTATTTGTGATCGCTGTCATTCTGTATGAATCTTTTTTCCAATGGCGCAGCTGCTGGTTTTGAATTAGATTCTTTCAGAATGGCTGCATGATAAATTTGTCATTTGGTTCGGAGTACTAAAAACAAGGATCGGATGGTTTAATGGATTTACAAGAAAAAGATACGTTGTTCCTTGCTAAAAAAACGCGCCAAATTTCCGGTCGGAAGGATTTTACACTCGAAGCGCGGACTGCGATGCAAAATCAGCGTGCCAATGGCGGCTGGAAAGTGATGATCGTGGACGACGATCCGGATGTGCACAGCGTCACCCATTTGGTATTAGATCAATTGACGTTTGATGGCAAAACGATTGCTTTGATTGATGGTTACAGCGCTGAAGAAGCTCGCGCGCTCTTAAAGCGTGAAACGGATGTGGCCATTATTCTTTTGGACGTGGTCATGGAGACGCATCAGGCAGGTCTTGATCTGGTGCACATTATTCGCGAAGACCTGGCGAATCCGTTTGTGCGGATTGTGTTGCGCACAGGCCAACCCGGTCTGGCGCCGGAACGTCAGGTCATTCAATCCTACCAAATTGATGACTATACGACCAAAGTCGAGCTAACCGCCGATAAGCTCTACACGATCGTAATGACTGGACTGCGGACGTATGCCGCACTCATGACGATCGAGCATTATCGCCAAACATTAGAAGAACAAGTTCAGGAGCGAACACGGGAACTGCAGAGCCGCAACGAAGAACTTAAGCGGCTAAATGACGAAAAAAACCAGTTTCTTGGCATCGTCTCGCATGATCTAAAAAACCCTCTGACCGGCATTCGCAGCTTAGCTATGGCAGCTGTTGATTACGGCCCGGAAGATTTTATTGCCGGCGAGGCGCAGAATTTTTTCCGGTTGATTATTGGCAGTTGTGACCGCATGTTCATGTTGATTGAAAACCTGTTGGATATAAACCGTCTGGAATCGGGCCGGCAAATTTTCAATCTAACCGTGTTTGATCTGCGCTTTAAAGTCAGTGATGTTATTATGCGTTATGAAAAAGCCGCCGCAGAAAAATCCATTTTTATTCAGCAAACGCTGCCGAACACGTTCTGCTGGATAAAAGCGGATGCCCACGCGCTGGAACAGGTTTTTGATAACTTGATCTCAAATGCGCTTAAATTTTCGCCGCCGGATAAGAAAATTTGGGTTTCCTTGACGTGTCGTCATGCCGCCGAAAGCGCCACAGATTTTGTCCGCTGTGAGATTCGCGACGAAGGTCAGGGTCTGACCGAAAATGACAAGACGCATTTGTTCGGCAAATTTACGCGGCTTAGCGCAATCCCAACCGCTGGCGAGCATTCCACCGGGTTAGGTTTGTCCATTGTCAAAAATCTGGTTGACGCGATGGGTGGCCAAGTCTGGGCCGAAAGCCCCGGTAAAGATCAGGGCTCATCATTTTTTGTCGAATTTCCCCAGGCTGCAGGCTCGAAAAACATAGAGCATAAATGACGCCGGACAATCACAGGTAAGGCATCTTTTTTTATTTTTAAGCGCTTCAATATTACAGGACTTGGAAGGTTAAGTTGTTTCCAAACCGCGTTAGCGGCGCCACTGCGCATGTTTATAGAAAAAATGGCCACCCGATCCTTCGTTTCAACCGCGTAGCGGTGGCATGTTTATAGAAAAAGCGGCCATCCGATCCTTCGTTTCAACCGCGTAGCGGTGGCATGTTCCGGATAAAGGCACATATCACCGCTACGCGGTTTAGTTCAATTAAGAATTGGGATAACTTTTGCTATAAACATTTGACCCCGCTGGGGTCGAACGCTGCCCGATTTTCCGATTTGCGCAATAACCTTCCAAGTCCTGTGAATATTAAAAATTTAAGCGCTGTCCGACCAAAAAAATACCCGCTTTCCTAAACTAAGGAACGCGGGTATTTTTTTGTGCCGAAATTTGAATTGACTGCAAAGTTGTTATGCGCTCTGCTGTCGGGTATACGACCAATCCAAAAACACTTTGCGAACAAAGGCTATGCCAAAAAAGGCGAACAAAACAGATGCGATTTTGTCAAAATTCAACTCGAAGGCCAGATAGCCAAAACTAAACCACATCAGAATGACGGCAATAGTGTTCACTTTCGCCAGGAAGGAATCACCTAAAGTATTATGCTTCTCCGGGCCGGAGGTATAGGTGGAATCGTCCGTAGACTGTGTTTCGCGCTTATCCGGCAGCATTCGCGAGGCCATAAAACTGAGCAGGTAGGCCATTGAGCCGATAAAGATTAATAAATTGATGGACATTTCTGACCCGGCCTCGGCCGGCAGATGAAAAATCGAGCTCTGCAAAGTTCTGAAGATTCCAAAGTTGAGTCCGTTTTCATACAACCAGGCCCCGCTGGAATAGGAAAACGAATAGGCCAGGTTGGCCACAGACATGAAACCGGCAAAGAGCGACCCGGCGGCATTTGAGGAAATCACAGCGCCGACCAGGCTGAAGGTGCTCATCCGAACAAAACCCAGAAAGATATTTTGCAAGATGTTATAAGTGGACAGCACCCCCAGGCGGAC
>CAYOLL010000270.1:0-6455 GCA_964404765.1 uncultured Gemmatimonadota bacterium | reverse complement strand
GTGGCGATCAGGCACAATTTAAAAAGATACTTGAAAATTAGCGAACGTGAGGTTATTTTCGGGCTAATTCTTTCAAATGCAATCAGTTATACGATTCGTCATTTTTTGGTTCAATAAATTGTGTAACCTTTTGTCAATCAACAATCATTAGGTGAACAGTGTCAGCGAACCCTCAAAGGAGGACACTATGCGTAATCGAATTTTAACCGGGCTGATTATGTTGCTGATCACTGTTATAAATCACCATGCATTAATAGCCGCGCCGCTCTTTCAAGTCACGGACGGCAGCAACAACCCGATCTTTACCGTTCTGCCGGATGGTATCTGCGTCACAACGGCAACAGGGGATACGATCATGAAAGTCGTGCAGGACAGCATTCGATTTTATATCGAAGCAAGCGGGGGGCGGGTTGCGTCGAGAAGTTTTTCAATCAACACCGGTGGTAATGCGCGCGCAGCCGATGACCCGGTCTTCCTTGTTTCTCCAGACGGCAGCGTAAGCGAAACTTACAGCGGTGTACCGACCATGTTATGGTATCCGGCCCGAGAAGCTTTTCGCGTGGGTAATGTGCTTATTGTCAGTCCTGACAGTGTCGGTCTGAATTCCATCGCATCCGGTTATCAATCTCAGGCCATCGGCGATTACTCGCAGGCGTTGGGCTACGAGGCCAAAGCTTACGGGACATACTCCATCGCCATCGGCAAGGGCGCCATTGCCGGCGATTTGAGCGCCGGGCGCTATGTCTCACAGGATAGCCTGGCTTTTGCCTTTGGCGACAATGCCCAAGCGTTATCCAGCAATTCGCTGTCGATTGGACGGCGAACCATCGCTTCGGCTATCGGCGCGTATGCTTTTGGCGATAGCGCTACCTCATCCGGTCAAAACGCCTTTGCCATGGGTCAGGGCGCTATTGCCGGCGGTTCCAACGCCTTTGCTCTCGGACAAGACGTTGTCGCCAGTAGCAGCAATGCTTATGCTTTTGGGTTTGCGTCTCTGGCCAGTGGAATAGGCGCCTTTGCCCTGGGTAGTAATGCCCAGGCCACGCAGGCCAACGCGTTCTCCTTTGGCCGGAATACGACCGCCAACGGCTCCAGCGCTTTTGCCTTTGGCGATAGTTCGCAGGCCAGCGGCCTCGGGGCATTTGCCTTTGGTAAAAACGCCCAGTCCTCTCAAGCTAGCGCTTTCTCCTTTGGCCGCAACACGACGGCCAGCGGCAACAGCGCTTTTGCCTTTGGCGATAGCGCCCGGGCCACAAACTTCAATGCTTTTGCCTTTGGCCGGAGCGCGCTTTCCAGCGGTTCGGATGCTTTTGCCCTGGGTGTTACGGCTACTGCTTCCGGCCAGGGAGCCTTTGCTTTTGGGGCCAACGCCACCGCCACCGGGCAAGATTCTTATGCCCTTGGCGAAAGCGCCCTGGCCAACGGCACAAATTCATACGCGCTGGGATTGGATGCTCTGGCCGTCGGGGACAACGCCTACGCCATTGGTGAGAATGCTCAGGCCAGCGGCATAAATTCCTATGCCGTCGGCGTGAAAACTCGGGCAACCGGCGCCCGCGCCTTTGCCTTAGGCGATAGCGCCATTGCCTCCGGGATCGGCTCTTTTGCCTTTGGCGCAAGATATGCGTCGACGCCATTAATGGCAATTGGGGATTATTCGCTGGCAATGGGACAAGGCGCTCAGGCCTTGAATCATTTTGCAACGGCCATAGGTCGGGTTGTCACAGCCAGCGGGCTATATTCCATTGCGCTCGGCGTCCAAAATACCGCTTCCGGCCAGAGCTCCATTGCCATAGGAGAAAATCCACAGGCCCTAAATAATTATTCCGTCGCCATTGGCCACAATAATCGTGCCAGCGGTCAACATGCGTTCGCATTAGGCCGAGCCAATTGGGTCAGATCTTTTGCCGCCACGGCCATTGGTCAATACTGCGTGTATAGTGGCACAGACACCAGTTGGGTAGACACGGAGCCGGTATTCATCGTCGGCAACGGGACGGCTCATGCCAACCGACACAATCTCCTGACGCTATATAAAAATGGCAATTTGGAAATTAAGCCCGATAAAGATGCTACCCCCGACAGCACATTTGTTCTGATCGGTGGCAAAGTTGGCATCGGCATGACCGCGCCCAGTGTCGCCCTCGATGTTACCGGCGATATTGAGTACACCGGCACAATTACCGATGTCTCCGACCGGCGACTGAAGGAAAATATCCAGCCCATTACGGATGCGTTGCAAAAAATCCAGGCCGTGCGCGGTGTATCTTATAATCGGATCGGGCAAGCCGAGCGCGAATTGGGCGCCATTGCCCAGGAAGTACAAGCTGTTTTGCCGGAAGCCGTGTCGGTGGTGGACCCGGAAAAAGGCTATTTGGGCGTCAGTTATGTCAGCCTCGTGCCGGTTTTGATTGAAGCCATTAAAGAGTTGAAGACGGCCAATGAAAAGCTGGAAAGTGAATTGGTGACGGAAAAGAAAACTCGCATGGCGGAACAGGATGCGCTCAAATCCCGATTGGCTGCGCTGGAAGCCGCTCTGAACAAATCACTTGGCGCAAGGTAATCTAATGCTACGCAGGGTAAGTTCATGTAAACTTTAAACACTATTCCCATACAAATTATTTAAAACCGGAGTAGCAAGCTTCAGTTTGCAAGTAACTGCGTGGCCTTTGGTTACGTAACGCACAGGCAAACTGAAGTTTGCTGCTCCATTTCAAGGAGGCGACATGAAAAAAATTTTATTTTCTACAATCTTATTGTGCCTTTTGAGCGGTAGCGCCGGCTGGGCGTTAAGCGCTCCACTTTTTCAAGTCACCGACGGCAGCAATAATCCTATTTTCACCGTTCTGCCGGACGGCATCTGTGTTACAACGGCAACAGGGGATACGATCATGAAAGTCGTGCAGGACAGCATTCGATTTTATATCGAAGCAAGCGGGGGGCGGGTTGCGTCGAGAAGTTTTTCAATCAACACCGGTGGTAATGCGCGGACAGCCGGCGACGAGGTCTTCCTCGTTTCTCCGGATGGAAATGTAGGGGAGACTTACAACGGTGTGTCCACCATGCTGTGGTATCCAGTCAAAGAGGCCTTTCGCGTCGGAAATGTGCTTATTGCGAGTCCCGACAGTGTTGGTCTGAACTCTATC
This sequence comes from uncultured Gemmatimonadota bacterium, assembly GCA_964404765.1. Lineage (GTDB taxonomy): Bacteria > 4572-55 > 4572-55 > 4572-55 > 4572-55 > CAYOLL01. The sequence continues at coordinate 3,309 of CAYOLL010000270.1, read as the reverse complement.
GCTTCAGGTTATCAATCCCAAGCCATCGGCGACTACTCGCAGGCGTTGGGCTATGAGGCCAAGGCTTACGGGACGTACTCCATCGCTATCGGCAAGAACGCCATTGCCGGGGATTTGAGCGCCGGGCGCTATGTCTCACAGGACAGTTTAGCTTTTGCCTTTGGCGACCATGCTCAGGCCTTGTCCAGCAATTCTTTGTCTATCGGTCGGGGGACTGTGGCTTCAGCTATCGGCGCGTATGCTTTTGGCGACAGTTCGACTGCCAGCGGGGTCGGCGCGTTTGCCTTTGGCGACAACGCTCTGGCCAGCGGGATCGGCGCTTTTGCCTTTGGCTATAAATCTATCGCTTCCGGGGCAACTGCCTTCGTTTTTGGCAGTCAGGATACCGCCAGCGGATCGAACGCCACTGCTTTAGGCTCAGGCACCCATGCGCTTGCGCCAAATTCTGTGGCAATGGGCACCAATACCCGCGCCACGGGCATATTGGGCTCTGTTGCGATGGGCCAAAGCACAACCGCCAGCGGCGCCAATTCTTTTGCCGTTGGTTTGAATTCAATAGCCGGTCCCGGCGACAACTCAATTGCAATGGGTGACGCTGCCCAGGCTACCGGCGTGAATGCCCTGGCCATCGGTGACGGGACGGTTGCCTCCGGCACAAATGCATTTGCAACCGGTAAAGAAACGCTGGCCAAAAGCAAAAGCACCATTGCGATGGGACGCAAGTCCGTTGCCGGCGGCGCGACGGACGAGGACGGCAGAAACGCCATTGCCATGGGTGACAGCGCTGTAGCCGAGGGCGTAAATGCAGTGGCAATAGGAGAGCAAACGTATGCTTCCGGCCAAAACGCCCTGGCCACCGGCAAAGCGACCGTTGCCAGCGGCGTTGCCGCGACCGCCCTGGGCAATGAAAGCATTGCTAGCGGGCAGCACGCCATTGCCATGGGCGACAGCGCGATTGCCAGCGCCATCAACGGCTTTGCCGTCGGGCACTATGCCCGCGCCAGCGGCGCAAATGCATTTGCGATTGGTAGTTCAACCACCGCCAGCGGGCTTGACGCCGTTGCCATGGGGAATAATGTTCTGGCCGGCGGCTCGGGTTCGTTTGCGTTTGGTGAAAATGTAGAAGTCGATTCCATGCCTGCCGCCAGTAACGCCTTTGTATTTGGCCGCGGCGTGAACCTCGGCATGCGTTTGGTCAACGATATTTCCAACACGTTTATGATTGGCTTTAATTCGGATATTCCAACATTTTTTGTCAGCCCCAGCGCCGGGGCCGGCACAACCGGCAAAGTCGGCATCGGCACAACCGATGTGGACACCACCAATTTTAAGCTGAAAGTGGCCGGGCATGTAGGACCCAATGCCGGCAACACCTTTGACCTGGGCAGTCTCAGCAAACGCTGGCGCGTCATCTTCCTGCAAAATTCACCCAATGTATCGTCTGATCGCCGTCTAAAAGACAATATCCAAGACTTGCGCTACGGATTAAAAGCGGTGATGAACCTCAATCCGGTTACATACGCCTGGAAAAATTCGGACGACCGGGAAACACACTTTGGCCTGATTGCCCAGGAAGTGCAACAAGTCATCCCGGAAATTGTCAAAGACGGCGAAACGCTGAGCATGGATTACAACGGCCTGATTCCGGTGTTGATTAAGGCGGTGCAGGAGCAGCAGCAAACCATCGTCGATCAACAGGCGGAAAATGCGGCGCTCAAAGCCAGGCTGAACAAGCTGGAAGGGAAGTTGGCAGATGTGGAGGAACTCAAAGCGGAAATGGCGCGGATTAAAGCAGAGTTGAGCAAGCAAAACCAACCTGTTAAGCAGGTTGGGCTGCGTTGATTACAATCTCTCAGACCTAACCCGGACGAGCCGGAATCCATGTAGGGTGCCCATTTTAGCGTGGATTCCGACTCGACCTGCTTCACTTAGTCGTGAAACAGGTATGCGAAATGACATGCTCCTGTTCAACCACACACGTCGTTTTTTAAAAATTCTAAATTCCAAATCGTAATTGCTCAAAAAGTGGTGGTAAACCTAACCTTGCGATAAACGGCTCTGCGCACAGAATGCCCCACTCCACTTCTCCTTCACCCACACCGACTTTGACCGCAAAAGTGAATTCGCCATAACGTGTAGTGCGGAGAGGGTTATGAAGGATATTTTGCTGGACGGAGCGGGCGGCGGCTACTGCATTTTTATAACTAATCATTTCGTCCGAAGCCGCCCGGTCATGATCGTGATCCTTTTCTGTAAACGGCTGCAGCGGAAACAGCGCCGTAAAGGCATCACCGGCAAAGCCCGTGACAATCCCGCCATGGGCATAGACTGCCGTCACCAGCGGATCAAACACGGAAATTAGCGTCTCGGCCAGCACTTCCGCGCCGACCTTACCGTGCACCATCAGCGCCTCGGTCATGGCCGTGAAACCGGAAATATCTACAAACAGAGACGCGGCTTTGAAATGACCGCCAAATTGATTGCGCTTAAATTGATAACGGATAAAGCGCGGGATAAGATTTTTCATGAAAACTCCGGAACATACAAAACCGGAGTAGCAAACTTCAGCCTGCAAGTAAATGCGTGGTCTTGAGTCAGGTGAGCTACGCGCAAACTGAAGTTTGCTATTCCATTATAATTTGAATTTGAAAGTGCAGAACTGTGAATATAATAATCAATTCCGGTTGCGCTCCAAAGCAAAAAATGCATCGTGCGAGCAACGCGAAGGGAGGTTTTTACGAAACTCGGCACAGGATTAGCGGAAATACAGCCAGAAAAACGCATTGCTTCCAACATCCTGTTGAATAATGCACAACAATCGAACTCAGCTTCTTGCGCTTGAGGGTGGAATTACGTTGACAAGATTTTTGTCATCTTCTATTTTGATCCTACATCATTTTTTACAAAAGTTGTCGATCAAAAGGAGTTAACTTATGGGGGAAATAATAATAATAGTGCTCGCCGTTTTATTGTTACTTATACCGCTGGTATGCGCCTTCTGGAGCATCAATTGTGTTGCCCGACTTTTTAAAAACGCTCAGTTTTTTTGGGCGATAGTTTCCATAGTTGCTTTTATATCTGTTACGATTCTCTTGATTAAGCTGATTGATCAAGAAGAGCCAAGGGCAATACTTATTTATTCAGGTCCATTTGCCTCTCTTTTTTTAGCGGGTTTGGGATTGACCCGTAGGAAAGAAACCAAAGAAGCGGGGACATCTGCTTTAAATTGACGTCACACATAGTTTCATAATTTATTTTATATTTATAAGTTACACGATTTTAACCTTGCAAAATGTTGTCATAGTTGTT
>CAYOLL010000269.1:0-6500 GCA_964404765.1 uncultured Gemmatimonadota bacterium | reverse complement strand
CTTCGCAAGGTTTGATTTGCCAACACTTTTTGAGAAGTTACACCATTCCTTTAACTGCTCAAAAGGTGTTGCCCTTGCAAAGGTTAAACTGGCCATGAAAATCAATACTTGCGCGTTTCCGAAAACTTACAGGCGGAAATTTTTACAAGGGTAACCAACCATTATTGAGCGGCAACATTACTCTTTGACACGAAAATAGACCGCACACAACACATTTTTAGGCTCATCGGCCGGGGTAATTTCAATTTTCCACTCGCCATCATGCATATCCAAATTCATACTTTTTTGGCTCCAGACCCGATAATCCTTCAATACGGGGGCTTTAAACTCCATAGAGGCTAAGTTTTTCCAACCTGTTCCCGGCTTGACATCGTCAATAAAAGACGTTTGTCGATCAGCGTGGTGATATTCAGATCGTTGCATTTTCGCCGCGACTCCATTTTTATACCAGGTAAATTTAAGGAGCCGTTCCGCATCCGAACTGACAACCGCCCACAGATAAACCGTACTAAATTGTTTGGACGAAATGATCGGCACACTATCCGGCATTGTTTTGCTCAGGCTACAACGCGCAACCGGCTCAAAAACATCCATTGGCACGCGGTTACGCACCCCGCCACACAGCGTTACTTCCAGCACCTGTTGATTGGCCCATACCGGTGGTGGATATACAAAATAAGCCAAAACGCCCCAAATACATAAAAACATCAACCTCTTCATTGAGACCCCCGTAATATTTTTTTGCCTTCAATAACATCAAAAACTCAGACAATATATACAGCAAATTGGACGATAATGCAAGTGTAAATTCTAACCGGCATTGTTCCAAAATAAATAGCTCTGACCGACTTTAAATGACGTTGTTTTTAATTTACTCAAAAGCGTGCCGACGTTGAGGCAATTTAACCGGCAGCCTCCACTGTCTTTGAAATTGTATTGCTAAAATCAGTCGAAAATTTACAAGCTTCAAACCGGAATTCCGGCCATGTTTTTGCATTGACAAGTCTGTTAAATGACCCTATATTTGGAGTTACTGACCAGGAGAAAGGACGCTTGTGCGAAAAAATGTTCGTAAAAAATATAAAAACCATCGCGAACTTCAAGCCAAACTGGATTTAGTTGAAGAAATCTTAGGTAAATTGCAAAGTACACGTCTGGCGTATATTATCAGCGAGTTTACTGAAAACGATGATATAGCGCAATTGATGCTCGTCATGGGGCATTTGGGTGGCATCGGGCTGTTGCGATATAATGATGTTCGCAAAGAACAACTTCGCTTCCGGACGCCTTTTGTGCCCTTCATGTGCGCTAGCACAGATACTGTCAACCATCTCATCTATCTACTGGAAAGCGGTTATGTGCCATTGCACCATCAATGGCAATTAACTGTTCGCCTTCTGGATTCGCAGCTCATTTTAGAAAATATCGCGACTTCGCATTACGCGTGCGAATTTTTCTATCTGCTGGAGCCGTCGCCTGTGTTGCGGCTCATGATTGATCGCAACCCTTTTCCCAGTCAGCGGCAGCTTATCCTGGAAACTATTCATGATGATATGGAAAGTCTGGCAATAGGTATGATAGGTTTTTACGAAACTTTTTATGGGGCTGAGTACTGGAAGCAAATTCTTAAGGACTGAACTTTCAAAATGGAAAGCACGCGCCTTTATGGCAAGGCATAAGTTTTTTAGTTAAACTACGATTGTGAGAAAAAATGTCCGATACAACTGTTGATACAAGTGATACAAAAAAAGATATTTTAGTGGTTGAGGATGAGGCCAGCATTGCCGTTTTAGTTCGTGATGCTTTATCCAGTCATGGTTTTAAAGTTCGGACCTGTAATTCCGGCAAAGAAGCTCTTCAGATTCTCGAAGAATGGCTGCCCCAGCTTATTATCAGCGATATTATGATGCCGGAAATGGACGGCTATGCCATGTTTAACAAAATTCGGCTAAATCGCCGCCTGCGTAATATTCCCGTTATTTTTCTTTCGGCTAAAGGCAGTATTCAGGAACAATTAAAAGGACTGGAACGCGGCGCTGTCGATTACGTTTCCAAGCCCTTTAAAATTGTTGACCTGGTAACCAAAGTCATTTTTGCCTTGAAAAAATACGAGCGCGACTTTGAAAAATATAAAGAGAAAAATTTAAGCGGAACGCTTGATCAGATAGACGTGGTGGCACTGTTGCAAATGATGGAGCAGAATAAAAAAACCGGATTGCTGACGATTCGAGGCGCCGATGGTCAGGAAACCATGCTCTATTTTGAAAACGGCAATATTCTGGATGCCGTTTCGGGCCGATTGGGCGGCACAGATGCATTTTATCATACACTTAGCTGGGACAAAGGCGAGTTTGAATTTGAACAGCAAGAAATTGAAATTAAATCCCGGCTGCCGATGTCTACCCATCATTTGATTATGGAAGGCCTGCGCCTGATTGATGAGCGCGGCAAAGACACAATCGCCAACACTTTGTGAGCAATTACTCCTAATTGACATTCTACGGACAATCTCTCCTGTTTTATCACGCAAAAGTGTTGTTAAAACCTCAATAATCCAAATGCAGTATGGAAGATAAAGTCTGGCGTATTACCGACATTATTCAATGGTCAACCCGATATTTAAAAGATAAAGCGGTGGAAAATCCGCGCCTGACCGCAGAAATTTTGTTAGCAGGTACTTTAAATTGCCGTCGAATTGACTTGTACCTGCAATTTGACCAGCCACTTGGTCCGGAAGAGCGCCGCCGCTATCGTGAAATGCTCCGCCAACGTGTAAACGGCTTGCCCTGGCAATATATTTTGGGTAAGACTGAATTTTTTAGCCTGCCGTTTGAAGTCAGTTCGGCTGTTTTAATCCCCCGCCCGGAAACGGAGCAATTGGTGGAGAAAGTGCTGAGTTACTGTGCCCGGCTCGCTGATAAAAACCTACTCATTTGGGACATTGGAACAGGCTCCGGCGCTATTGCCGTGGCCTTAGCCCGTCATTTGCCGACAGCATCGGTAACGGCGAGTGATATATCGTCGGATGCTTTAGCTGTTGCAAAAACGAATGCCGCCGCAAATTTGGTTGCATCCCAAATTCATTTTGTTCAGAGCGATTTGGAGAAGAGTACGGACGGCTGTACTTTTGACATCATTGTCTCCAATCCACCTTACATTCCAACTGCCGAGCTATCTCATCTTCAACCGGAAGTTAAACACGAACCATCGTGCGCGTTAGATGGTGGCCCGGATGGTTTGGCTTATTATCGGCGCTTAAATTTGATCGCCAAAAAGCATTTGCAGACCAGCGGCTTAATGGCTCTGGAAATCGGCGCCGATCAAGGGCCACAAGTGCAGCAAATTCTGCATGAAACCGCTGTTTTTGAAACAATTGAAATTCATCAAGATTATGCCCGGCGTGATCGAATCGTGCTGGCAAAAAAACGAGGAAATCCGTGAAAGATTCGATTGATAACCTGATGTGGCGAGCGAGTCAATTTATGGCACAGCAAAAGTGGCTGCATGCCATACAATTATACGAGAAAGTGCTTGATTTGGATGAAACTTACGTTCCGGCTTATCAGGCTGTAGCCGAATACTATCTTAGTCAGCACCAATTTGACGCTGCAAACAATTACTTGTTAGATGCCTATGATCTTGAGGCCGATAATGACAAAACGATTTTTTTGTTGGGTAATGTCAATTTGATGCAAGGCACTTTCGATGAAGCTTTAAAATGGTATAAACAAGTACAGGACAGGGGCGGGGATTTTGCGGAATTAACATATAATATTGGATTAGCGCATCTGCGCGCCGGGCGACCCAAAGAAGCGGTCGTTTTTTTTGAACGCACGATTGATCATAATCCCGATTTCTATCGAATTTATGAGATTTGCGGGGAATGCTACTTATATCTAAAAAATGCCGAGCAGGCGGAGGTTCAATTGCGCGAGGCGATCCGCCGGGATCCAATGAGTCCGAATTGTCTTTTGTTGGCGGGACATGCCATGCTACTCCGTAATAAATGGAGTCAGGCTAAAGCGCATTTTGAGCGGGCTTATCAATTGGATTCAACTGACGGGCGGATTATGCATGGTTTAGGGTTGGCGTTAATTCAATTGGGACAGGCTAAGTCGGGCATTGCCATGCTGCAGAAAGCCGTGGAAGCAGATCCGGACAGTTTAGCTTTCCGAACGGATCTGGGGATGGCTTACATGAAAATAAATTTGCCCGACAAAGCCATTGTAGAGTTGGAAAAGGCAAAAAGAATGACGGTTGAACAACAGCAAACACGCACTGAAACCGTAGAATAGCGATTGTCCGGTTTTAAAACTACTTCTTCTCATTCAAGCTATAATCATAGACCGCAAATTTAAGCTTGAAGGCTGTTTTGGTTAAGTATACCTGATCCTCCGCAGACAAGAAGTTCTTGATGTAATTAATGATGGCGCTCTGCCGGCTGTCAAGTCCGCTGTAAAGACCGCCGCCGGTGTCAACTTTTACGAAGTCATCCATATAGTTTTCAAACAGCGGTGACAGGCTTACCAAATTTTGTTTCTTGTCAATCGTCAAATTTTTCGGATTGCCCATAAAGCGCTTGGCCTGTTCGGTCAGTTGGCTTTTGAGTTGACTGCCCTCATAAGGAACACGCGCTATCGGGGCACATCCCAACGAGGCGGAATTAAGGCCAAAATGAATGCCCGGTTCGATAAATTGTTTGCGCAGAATTTCATTTTGAATATGGCTCAATGTAAGCTTTTGACCTAACACAGCAAATTCAATCGTATCCCATATATCACTCAAATGTTGCATGCTGTTTTTTTCATAGAAAAAGGATTTTAAAAAAGACGGTTCAATGGGATAGCGATTACAAACCGCTTTGAGCATAAAAGTGTTGTAGGCATTGATCCAGAACGCAATTTTATCGGCCTCGTTCCAAGTCTCGTAATCCTCTTTGGCGACACCTTCAAATGCGGTCAAAACCACATTTAGCTCAAATAGATTTGCTTTTAATTGCCCGTAGTTGACAAGACCGCTATCATCCACATACTTGGAAAGCATCACCGCATACGCTTTGTAATCCGGTGGCGGCGCTGCTTTAAGCGATAACGGATTGCCTAAAAAAAATCCGCAAAAAAGTAAACAAATAAAATTACTTCGTGAAAATAATGTTTTCATAACGTCCCCCGTTTGAATTTCATAAAATCTTAACGCGCACTCAAATTTTATTGCTGCATGTGGGCAATTAAGGCATCGGTATATTGCTCGGTATTGGCCGAACCGCCCATATCCGGCGTCACGCTTTTGCCTTCAGCCAGCACATAAGTAACCGCTGCTTCCACACGCTTTGCCGCTTCAAGTTCATCTAAATGACGCAACATCATCACCCCACTCAACAGGAGCGCCGTCGGATTGGCAATGCCCTTGCCGGCAATATCCGGCGCGGAACCGTGGATGGCCTCAAAAACTGCATAATCTTTACCTAAATTCGCGCTGGGCGCAACACCCAAGCCGCCGACCATGCCGCTGGTCAGATCCGATAGAATATCGCCAAACAAGTTTTCCATAACCAACACATCGTAGATGTGTGGCTTCATCACCAATTTCATGGCTGTGGCATCAACAATGGATTCATCAAACTGAATTTCCGGATAACGCCGGGCCACGTTCCGCGCCACTTCCAGAAAAAGACCGTCACTCAACTTTAAGATATTGGCCTTATGTACCGCTGTCACTTTTTTACGACCATACTTACGCGCCGTTTCAAAAGCAAATTCGACTATGCGCTCCGAACCTTTTTCGGTAATGACGCGCAAACTTTCGACCACGCCGGGAACGACGACATGCTCCAAACCGCTGTAGAGGCCCTCGGTATTTTCACGAATCACAATCAAGTCAATATTTTCAAAAATAGATTTAACACCTTTCAACGATTTTGCCGGTCGATAGTTGGCGTATAAATCCAGCGTTTTGCGCAATTCAACATTGACGGATTTAAACCCGCCGCCTATTGGGGTGCCGACCGGACCCTTCAAAGCGACTTTGGTTTTAAGCACGGAATCAATGGTCGATTGCGGTAAAGCTGTGCCATAACGGTTGACAATATCCGCGCCGGCATGGTGGACCTGCCAATCAATTTTAACGCCGGTGGCATCAATGACTTTTTGGGTGGCTTTGGCGACTTCGGGGCCAATACCATCACCCGGAATAAGTGTAACAACATGGTTCATGAGGCGGACTCCTCTCGTGTAGTTAAATGTTTAGAATGGGGATTATCAAAGCAGCGGATGATTTTATCAGATGCTTTTCAAAATGTAAACAACTTTTTTGTGAGGGGCACTCTTTTTTTCGCCGCCTGGAAAAAATACTCCACTCCAAGCGGCAAGTTTAGCATTAGGCATTTTTCCAAAATAAATCCGGTCGTGACGCAGCTTTTCGCCCCATCGGGGCAGTCTGTTTGTAGAAAAGCGAACCCAACAAAACCCGGCAAATAGCCCCATCGGGGCGGCCCGTTTAAC
>CAYOLL010000268.1:0-6500 GCA_964404765.1 uncultured Gemmatimonadota bacterium | reverse complement strand
ATTGGATATTCAAAAATGGTCTCACTCCAGATTCACGCGGATCAGGAGGTCTGAAATTCCGACTTGGCGCTCGCCGCATTTCGGCATTGACATTTTAAGCGCCTTATGCCATATTCTAAACAGGTAAAACGCAAACGTAGCGCGAATCGCCTTATTCATGCGTGTGTGCGATTTAGGCAAATCGCACTACATGTTTTCAACATTCTCGCGTACAGCGCAAATGTTGAGCTGCAATTTTACAATTAATCGGCCAGAATTATTTTCAGGCACGATCTGAACCTAATGGTCTTCAAGACCTATTAGGTTTGAAAACAGTTCTGTCCACAAACTTAAAACGAATCCATGAGCCTATAACCCTTAGCCTGTATTGCCATCATGAAGTTTGATCGCACAATATTCATCAAAAAATTTACAATCGAGGCCCAGGAACACCTTGCAAAGTTGAACGAGGGCCTGGTCAATCTGGAAAAAACGCCGGATAATACCGAACTCATCCAAGAATTATTTCGCTCGGCGCATACGGTAAAAGGTTCCTCCAGAATGATGGGCTTTCAGGTAACCAATCAGGTTGCCCATAAAATGGAAGACCTGATGGGTTTGCTCCGTGACGGCACGCTCAAGCTCAATTCCGCCCATTACGATTTGCTTTTTGAAGCGCTGGACTTGATCGGCAAACTGCTCGATGAGATTTCAACCACCAGCGCCGAAAGTCTTTCTGTTGAGGATGTGGTCCAGCGGCTGGAAAAAGCAGTGCTCGGACAGGATTTTAGCAAAGAGGCAAAAGCCGATACTCCGGTTGTAGCGGAAGCGCCGGACGAGAAAGCGTCACCGACTCCCGAGCCGCAGGCAATTCCCGCACCGCAGCCCGAACCGACACCTGTGGTTATCGCCACTCCCGCCCAGACCCCGCCCGTAAAATTGACTGCGCCGGAAAAAATTGTGCCCCCATCTGCACCGGAGGATGGCAAAGGCCAAAAAAAGGTCGTTGCCGATACCATCCGCGTAGATATGGAGACCTTGGACAAGGCAATCAAGTCCGTCGGTGAGTTGTTGGTTAGCAAAATGCGGGGGCGTAAGCAGTTGGAGCATCTGAATACCTTGCGCAGCGGGGCAAAAAACCTGGTCAAAACCGTTTCGGAACTGCGGATAATATGGGAAAACAACAGCGAGATTGAAATCTGGGAGAACTTATACAAGCAATCGCGCGATTTATCCGTAAGCCTGGAAAATTTGCACAAGAAGACCCGTGACTCCAATATTTTGCAGGAAACCATTATCACCGAGTTGGAAGAAAGCGCTTTTAAGATGCGGATGCTGCCGCTAAGCACGCTGTTTGGCGCTTACCATCGGGCGGTGCGTGATTTGGCCAAGGAAATGGGTAAAAAAGTTGAATTAGTGATTAATGGGGAAGAAACCCAAATTGATAAAAAGATGCTGGAAAAATTAGACGGCCCGCTGAATCATTTACTGCGAAACAGTATCGATCATGGCGTAGAAAAGCCGGAACTGCGCCTGTCACGCGGGAAGCCGGAAAAAGGCTTGATTCACATCAATGCTTTTAGCGAAAGCGGCAGCGTCGTGATTGAGATACAAGATGACGGCAACGGGATTAATACTGAGGCCGTGCGCGATAAAGCGTTGAATAAAGAGCTGATTTCGCCGCAGGCACTGGCTAAATTATCCGAGCGCGAGATTCAAAACTTTATCTTTTTACCGGGATTTAGCACCAGCGCGATTATCACCGATATTTCCGGTCGGGGCGTCGGTTTGGATGTCGTCAAAAAGAATGTGGAAGACCTGAAAGGGACCGTTACGGTCGACTCTGAAGCGGGGCGGGGCACTGTTTTTACAATTACATTGCCGCTAACCTTGTCTGCTCAGCGTGTATTGCTCGTTAAGGCCCGCGGGACACTGTTCGCCTTGCCGGTTTCCTCGGTTCGGGAAACTGTCCTGGTCCGGCGGGAGGAAATCATCAAAATTGTCGATAAGGAAGCGATTCGGCTGCGGAACCAAATTATTACCCTGGTGAGTTTGGGTGATGTTTTGCGAATCCCCAAGACGGCCCAGGCTGATGACGGGCTGGATGATTACTTTGTCGTGATTGGTGAGGTCGCCAAAGAGCGGGTTGGTTTTATCATTGACGACGTAATTGACGAGTATGAAGTCGTGCAAAAGCCATTGCCGGTTTTCGTGCAGAAGATTCACAACATTTCCGGCGTTACCGTGTTGGGCGATAACGAAATTGTGCTGATCCTCTACATGGCCGATTTGATTACCAACGCGCGCCGGATGACCCATGAATATACCGAAGTCCGGCGTCAGGCGCCGATAGAGAAAGCGCGTACACTTGAAGTATTGGTCGTGGACGATTCGCTAAACACCCGCGAAGTGGAGAAGTCCATCATCGAAGCGCATGGTTACAAAGTGGAGCTGGCCAAAAACGGTCTGGATGCGCTAAAAAAGACAGAGAAAAAACAGTACGATCTGGTTGTAACCGATGTGGAAATGCCGCAAATGGACGGCTTTACTTTGACCCAAAACCTGCGCAATACCAAAAGTTATCGGGAAACGCCGATCATCATCGTTACATCACGCGAGCGCGACGAAGATAAGCGGCGCGGCATTGAAGTCGGCGCAAATGCATATATTATTAAAGGCTCTTTCGATCAAAATAATTTGATTGACACCATTCAAAGCTTAATCGGATAGGCGTTCTTGGCAACGACAAATACCCTTTCATACTCGGCGGCGGATACGATCGAAAAAGTGTCTAACGGTTTTGAAATCAACATAAACCGCTACCTTTTCTGGACGGGTGTTAAAATGAGCCTGCCGGTTTACAGCGTAGCAATTTTGTACTTGCTTCAGATTATTGAACTGTCCTGGGATGAGGGTGTCAACTTATTTATTTTTTTCATAGCCATGCAAGTCTTGCAGCATTTTGTCGGGTTTTTTGTTCAACTCCAACTGACTGCGAATTTACGAAATTTTGAGACTGCGCTTAAAAAATCAAAACCATTTGCGCCAGGTGAACTACAGGAAGCATGGATTGAGACAATCAATTTACCGATCATACTGGTTGGGGTGATGACCGTTTGCCTGTCTGTGGTTTTTCTGCTGCTGCCGATAGTTTTGTATACCGTGTACTTTATGGGCATTGACATCTGGAAACAAGTTTGTGCGGCGGGTATTGCCGGGATTTCCATCTTAAGTATGTTGAATCTGTTAATGTACGAGCGGGCGTTGTCGCCGGTTTTAATCATGATCGAAAAGCATGGCCGGAAGTATATTGATCGCAATGACAAGCGTATATTTTTTGTTTCGCTCCAGTTGAAATTTGTGACCTTTTTTGGTGTGACAATGCTGGTGCTGACCTTCATTCTTGACACCGTTTTTTACCATGAAGTTAGCGGTATCGCCAATACGACGCTTGTGACCGAAAATATTATCAACCACTTTATCCTAAAAGTTCTGAGCGTCTCGCTGGCGGTTCTTCTTATCTGCGGCGCCCTAATCTATCAGTTGGCCGCCCATCAGATTCGACCGATCAGTAAGATTAAGCGGCACATGAATCTGCTGGCCGATGGTGAGGTTGACCAGATTTTTTATTCCGGAGAAGCCGGTGTAGTGCGTGACGAAGGAAATTTGATGGCCGAAGTCTTCTCCGACATGACGGTAGAGCTGCGCAATGTCTTGATCTGGATTCGTCATGCCGGGTTTAGACTCAAGCAGGAAAGTACGCGGCTCTTTTCACAAGCCGGCGAGTTTGAGCGGCACATGACCGATCAGGAGGCTTTGGTCGCCGGTCTGGAGCAGTTGGTCGCCGAGCAAACAACCTTTAGCAATCGACAACATGCTGAGTTTAGCGTAATTGTTGAGCAAATGGACTATTTGCTGGAGGAGGCTTCAACCGGGCAGGTGATGCTGCAAAAAGTAGTGGAAGGCATTGGCTTTATCAAGACGGAAGCCGTTCGAACTCAGGTCCAAATTGAAATTTTGCACGGCAAGCTGGCCGAAATTGATGAGGTAGTGGCCATTATTCGTAAAGTATCGAACCAGACGCAGGTGTTGGCATTTAACGCATTTTTAGAAGCGGCCGAAGAGACTGCCGGGGAAAGCTACGATCAAATTGCCGAAAGTATCCATGCCCTGACGATTCAAATCACGGATGCGTCGCAAAAGGTGCGCAATTCTATTCAAGATGTCCAGCATTATTCAAGGACTCTCCTCACGCTTACCGAACGAGAGCACGCGCTTGTTGAAGCTGAAACCTATTCGACTCAAAATCTCCAGCCCATGCTTAATCAAATCAATCAGGCCATAAACGCTATTAATCTTAACATTAAACAAATCTCCGGTGCGACCCGCCAACAAAGCGCTACAAATCAAAAATTTCAGGAAACCATTGTTTATATGCTACAGCAATTCGACCGTATTAAAGCCGGTAATACGTCCATTACAAATGAAGTGAGAGGACTGCATCGGGATGTCGATAATCTGCAGGGCACGATGAAGTCTTTTTTCCCAATTAAATCAAAAATTTCATCCGAGCAGGCCAAGTAGTTATGGAAAGCGTGAAACATCTGGGTGAAGTTTCGTATCGCCGTTTTTTTGGCCTGTTTTTTTTACAAGGCATCGGTCTTGAACTCGCAATATGGCCTGTGGGCATGTTTTACTACTATCTGACAACCAGCCAGACCCTGCAGGCGCTGAGCGGGATAATGACCGCGGCAGTCGTCGTCGGCATCTTTAAATTTGTTTTGGTCGGCATTGTTACCCGTATTATCACCCGGCATTTACATAAAGTGATCACCGCGGTTCATAAATCGGAACCGGTTAATAAGGCAGAGGTTCAGGAAGCCTGGCTGGAAATCGTAAATTTTCCTGTCCGATTTTCGCTTTACAATTCCATTTTTTTAAGTGCAATCATCTTGCTTTTGCCTTTGGGCGCATATCTTTATCTCCAATTTAATGATATGCTCGATCTTGTAAAGTTTTTGGCAGCCAGCGTTATTACGATTCTGCTGATGGCTCTGGTTCACTTTATTATTTTTGAATATGCTGCAGACAGTATATTAATCCCATTTGAGCGCGCATTTGAGCGCCTGATTAATTTTAGAGATCGGCGGGCGGCCTATGTCTCCTTTACGTTTCGCTATTTATCTTTAAGCATCTTTATTGTGATGATTTTGATTTTGTACATCAGCACGATCTCCGGAAAGTATGCTTCGCTAATGGTTAACGCCCAGATTAACCCGGATTTTTTACTCAATAATTTGAAATTTGAAATAACCCTGGCCTCTTTTTTAATCCTGACTTGTGCTTTGGGGCTATTGTACTTAATTACCTCGGTGAATACAGTTTCGCTGCGGCATATTGCCGATCAGATGACCTCGGTAAAGGGCGGTTTATGGGAGGTCGACCTGATTGACGCGCCCAAAAGCGTAGTCCGTGATGAGATTATTGATCTGATCTCGGCCTTTTATACCATGATGCAGAAGCTGTGCGTGTTTGTGGCTCAAATCCGGGAAGTGGGTCAGGATGTGGAAAAAATATCCGCCAATCTGGTCACATTGGGTGGATCGGAATCCGCTTTCTATAAACATCAGGAACATGTTATCCACACACTGACGGATTTAAACGCGGCATTTCTGTACCAAACCGAATCTATCCGCAGCAATGCGTTTTTAATTCGTGCCCAGGCGCAGAACATTTACGGGCAGATAAAAGGCAGTGAAGAAATTTTGGTGCACATGACCAAAAACCTGAAAGTGATTGAGCAACGTGTCCACCATACCCGCGCCCAAATACTGGAGCTTGAAGAGCGTTTGACCCATGTAGTCCAGGCAACGCGCGATGTCCGCAAAATTGCCGCCCAAACCAAAGTAATTGCTTTTAACGCGTCTTTAGAGTCAACGAATCAGACTGAAATGGGTCGGCGCTTTAATGTTATTTCCGAAGAGATTCGTAAACTAACCTTTCAGGTTATGTCTTCGACGGATCAAATTGCCACCATTATCAACGACCTGCAGGAATCGGCATCTCAGGCGTTAGCATCGTCGGAGCGCGAGATGCAGGCGGTTGAGCAAGAAGTTTTTTCACTGCAAACCGGCAACGATGGCTTGGCCGAAATTCAAAGTTCACTGCAAAAGACCGTTGAATTGGTTGAGCGTTTTACGTTGCGGAGCGATGATTATATCAAATTAGGAGATAGCATCGCCCGGAACATTCAATCGGTGACAAGTGTCCGCGGCAAAGCGTACGATTGCGGACAGAAAACGACGGACTCCGCCCAGAAAATCTCACGCGTGGTGGCCGAAATGCATACGCTATTACAAGCATTTCAGTGGAAGGACGATACGCCAAAGCAAGTTTAGTACATTGGAAAATAAGTTTTTATATCTCACGCGAAGGCGCAAAGACGCCAAGAAATACGGAAAGCATGTCTTTCTTTATCTTTAACTTTGCGCCTTCGCGACTTTGCGTGAGACCTGAAAAAA
>CAYOLL010000267.1:0-6543 GCA_964404765.1 uncultured Gemmatimonadota bacterium | reverse complement strand
CTGAAATCGGTAATAGCTAATTCAAATCGGCGGGCTTCGATTTTGGCCAGATCCAAAATGTCATTTATGATCATTAGCAGATGTTCACCACTGTGATGCATTGTTTTGATCGCACTGCCATATTCGGCCATTAGCGCCGGTTGTTGCTGAAAAATTTGGGTATAGCCCAAAATGGCATTGAGTGGGGTGCGCAATTCATGGCTCATGCTGGCCAAAAAATCACTTTTGGCCCGATTGGCCGCTTCTGCTGCATCTTTGGCCTGATACAATTCATATTCAAATTTTTTCCGCTCGGTAATATCTAACAAGCCCATCAGCGCTGCGGGTTGGCTATCGTAATCCATTAAAGCCGCAGAGGCCAGAACCCAGAAGTCATGCCCATCCGAGCGCCGACCCCGCAATTCATAGCCGCTGACATTGCCATTTTGGGCGAGGACTGCCGCGATAAATTCACTAAACTTTTCCTGATCCGGAAAAAAGTCGGCGCAGGTGAGGCTAAGCGTATTGGTTTCCTTTAGATCGAGCAATTTTTTTGTTGCCGGGTTTGCGGACAAAATACTTTTATCGTCAAGACGAATGACGATCAGCGAAACCGGCGCGACGTTGAAGATGGTTTCCAGACGGGCGCGGCTTTCGATCAGCGCCTGTGCGCTCAGCTTGCGATTGGTTATATCGCCGCAAACCGTGACCGTGCCAATTGGCCGGCCGGTTCGATCAACAATGGGATTAGAGATTAATTCAACCGGAAAGGTGGAACCGTCCTTACGACGATTCATCCGTTCCCGTTTCCAGTTAAAAAAATCCTCTGCCTGCATTGACTCGGACTCCGGGGTGGGCTCTGCCTGCATCTCGGCGCCAAAAATGTTGGCAGGCATTCCCCGCAATTCCTCAGGCTTATAGCCATGCATCTGCGCTTCAGCCTGATTGCTGTAAATAATCAGGCCATTTGGATCGGTAATGGTAATACCCGCTTCGGTGGTGTCCACCGCCGTTTTTAGCATCAGCAACTGTGCTTCGGCCTGCTTGCGCTCGGTGATATCGCGCACCACACTGAGGAAAGCATGTTTGCCATGATAGATAATCATGCGGCTGCTGACTTCGACAGATACGGGAGTGCCGTCTTTACGACGGTGAATATGCTCGAAAATAACACTGCCTTTATGGAGCAAATCCTGTAAAATCGTTTGTCGTTCCTCATTGGACTTGCGTTCATAAATCAACTCATCAATTGTAAGCTGCAATAGATCGCTATGCGTGTAGCCCATTGTCATTGCAGCTTGCTGATTCGCATCTTTGATCTGACCCGTCGCCAGATCAATAATAAAGATCGGATCACTGGCATCGTTAAAAAGCGCCCGATATTTTTCTTCGGACTCTCGCAACGCATCCTCGGCCCGCCGACGGGCAGAGACATCGCGGCCAACCGCTTGAAATTCAAAACGTTGGCCTTTCTCATCAAAAGTAGCGCGATTCGTCCAGTGCTGCCATTGCGTGGCGCCATCGGGCAAAGCTACTTTTAGCTCGTTCTCAAAAATAGGATTTTCCGGGGTCGTTGCTTCAAGTTGCTGCCTGAATTCCGCCAGACGATTCTCCGGAATAGAGCGGAAAATGCTTCGGCCAATCAGCGCTTCAGCAGGTTGACTCATTGCCCGGCACATGGCCAGATTCACAAAGGTGATGGTTCCATCCGGTTTAAAGCGGTTGATAAACTCGGTCTGATCTTCCACCACTTGCCGAAAGCGATCCTCACTCTCGCGCAAAGCTTTTTCGGTCTGGCGGAATTCCAAACGTTTCTGGGCACGATCCACTAAAATCTGCAGCCGGATCTGGAAATGAAATAAATCAAGCGGTTTGCCGATATAGTCATCGGCGCCTGCGTCTAACATGCGCTGCAGATCTCGTGGCTGCAGCGTGGCAGTCATAATCAGGATGGAAACGTAGCGGCCGCCCGGTACAAGCCGAAGACGCCGGCAAAACTCCAGGCCGTCCATCCCCGGCAGCCCCACGTCTGTGATGACAATCGGGAAAAAGGTTTCTGCAAAAAGCTGCAATGCTTCACTCGCCCGGGTTACGAAAACAGCCGCAGGGTCAATTGAAGTCGCAAGCTTTTTGACTAATAAACCGATATTAGGCTCATCTTCGACAATTAAAATTCGCATAAACCCCCAATACCTCTGGTTAGCACTAATAAGATGATAGGAATACTTTCTATCCCTATCCAAATTAGTATATTTGACAATCAAAATCAAATACTTTTGTTATGAATCCGATTTGGCAAAAGCACAGGCCGCCGATTTAATTCTTGACAATCCCGAATTGAATACGTAATTATACCGGCAAAGGGTAGGAAATTGTGTTTTTAAACCGCTTCACAAAGCTAAAGGAGACGCTTAAAATGGCATCGTACGCCCAGCCCGATTCACGCGGCTACTTTGGCCGTTTTGGCGGCCAGTACGTTCCGGAAACATTGATGAACGCGCTGGCCGAATTGGAGCAAAACTATCTGAAAATAGGTAGTGACGCTTCTTTTCAAGCCGAGCTGACACGGTATTTGCGGGATTATGTGGGCCGGCCCACGCCACTCTATGAGGCCATGAACCTGACCGCACAGGCCGGCGGCGCCCGCATCTTTCTCAAGCGCGAAGATTTGACGCACACCGGCGCGCATAAAATTAATAATACCATCGGGCAAGTGCTGCTGGCTAAAAAGATCGGTAAAAGTCGGATTATTGCCGAGACCGGCGCGGGACAACACGGCGTGGCGACGGCGGCGGCCTGCGCTTTATTCGGCCTGCAGTGCCGCGTTTATATGGGTTCCGAAGATACCCGCCGGCAACGCCCGAATGTCTTGCGAATGGAGTTGATGGGCGCAGAAGTTGTGCCGGTTGATTCCGGCTCAAAAACCCTGAAAGACGCAATCAATGAGGCGATTCGGGATTGGGTGACAAACGTAGAGAATACTCATTACTGCATTGGTTCCGTGGTCGGCCCCCATCCATATCCGATGCTGGTGCGCGATTTTCAAACGGTTATTGGCCGGGAAGCCCGCGCACAGATGCTGGAAAAAACCGGTCAGCTACCGGATGTCCTGATTGCCTGTGTTGGTGGGGGCAGCAATGCCATGGGCGCGTTTTATGCATTTTTGGACGATGCTTCCGTCCGCTTAGTCGGCGTGGAGGCCGGCGGTTTGGGAGATGCGTCGGCGAAGCACGCCGCTACCCTCAGCCGTGGCACAACTGGGGCGCTGCATGGCGCTTTTAGCTATTTAATGCAGGATGATGACGGCCAGATCATGGAGACCCATTCGATTTCGGCTGGATTGGACTACCCCGGCGTAGGGCCGGAGCATTCTTTTCTTAAAGATTCCGGCCGGGTCGAATACGCCACGGCTACCGACGATGAGGCCTTGCGGGCAGTTAAGCTTTTGTCTTGCTGCGAGGGCATTATTCCGGCCTTGGAAAGCGCCCATGCCGTTGCTCACGCTCTCAAGATTGCCGGCTCATTCGACAGCAGCCGCACGATATTAATTAATTTATCCGGCCGCGGCGACAAAGACTTAGAGATTTTAACCCGGGCCTTTGCACTTAAAGCCGTAGGTTGACCATGAAAATATACTCTCAACGGGCACAAGGTTTTGCCACGAAGACTCGAAGACACGAAGAAAAGCCTTTGTTTTTGCTTTTTTCGTGACTTTGTGTCTTCGTGGCGAAGTGAGAAATTATGCCCTGTGAAAGTATATTTGCATCCTGGAACCAATCAGGTTCGCCACAGCGTCACAGAGTTCACAGAGCGATATTTACAAAGTTTCCTCTGTGCTCTGTGCCACTGCGGGGAGTTATTTTTGCACAAAAAGCAAAGACTTAACTTTTTAGTTACGAAGGGTCATGCGCGTCATATTTCGCCGGCGCAAGTCAAAAACGCAGCATGTAAAAAAAGACTTGTCGGATGAATAGAAAAGTGGTACCATAAATTTAAGATCGCGTTCATCTACCGTATTCCTGTTCCTGTTTTTTATGGCATCGTTTACCTAAAGAAAGATTTGCAGCTTTATGGACTTTGGACTGGGTATATCCCAAAAGCAAACCCAAAAAATGATCATGAGTCCGCGCATGATCCAATCGCTCAATTTATTACAGATGGAGCGCCTGGAACTGCAGCAGCTTATTCAATTGGAACTGATGGCAAATCCGATGCTGGAAGAAGTCGAGCCGGACGGCGATCTTCCGGAAGAGCGCCCGTCGGATGACAAAATCGAATCGAATGATGTTGAAGCCGAGCGCAAAGAACAAGAGCAAAATTGGGACGAGTACCTGAAGGATGCTTACGAGCCCTACACGCAAGAACTGGCGCCGGAAAGCGGTACAGAGGAAACAACATACGAGCGGGTTCCTCGGGTCGAATCCAGCCTGCAGGAACAGTTATTGACCCAGTTAAGACTGGAAATAAACGATCCACAGGCGCTACGAATCGGCGAGGAAATTATTGGTGAAATCAGCGCTGACGGTTATCTGGCAACGGCATGCCATGAATTAGCCGAGCGTTTAAATGTTGAAGAACATCAGGTCGGGCAGGTTTTAGCTAAAATTCAGGAGTTTGATCCATCCGGCGTTGGGGCGCGTGACTTGCGGGAATGTCTGCTGATTCAATTACGGCGACTGGAATTGGATGATGTTCTGGCTTATGAGGTTGTGGACAAATGTTTTCCCGAATTGTCGCGGCGTTTAGTGGCCGAGATTGCCAAAAAACTTGGGCTTAGCGCCAGACCGGATGGCTTAAAAGAAGTCCACATTGCATTAAAACTAATTGCAGAATTAGACCCGAAACCCGGGCTTAGCGCCGAGCCGTCCCATCCGCGCTATATCACACCGGACTTGTTTGTTACGCAGATAGGTGATGAGTTTTTTGTAACTTTGAATGAACATGACATGCCGCGTATTCGCATTAATGACGAATACGCCCACTTCTTGACCAAAGATGCGCGTCAGATTGATAAGAACGGCAAAGAATTTCTGAATGAAAAGTTAGGCTCTGCGCGCTGGCTGATCCGTGCCATTGGTCAGCGGCGGCGCACGATGGTCAAGGTAATGCGTTCGATCATCAAGCATCAAAAAGAATTTTTCCGTCACGGCGTTCAACAACTAAAGCCGTTGACGTTGCGGGATATTGCCGCTGATGTCGAAGTGCACGAATCAACGGTCAGCCGGGTAACGAACAATAAATATGTACAAACGGCGCGCGGTATTTTTGAGCTGCGATACTTTTTTGATTCCAGAATCGATACCGATTCGGGTGAAGATGCGTCCGCGGCCAGCGTCATGGACGTGATTCGTAAGCTGATTGAGAATGAAAATCCCAAGAAACCGCTCAGCGATCAACAGCTTGAAAAAGCTCTGGTCAAACAGGGAATTGCAATCGCCCGCCGCACTGTTGCGAAATATCGCGATGCGCTTAAAATTTTGCCTGCCCGCTTTCGCAAGCACCTCTAAATTAACGGCGAACTTCGGAGTTTTTGAGTCCAGATTGAGGCCTGTGGTTCAGTAATCTGAAAACTATGATCCGATAATTTTTCCGTCCTCGCTATAACGATAGAAGCCTTCGCCGGTTTTGACGCCCAGCTTTCCTTCCCTTACTTTTCGCCGCAGAATTGGGGCCGGACGATATTTGATATCGCCTAAGTCGCGAAACAACCGCTCCGACCATTCCATCACCTGATCCAGACCAATCGCGTCAGCCATGGCCAGCGGGCCTACGCCAAAATTGTAGCCGAGCCGCATCGCCGTATCAATATCTTCCATCCGGGCCACGTCATCCATTAACAGAAGCATAGCCTCGTTTAAAAAAGCTACGATCATACGCGTCGTAATATAGCCGGGGTATTCAAAAACTTCCACAGCAGTTTTTTTTAGCTGCCGGGCAAACGCAGTCGCGATTGTAAACGTTTCGTCCGACGTTTTGGCTCCGCGCACCACTTCCACCAGCGGCACTTGCGGCACCGGATTAATGAAGTGCATTCCCACCAAACGGGCCGGGCGATACAGTTCTTCAGCCATCTTAGTGATACTCAGCGAGGATGTGTTAGTGATGAAAATCAGCTCCGGCGGGCAGGTTCGCTCCAGTTCGCTAAAAAGTTGCTTCTTGGCGGTCAAGCTCTCGGAAATGGCCTCGATAACAATATCCGTTTCGCGGGTGCGGCGCAAACCGGTCTGGCCTTGAATGCGGGCTAACAGCGCTTTTTTTTCGCCGGCGGTCATGCCCCAGCGGGCAATTTTATTATCCAGATTATGGGCAATCGTGTCCAAGCCACGTTGCAGCCGGTCTTTATCGGCCTCAAAGAGCAGCACTTCAATTTCTTTGCCGGCAATGGCTTCGGCCAGACCCTGACCCATCGTTCCTGCGCCGATAATCGCAACTTTGCTGATATACATAGCCAATTTCCCCAGAAATGTAATTCAAAACGCCGTTTTGGTTTTTTTGTGGCGCAAAACGGCGTGTTGGTAAAACCAAACCTTGCGAAGCATTAGTGTCCGTTCTATAATTTGTTAT
>CAYOLL010000266.1:0-6579 GCA_964404765.1 uncultured Gemmatimonadota bacterium | reverse complement strand
ACGGGCATTGCTAAAATAACCTTCCAAGTCCTGTTCATAAACCTTTCGTGTATTTTGTGTATTTCGTGGTGAATAATTCAGGAACAAGAATAACACTTGCATCATTTCACAAAATGGAAGTATTTATGACGAACATCAAATGGAATTCTATCGAAGCTATTTTAAAAGTCGCCAACGCTGAAGGCCGCGCCATTCTCCTGGAATACGAGGTCTACCAAATTCTGCAAGCTGCTGGGTTGGATACCCCGGTCTGCGTTTTGCTGAATAGCGCCGATGATCCGACTTCGGTTTTGGATCAGTTTAAAACGGATCGCCTGGTGGTGAAAGTGGCCTCCACCCAATTTTTGCACAAAACCGACATGGGCGGGATTCAGTTCATCCAGCGATCAGCCGACGAACTGCGTCAGGCCCAAACGAAAATTTTAGCGGCTGTCGAAAAGGCGGGCGCATCGCCGCAGGATGTCAAATTGCAGATTTCCGAGTTTGTGGCGTATCCCGCCGAGTTTGGCCGTGATACGCTGTTGAGCTTTCGCAACGACCCGGCTTTTGGTCCGATTGTCAACTTTGGCGTCGGCGGGATTGATACGGAGTTTTTTGGCCAAAATTTGAAGCCCGGTCGTTCGCTGGCCCTGCGTTCGGCCAAGGAATTGACAGCGGACAAGGCCGCGCACATGATCCAGCAGACCGTGCTCTATCCCAAACTGAGCGGCACGGCGCGCGGTCAAAAAAAGCCCTGGCTGGAGATTGGGAAAGTGTCGCAGGCCATTTGCGCCCTGGCCGAAATTGCGGAATATTTCTCGCCGCTGAATCCGGCGACACCTTTCACCATCGAGGAGTTCGAGGTCAATCCGATGGCCGTCACACCCGACGGACGTTTGGTGGCGTTGGACGGTTTGGCCAAATTCAGCGCCCAAAAATTTACGCCCACCCCAAAGCCGTTGACCAAAATTCAACAACTGCTGCGCCCATACTCGGCCCTGGTTATCGGCGCATCCGGCAAGGAAATGAATCCGGGTCGCATCATTTTGCAAAATTTGCTCAAGGGCGGCGGCGTCCACAAAAACAAAATCTACCTGCTTCATCCCAAAGAAAAGGAGATTGACGGCTGTCCGTGTTTTGTCGGCGTAAAGGACTTGCCGGAGCCGGTGGACATGGCGGTCGTGACGGTGCCTGCTTCGGTGGGCACGGTGAATCTCATTGAAGAATTGATTGTCAGCGATAAAGTTGCGTCCATCACCCTGATCACCAGCGGTTTTGATGAAACCGACGCGGGCAAAGGGCTGGGCGAAAGACTGGCCGAAATTATTCGCCGCGGGCATGACCTGCCGGGCAGCGGAACCGTGGTCAACGGGCCGAATTGCCTGGGCATTATTTCGCAGCCGGGAAATTACAACACGTTTTTCCTGCCGGATTACAAATTGCCCCCGGCGACCGGCCTGGCCTGCAATATGGCGGCGGTCAGCCAAAGCGGGGCCTATCTGGTGGCGCAGACGAGCAACATCGGCCACTTTATTTCGCCACGCTATGCCATTTCCTACGGGAATCAAATTGATCTGACCGTCACCGATTACATGGAATATTTGCTGGAAGACGATTTGGTGGATGTGGTCGTTTTGTACATGGAAGGCTTGAAGCCCTTTGATGGCCGTCGGTTTCTGGAGGTCGCCCGCAGATTGATTGACGAAAAAGGTAAGAGCGTCATCGCCTTCAAAACGGGACGGACGGCGTTGGGCGCCCAGGCGGCGGCGTCGCACACGGCTTCCATTGCCGGGGATTATGAAGTGGTGCGGCAACTGTTTGCGGAGGCCGGCGTTTATTTGGCGACCGATTTGCTGGAATTTGAGGATATGACCAAGACGTTTTCGTTGTTGGCGCATAAGCAAATCAGCGGTCGCAAAGTCGGGATTATCACCAATGCCGGATTTGAAGCGACCGTTTCATCGGACACTATCGGAGAATTGGAGCTGGCGCATTTTTCGGATCGGACTTATGATGCGATTCAACACGCGCTGCCGGCGAAAATCATTGACTTCCGCAATCCCATTGACACGTCGCCCATTGCCGATACGAGCGCATTTTTGACGACGGTTGAAAGCATGGTGGCCGATCCGCAGGTCAACTGCGTGGTCGTCTCGGCAGTGCCGGTCACACCGGCCTTGAATACGATCGAAGCCGGGGCGTTGCACCACGAAGACATTTCCAGACCGGACAGTTTTCCAAAGCAGCTCATTCGGATTTTTCATGCCACCTCCAAGCCGATGACGGTGGCCATTGATTCCGGCGCCATTTACTATCCGGCGGTAAAAATGCTGGAATTGGCGGGCATTCCGGTCTTCCATCGCATTGATCGGGCGATGCGGGCGCTAACGGCGTTTGTCACCTATCGAAAGCCAATGGCGCGATAACCATCGTTTGGCCGGGTCAATTCATGAGAGGGTGGTAGCGGATTTTTCCCCGTATCGGCAAGAAGAGGGACGGTTAAACAATGAGCTTATTTGAATACGTCGGCTTTTTCATCGCCATTCTCGCCGCTGTGGTGTGCGGCAAATGGGTGTACGTCCATTTTGGTTGGATGGGACTTGCGGGCGGCGCGCTGATTGGACTGATTATTGGTTGGATCGGCGGCATCGCCGCGACCGCGCTTGCATTCTTCATACCCGCCGGTTTGGAACGCCTGCGGCATCGTCAAAAATTGCGCCGGTTCTTCGGCCGCTATTGGGCGCGCGACCGTGTTGCCGATTGGGATGAACTGAAGAAAAAACTTGTTGTCGGCGCTGTCGTATCCGGAAAGGTGGTCGCCCGATTTTATCACGGCGTTATCGTTGATATTGGGCATGGATTCCCCGCGTGCCTCGGCAGGAGCAATTCAAAAAACGGCCTCAACGATCCCCAGCCGGAAGTAAGTGAGCACGTGTCCGCGCACATTCGAGAGTTTGATGATTGGGAGAGATTTATCGAGTTGACGCAGGTTAGCGAAAAAGAAAAAAGTAGTTTTGGCGATTAGATACACCATCTCATAATTGCTGAAGCGATTGACCCGAGGGAAGCATGGATTACGGTTCTCGCAACAAAATCGGGGTCCAGAGGCACACGTCTTCGTTCTACGCAGCCCTGAAAGGGATTACTTTGCTTATGTGCGGGCAGACTCTTGATCCTGGCGTCGTACCACGGCTGACTTTCCCAGCCACAGTTTTTCCTTTTGCAGTTTGTCTATCGGTTTGGCCGGCACATAGCCGCCTATAGCAATAATCCGTAGGTTTTCACGCCGCGCCGGGAGTCATTTTCGCCAGTTTCTTTTGGAAAGCCGCGATGGAGTCGCAGCGCACGGCTTCACGTTGCAGTTGTTTAAGCGTATTCAAATCCTCGATTTTCCGCAGTTGTCCGGCCAGAGCATCGGAAATGTCGGCAAAGCGTACTTCCAATGTGTCCAAAATGGATTCGCAACGGGCAAAGAGTTGACCTTTTAATTCACCTTTTAACTCGCCTCTTAACTCGCCTCTTAACTCGCCTCTTAATTCACCCTCTTTCAAGCCTTTCAGCTCGCCTTCTCTCAGGCCTTTCAATTCACCCTCTCGCAGGCCCTTTTCTTCGCCTTGCAGAAAGATGTGCTCGGTGATAGTTGTGGCAATGGTTTGCATTTTGACCTCCTTCTTGATCGTCTCCAGCTTTGTAACCGATATTTTCTTGTAGGCATTCACCCATTGCTCGATCAGCAACAGTTGTTCGTTGGTTAATTGATCCCGCATGGCATCGGCTGCCTTATAAATCGCGTAAACAAGCGCTTCGGGGTCAGCGCCGGTGTCGTTGGCTTTTAGCGCCAGCAGTTTGCAAAGCAAATCATGACGGTTCATCAAATCGGCGCTGCGCTCGGCATTGACTTTGATCACGTCAAAGTGAAAATACTGTTTGTGCCGGGTCGTGTCAAACGCAAACCAGAATTTGTCGGAAACCGGTTTGCGCCATTGCGCATCGTCGGCAAAGATGACGATGCTCCAGACCGGCCGACGGCGCAGCAGCCAGGCATAGCAAGCGTATTCGTAAACCCGGGCCGCCACATCCTTGCGCCGGCTCTGGTGTTCGATTTGGATGACCAACTCCTGCCATACGCCGTCAACCTCCACGTCCATTGCCAAAAACAAATCCCCACGCAGGCTTTCCTTGAGCGCCTCGTATTTGCTGACAAATTCTTTGTCGATAAAACGGTATTCGCCGATCTTGACCGCCGGGAAATAATGGGCAAAAAACTCCGGCGTAAAAGACGTGATCAGCCATTTGAATAATGCGTCATGCATTTTTGGGTTTGACATAGCCCCTTCAAAATCTGACCTGACAGGTTTTTAAAACCTGATGGGCCTCCGTGTTCCATATTTTACTGCGTCACTTGCAGCTTGCCGCCGGCGTCTTTGTTGATCGTCACCTTCGCGCCGTTGGCCGTATCAATCAAGATGCGCTCGCAATAACCGGTTGCGCCGCTGATCAACGGCTGATTCGTGCGGAACGGAATCAACACAATGTCCGCCGCGGTGGGCGTGCCGGCCGGGGCCCAGTTATTGCCGTCAAACCAGTTGGCGCTGACGCCGCCCAGCCAGACTTTTTCCGCGCCATAAGCGTTGGGCACGGCGGTGATTTGGGTGATTGGGCTTAGCAGGCCGCCGTTGTCCAAGACCGCCACGCCAAAAACATACGTCACGCCATTGGTCAAACCGGTCCGCACTTTCAAGGTATCCGTGCGCGACGTGGTGGAATCCACCACGACCAGCGGCGAACCGCTCACCGCCGCATAGAGGTAATACTTGAGGAAATCGGGCTCGGCGTTGGAGGACCAGCGCAGCGTCACCTGGCCATTGCCCGGCGCGGCATTCAGGTTGGTGACGGCGGCGGGCGGCGTATTCGGATTGACCGGGGTGGCGCTGACAATCAACGTATCGCTGACTTGACTGGCGCTGTCCACCGCACATACGCCAAAGTAGTAGAGCGTGCCGTTGGTTAGCCCGGTCAGGACTTCGGTCGTGTCGGTTATGCTGCTATTTTGCGTAACCGTCCCGCCACTCAGGTTGCCGCTGAGGGAGCGGATAATGTTGTATTGCTTGAAGTCCGTTTCCTTATTGCGATTCCAGATCAGGCTGACTTGCGTATTGCCCGGCGTGGCCAGCAAGCCGGTGGGCATCGCCGGAGCAAATGCCGACGACGCGGTGAAGTTGATTTCCGGATCAGCTTTAAGATACGGCGATCCCAGCGGGGCATTGCTGCCGTTGATCGTGGCATCGTAGGCCACAGGATGATGGCGTGGTTCATTAAAGTGGAGCAGCAAAGCCAGGCTATCTTCATCGCCACGCCAGGGTTTGCTCATTGAAGCGGCGATTTCTGCCGGAGAAAGGATGCGGTTCCATAATACAACTTCGTCCATCAGCCCGTTAAAGTAGCGCGAGGCCGAGTCATGGCTGCCGATCACCCGCGAGGCTGTATTGGCCGAGGCCGATGAGGCATTGGAGGCATCCGCTTGTTGGCCGTTGATATATAACCGGGATTGATCCGCCAAATAATCATACGTGTACGTCAGATGAACCCATTCGTTAAGCGTCACGATGGGCCCATCGGTGACGCCTACGCTGTTGGTGCCATCATAAACACGGCCGGTCCATGTGCTGTCTGCATGTAATTGCAGGATGACTTGCGGCGCGCCGTTCCCATTAAAAAGTTGCTGCTCGCTCGCGCCTCTCAGTTCGCGGGGATAAACCCACATTTGC
Source organism: uncultured Gemmatimonadota bacterium (assembly GCA_964404765.1). Classification (GTDB taxonomy): domain Bacteria; phylum 4572-55; class 4572-55; order 4572-55; family 4572-55; genus CAYOLL01. Next base: position 832 of record CAYOLL010000266.1, on the reverse strand, counting down.
AGCGTGACTTGATTACCTGTTCGGACATTACCAGTAAAGATTTTATCGTTGACGCCGTCGAAGTTAAGCGCATTGCCCGCCTCGATCACCGGCACGGCCTCGGCCTCGTTGGTATAGGCGGAGAAGGTTACGCCTGCGTTGGTCGCCCGGACGCGGTAGAAGTAGAGAGCGCCCGCCGTCACGCCTGTATCGGTAAAACCGCTGGCGTTGGCCGCCGTCGTGTTAATCGGCATAAAGCCGCTGCCGGAAGTTAACGAGCGTTCGATGACAAAGCCGGTCTCGTCCGTCGAATTATCCGTCCAGTTCAGTTGGATTTGCGGCGGGTTGAGACGATACGCGCCGTAGGCGAACAGATTGGTCGGCGCGTTTGGCGTCGAAAGAATGCCCGTCCCGCTCACGGCAAAGTCATACGTCCCTTCATCACAATCATCGCTCCAGACGCGCACTTTGGCCGTATCCGCACCAGTCGCCGTGGGTTGATAGCGCACCCGGAACGTAGTCGAATCGCCAGGGGCGACATTGCCGTTGGGTGAAGTTGTGACGGCGAACTCGCTCGTGCCGCTGATCGTTACATTCGAGATATGCAGCGTGTCCGTGCCGGTATTTTTGATCTTGAAAGTGCGCATAAGCGATTGGCCGAAGATGACGTTGCCAAAAAAGGCGCTATCCGCCGCGACGGTAACGGTATCGCCGTCGGCGATGGCGGTCAGGCCGCCAAGCAAGGCGATTTCCGGCTGCGGCGCCGGCGTCGTGCCGCTGACGCCGTTGGTGGCCGCCACCCAGTTGGACGTCGCGCCGTTTTTAGCAAAGCTGCTCATCGTACCGTGTTTGT